>NZ_CP085136.1:2535000-2862500 GCF_020616535.1 Lichenihabitans sp. PAMC28606
CCTCGTCGGGGTGCTTTTCACCTTTCCCTCACGGTACTTGTTCGCTATCGGTCGCTGAGGAGTACTTAGGCTTAGAGGGTGGTCCCCCTACGTTCAGACAGGATTTCACGTGTCCCGCCCTACTCATGGCTCCGTGACTCTCTTCCGCATACGGGGCTATCACCCGACTATGGCCCGGTTTTCCAACCGGTTCTGCTCAATCATCACAAAGCACTGGCCTGGTCCGCGTTCGCTCGCCACTACTAACGGAGTCTCGTTGATGTCCTTTCCTCCGGGTACTTAGATGTTTCAGTTCCCCGGGTTAGCTTTTGTGTCCTATCTATTCAGACACAAATACCCTCATGTGACCTTGCAATTCCAAACCTTGCCCAACCCCTCGCAGGATCAGACAACAGCTTAGAGTTACAAGGTCGAAGGTGGGTTTCCCCATTCGGACATGTCTGGATCAAAGCCCGTTCGCGGCTCCCCAAACCTTATCGCAGCGTACCACGTCCTTCATCGCCTCTCAGCGCCAAGGCATCCACCAGATACCCTTAAGGCACTTGATCGCTCTCATTATCAATGCTCACCCCGCCTGCGCCAAAGCACAGCTGTTTATCGCGTGGGTTACAGCGTCGCTCACTCAAGAGCCGTCACGAACAGAGCCTCGGCAGACCCCTCACAACACGCATGCGTCACCAGATCGGCCAATCCATCCTTGCGGACGATCCACCAACCCCGTCAAAGCATCGATCCGTCTTTAAAGACCATTTTTTGCTTCAAACACATCCAACATCCCCACCTGCGGTCAAGCTGATAGGACACGGCCCAAAGGCCGTCGGTTCGACACGCATATCCGCCTCTCGCCCAGGGTCAAAACCCCACCACGATCAGCATGCGCCCCGAACGTTCGGATGCATTCCCTCTTCACAATGTTAAACAACCCGCCTGCAGCAGACCCCAAAGGATCACGCTCCAAGCAAAACTTTTTCCGATATGCGGATCGCTCAGCCTCGGCCCACCCCAACGGGCCGCCAAAGCGAATGGTGGAGCCTGACGGGATCGAACCGACGACATCCTGCTTGCAAAGCAGGCGCTCTCCCAGCTGAGCTAAGGCCCCGTTCCGTTCCATCAAAGCCAACAGCCAAACCGCCCGGCCTCAACGTCAACATGGTGGGCCTGGGAAGACTTGAACTTCCGACCTCACGCTTATCAAGCGCGCGCTCTAACCAACTGAGCTACAAGCCCGAACCTGATCCCCGCCACCCCAGCGAAACACCCTCCCTTGCGACAGAGGCCTCAAACCGGACCAGCGGTCCCGCATATCAATGGAAGAAAGAGAAACGTTAGACGGCGCCGACATCCCGCATTGCCGACCATGACTGGTCGTTGATTCTAAAACAGCCGAAGAGCGCCACCCGGTCCGAAAACCAGGATCGTCTGAACAGCCATCCTTAGAAAGGAGGTGATCCAGCCGCAGGTTCCCCTACGGCTACCTTGTTACGACTTCACCCCAGTCGCTGACCCTACCGTGGTCGCCTGCCCCCTTGCGGTTAGCGAAACGCCTTCGGGTAAAACCAACTCCCATGGTGTGACGGGCGGTGTGTACAAGGCCCGGGAACGTATTCACCGTGGCGTGCTGATCCACGATTACTAGCGATTCCAACTTCATGCACTCGAGTTGCAGAGTGCAATCCGAACTGAGACGGCTTTTTGAGATTTGCGCGGGGTCGCCCCGTAGCATCCCATTGTCACCGCCATTGTAGCACGTGTGTAGCCCAGCCTGTAAGGGCCATGAGGACTTGACGTCATCCACACCTTCCTCTCGGCTTATCACCGGCAGTCTCCCTAGAGTGCCCAACTGAATGATGGCAACTAAGGACGTGGGTTGCGCTCGTTGCGGGACTTAACCCAACATCTCACGACACGAGCTGACGACAGCCATGCAGCACCTGTGTTCCAGCCCCTTGCGGGAAGGATCTCATCTCTGAAAACCATACTGGACATGTCAAAAGCTGGTAAGGTTCTGCGCGTTGCTTCGAATTAAACCACATGCTCCACCGCTTGTGCGGGCCCCCGTCAATTCCTTTGAGTTTTAATCTTGCGACCGTACTCCCCAGGCGGGGTGCTTAAAGTGTTAACTGCGCCACTAAGCTGCAAGCAGCCTAACGGCTAGCACCCATCGTTTAAGGCGTGGACTACCAGGGTATCTAATCCTGTTTGCTCCCCACGCTTTCGCGCCTCAGCGTCAGTACCGGGCCAGTGAGCCGCCTTCGCCACTGGTGTTCTTGCGAATATCTACGAATTTCACCTCTACACTCGCAGTTCCACTCACCTCTCCCGGACTCAAGACTTCCAGTATCAAAGGCAGTTCCAAGGTTGAGCCTTGGGATTTCACCTCTGACTTAAAAACCCGCCTACGCGCCCTTTACGCCCAGTTAATCCGAACAACGCTAGCCCCCTTCGTATTACCGCGGCTGCTGGCACGAAGTTAGCCGGGGCTTCTTCTCACGCTACCGTCATTATCGTCGCGTGCGAAAGAGCTTTACAACCCTAAGGCCTTCATCACTCACGCGGCATGGCTGGATCAGGCTTGCGCCCATTGTCCAATATTCCCCACTGCTGCCTCCCGTAGGAGTTTGGGCCGTGTCTCAGTCCCAATGTGGCTGGTCATCCTCTCAGACCAGCTACCGATCGTCGCCTTGGTGAGCCGTTACCAACACCAACTAGCTAATCGGACGCGGGCCATTCCTTCGGCGATAAATCATTCGCCCTCAGGCCGTATTCGGTATTAGCTTAAGTTTCCCCAAGTTATTCCGAACCGAAGGGTATGTTCCCACGTGTTACTCACCCGTCTGCCACTCACCTTGCGGTGCGTTCGACTTGCATGTGTTAAGCCTGCCGCCAGCGTTCGTTCTGAGCCAGGATCAAACTCTCAAGTTGTAGGCTTCAATAAAGAAACCATCGAGAATTTGCTCCGGCTAAGTCATCATTACACCCCTTCACAGAGGTCTCTCTTGACGAGTAACCCAGATCTCTCACAACCCAACCTTAGCAAAACTAAGCCAGATCCTAAGAAACCCAGATGTAACGTAGACCGCCAGATTATCCCATTCGATCGATTGCTCGATCCGCAAGGATATCAGACGCCGCCTACGTTTCTCTTTCTTCCGATTCAAATGTCAAACAGCGAAACTCAAGACGAAAAGTACCCCAGCCAACAGACCAAAATACCCAAACGACAAAATCCAACACCCCAGGGCCCTACCCGGTCGATACCCCCACAAAAGAATGCAGAAGATGGATCATCGCCGCCGCAGAACCAAACCTCGTTGGCCCCGCCGTCGATGACCCGTATATAGGCCAACCCAACTCAGCTCGTCAACTCCCTAAATCACATAAAAATGACAGACAGGAGGACCCGGGACGCCCCTCGGCGTCTCGCCTCGTCACATCACATTTGGGCCATCTTACCCTGGCTTCTGAGCTGCATTCTTGCGCCGGTGTCGGGATGCACCGAGCACCCCGCAGGCCGTCGAGGTTTACCACGCCGCGCGGACCGCATAGGACATGATGGCTCCAAACGTGACGCGACCGCATCGTTGCGCTCGTGAACGTCGGACGATCGGTTGCGTTTAATCAAGGAACACGACGTGGGGGAGGACGCCGGCACATCGTATCGTCACTCCTTTGCTTATCCGGCCCTCGATCTCGGCGTCGACCCGCCCATCGAGGCTCTCGGCCGCCGGACGCTGCGACACGAGCGGCGTTCCATTTCCAAACGCTGGCTCGCGGCCACGATCCTGACCGGTCTCGCAGGGTCGTTGCTGATCGGAACCGCCATTTATGCCGCGCTCGACCGGCAAGCCACCTTCGCGCGACCGCCGGAATTCGCCTCGTTGACCGCCAAAGCTTCAGCCGACGACGCGACGACGGGACTTCGGCGTGGCGATCGCCTGCTGAAGACGGTCGATATCGTGGCCGAGAAGCAGACGTTCCGAGCGCCCACCACCGTCAACATCGGCGACAAACAGATCATCAAGCTGCGTGGCTACACCCACGTGGCCACAACCCTGACGACGACCCCGACCGATCTGGCCGATGAGGTCCCCCCGTTCAACCCGCTGAAGCTGCTGTCAGTCGATGCCCCGAACGCCCCGGATGCGCCCGCCGATCCTGGTCCCGTCCTCGATGCGGCCGAGGTCTCGTTCGTGACCCACGACATTAGCGATGCCGACCCAAACCTCTTTTCCGGTGCGTTGTCGCTCGCCGAGGTCGTCTCCCAGGTCGACCAGCAAGCGAAGGCCGCGTCGGCCGCCGGTAATCGTCCGCCGATCCCGCTCCCGCCGCAATTGCTGCTGATGCGGACCAGCCGCGCCGGAAGCGACCCGACCGGCGGATTGGCCTATGCGAATGCCAACACGCTGGGCAGCCCCTTCTCGTCGATCGAGGTCAGGATGGTGCCCGAAAACGTCACCGTGATGCATCGATCCGAAACACCGCATGATGCCTTCCAGTCCGAGGAGCGGCTCGTCGTGCTGCATCATGGCGATACGATCGACGACGTTCTGAGAGCCAATGGAGCCACCCGCGACCAGGTCCGCGCCATCGTTGATGCGTTCGGGGCCAAGCGCGGCGAGCCGCCGGTCGGCGAGGGACGCCGGGTGCGGTTGCTGCTGGCGAGCGTCGATGGCCAACAAGCGTCCAAGCAAATCGCGCGTGTCTCGGTCTATCTCGACGAGACGCTCGAGACTACGATCGCGCTCGACGATGCCGGACATTACGTCAAGGTCGAGGCTGCAGCGCCGCGCCAACCGGCAGCGGCACAGGCCAGCAATGATGAACCGGGCGACAGCGGCGGGATGCGGCTCTACGACAGCATCTATCAAACGGCGCTCAAACAGCAGATTCCCCTGCCGATCATCGAGCAGATGATCCGTATCTTCTCCAACGATGTCGACTTTCAGCAGGCCGTAGAGGGGGGCGATAGCTTCGACGCTTTCTATTCGAACGGCGACGACGGCGACGGACGCCAAGATCTGCTCTTTGCCTCGCTGACGGTTCGCGACGACATCTTCCGCTATTATCGGTATCAATCGCCCGACGATCCGACCCCGGATTATTACGACGATGCCGGCCGGTCGATCCGGAAGTTCCTGATCCGCAAGCCGGTGCCGACCGGCATCTTCACGTCCGGGTTCGGCGTGCGGTTCCATCCGGTGCTGGGCTATACGCGACCCCATACCGGTGTCGACTGGGCCGCGCCGGTCGGAACGCCGATCCTGGCAGCCGGTAGCGGCACGGTGCTGAAAGCCGAGCGCTCGTCGAGCTATGGCAACCATGTCGAGATCCAGCACGCCAACGGCTACATCACGACCTATTCGCATATGGTGGGCTTCGCCCGCGGCATTACCGACGGCGTGAAGGTCCGCCAGGGTCAGGTGATCGGCTACCTCGGGCAGACCGGGCTCGCGACAGGCCCGCATCTTCACTACGAGGTGATCGTCAATGGTCACTTTGTCGATCCGATGCGGGTGAAACTCGACCGGACCCAGTCGGTGTCGGCTCGCCTGCTTCCGGACTTCAAGCGCGAGCATGATCGGATCGATGCGTTGATCGCCAGCGCCCCGACCGCCATCCAGACCAGCCAGAAACGCGCCTCGAACTGAAGCGGCCGATTAGGCGGCGCTTGCGAGATGAGCGTTACGGCTTCGGTGGTGAGTAACCGGGCGCCGTGGCCGAGCGAATAATGATTGCCGGCGACTGTAACCCGCGATAGTCCGCCCCAATATCGCCGGCCCCTCGAGTCGTTCTCAACCCCATGTCGCCGAACCTTGGAGTATCGCCATGCTGTCGCGTCTCTTCGCCTCCGGTTTCGCTCTCCTTCTGCTGCCCGCCGCCGCCTTGGCGGCCGAACGACCCGTGGTGGTCGAATTATTCACCTCGGAGGGATGCTCCTCCTGCCCTCCGGCGGATGCTTATTTGACCGACCTGTCGCATGCCGGTCGAGACGTTCTTCCCCTCGCGTTCCACGTCACCTACTGGAACGGCCTTGGATGGCGCGATCCCTTTTCGCTGGATGCCGCCACGCAGCGCCAAGCTCGGTATGGAAGCCGGTTCGGAGACGGCTCCTACACGCCTGAAATGGTCGTCGATGGCGCACATGGTTTCGTCGGCTCGGAACGCGGCGCCGTTGGAGCGGCCATTCGCGAGGCGCGGCAGAACCGAACGGCGGCGTCGGTCAGCGTCAGTCGCCAGGATGGACAGCTCTCGATCGCGGTCGGCGCCGGCAGCGGAACGGGTCGCCTGCTGCTGATTGGCTTCGATACCGAGCATCGCACCGCAGTCGGGCGCGGCGAAAACACCGGGCGGACCCTCACGGAATCCAACATTGTCCGGTCGATCCGCCCCGTCGGCCAATGGTCTGGCGCACCGGCGACCTTTAACGCGGCGTTGCCGGTCGGCCAGGACGTCGCGGTGATTTTGGAGGCGCCCGACGGTCGGATCGTCGGAGCGACGCGGCTCGGCGACGCATCGTAAGCGGCGGCGCAACCGTGATGACGACCCGGCTTCGCCCATCCGCCGCCCTGCTCCGCGCCGGTCTCGCCGTAATGACGCTCCTGCTTGCGGCAACGGCCGCCCGTGCGGCCTCGACCCCGTGGGTCGGCGACGCTCATGCGGCCGTCCGGCTGATCACGCGCGATGACCGAGTGGGCCAAAGCGCGACTGTCGAGGCAGGGCTGGAGTTCCGCTTCGCGCCGGGCTGGCACGGCTACTGGCGGACACCCGGCGATGCCGGCCTTCCTCCAGTCGTCGACTGGTCGACCTCCGACAATGTGAGGCGTGGCGAGATCACCTGGCCGGCGCCGATCCGCCTTGTCGTGGAGGGGTTGCAGAACAGCGTCTACGAGGGCGATGTCATCCTTCCCGTCTCGCTTGTGCTCGAGCGACCGGGCGAGGCCGCCACCCTGCACGCTTCCGTGGGTTACGCGGCCTGTTCCAACGTCTGTGTTCCATTCCAGGCTGAACTGAGCCTTCCGCTTCCGGCTGGGCCGGAGGCTCGCGCCGCGGAAGCCCCGCTCCTTGTCGCGGCGCGCGCCAAGGTCCCGGGAGCGCCGGGATCGGCCGGCATCGAGGTCGTCAACACCGGCATCGTGGCGAGCGGGGGCGCCGCATCGCTCGTCGTCACTCTCAAAAGCAACGCAGAACCGTTTCGCCGTCCCGATCTTTTCGTCGAAGGCGCGGGCGCGGGCCTTCCCGCAGCGCCGGAAGTCAGCCTGACCGACGACGGCCGGACCGCACGCCTGACGGTCGCGCTCGGGCCCACGTCTCCCCCGATCGACGCCCTCACCCTCACGCTAACGGATGGCACCCGAGCGACGAGCTTCGGCGCACCCGTCAGGCTTTTCTCGTCTCCGTCCGTGGCCCTCGCTTCCGCTCAAGACGCTGCTCAGCCTCACGTCCTCACGTCGACGCCAAACCGCACACTCTCGTGGGGGGCCGCGTTGCTATCAGCCCTGTTCGGCGGGCTCATCCTCAACCTGATGCCCTGCGTGCTGCCGGTACTCTCGATCAAGTTGATGGGCCTCGTCCGTCACGCCGGAGCCGGGCGGCGCGCGATGCGATCGAGCCTTCTGGCGACGGCGTTGGGCGTCATCGTATCATTCCTCGCGCTTGCGGCCGTTCTCATCGGACTGCAATGGTCCGGCGCCGCGCTGGGCTGGGGAATCCAGTTCCAACAACCCTGGTTTCTGGCCGGAATGGCGAGCTTGACGGTGCTGTTTGCCGCGAGCCTCTTCGACTGGGTGGCGATCGGACTTCCCAGCGCTCTGATGACGTCCGCCGGATCCCGTCGATCCGGTCAGCCCCTGGTCGAAGCCTTCTTGACCGGAGCCTTCGCGACCCTGTTGGCAACACCATGCTCCGCCCCGTTTGTGGGCACCGCTGTCGGCTTCGCGCTCGCGCAGGGGCCGACCGAGATCCTTGCCGTCTTTCTTTGCCTCGGGGTCGGTATGGCGCTCCCCTATGGCGCGATCGCCGCGTTCCCTCGCTTGGTCCGTTGGGTTCCGCGACCGGGACCCTGGATGGTCGGCCTTCGCACGGCGCTTGGCTTTCTCCTGCTCGGAACAGCGGCTTGGCTGCTGGTCGTGCTCTGGAGCAGCGCGGGTGGGCGCGTTGCTGGCGCAGTCTTGGGTGTGATGATCGCCTTGCTGCTCTTTCGGGCCGTCATGGCCCGTCGGCCGGGTCTCGATCGGAGCTGGATCACGGCCGTCACGACCGTTCTTGTGCTGGCCCCTCTCGCGGCAGCCGCATGGCCCACGGCGGCGCCGCGGCAGGCGCCGGAGCGGCAGGAGTGGCAAGCCTTCGATCCCGCCGCCTTGCCGGGTCTCGTCGCAGAAGGCCGCACTGTCTTGGTCGACGTCACGGCGACGTGGTGCCTCACCTGCAAGATCAACGATCTGACGGCCCTCGATCGCACCGAGGTCGCGACGAGGATCGACCAGCGGAATGTGGTCCGCATGCGCGCCGATTGGAGCCGACCCGATCCCGCCATCGCGGCCTATCTGCGCGGCTTCGGGCGTTACGGCATTCCCATGGATGTGGTCTACGGGCCAGCCCGACCCACCGGCGAGCCGCTGCCGGAATTGCTGACCCCCACGCTCGTCCTCGATGCGCTCGATCGCGCCGCCGCCGGGGCTGGACCACAAGCCGCCCTTCCGCCGGGTTGAGCGCCGCGGACGTCAGATCGAAAGGCCGAGTGTCTCGATGAGATCGGTCGGCGAAGCACCCATCTGACGCAGATCCCGCAGGCTCGGCGACCCACGGCTCTTCGAGAGCTTGTGACCCTCGGCGTCGCGCACCAGAGCGTGGTGGCGATAGGACGGCGCCGGCAAACCGAGCAACTCCTGCAGCAGCCGGTGCAGGCCGGTCGCCTCCAGCAGATCCTCCCCGCGTATCACGTCGGTGATGCCTTGCAGAGCGTCGTCGACCACGACCGCGAGATGATAACTCGCCGGGATGGCCTTCCGGCGCAGCACCGCATCGCCCCAAAGTTCAGGCGCGGCGACGTGGACAAACGGAACACTGCCCTCGCGATATTCCGTCCAGCCGAGATCGTCGCGCACCGCCTCTCGAGCCGCTGCTCCGTCGAGCCGAAGGCAGAAGGGCTGCTGGTCGGCGCGACGGCGCGCCACTTTGGCCGCATCAAGATGGCGGCAGGTGCCGGGATAGAGCGGTGAACCATCGGGATCGAGCGGCCACCCGGTCCGCCCCTCGATCGCGCCTGCGATATCGCCCCGGCTGCAGAAACAAGGATAGAGGAGGTCGCGGGCCGCAAGCCGATCCAGCGCCGCTTCATAAATCGGCAAGTGTCGCGACTGGTGGCGGACCGGCTGGGTCCAAACGAGGCCGAGCCAGGCGAGGTCGGTTTCGATCGCGGTCGCGAAAGCGGGCGTACAGCGCTCGGTGTCGAGATCCTCCATCCGCAGCAGAATATCGCCGCTCGACGCGGCCGCGAGGCGGGCGTTCAGCAAGGCCGAATAGGCATGCCCGAGATGAAGGAAGCCATTCGGCGAGGGCGCGAAGCGAACGAGAGGGCGGGACGGGATCGTCATCCTGGGCATGATCATGGCGTGCCTCGTCGGGCTCTGCAAGCTATGGTGCGGTGCCAACCACCTCTCAGTGACGTCGCCATGCCCTCAACCGATCACGCTCCCCCCGCTGCCGAATCACGAGACCCGGCGACCGAACCGCGGCGGACGGGTCGACGCGCGCGGTCTCCCGCGAAGCATGCGACGCCAACCTACGGGATCGGTCCCGTCATCGACGGCCAGGAGGCATTGGATCGCGGGCTTGCGGCTCTCCGGGCGATCGATCCGCTTGTGATCGACCCGCTGATCGCGGCTGGGGCGCATCCGCCACTCCGCCTGCGTGAACCGGGTTTTGTCGGCCTCGCCTTTATCATCGTGTCGCAACAGGTGTCGACCACCAGCGCGCAAGCGATCTTCGGGCGGCTCCAGAGCGCAATCGTGCCCCTCGAGGCACCACAGTTGCTCGCCGCCAGCGACGAGGATCTGCGCAACGTTGGCTTGTCCGGCGCCAAGATCCGCGCTCTGCGCGCCGCCGCCGAGGCTGTGGCATCCGGCAGATTGCCGTTGGCAACGCTCGGCCGCATGACGGCCGAGGAGGCGCACCGGGCGCTCGTCGCCGTCAAAGGGATCGGGCCCTGGAGCGCCAATATTTTCTTACTTTTCTGCCTGGGTCATCCCGATGCTTGGCCGGCCGGCGATATTGCCTTGCAAGAGGCCGCGAAAGTCGCCCTGACTCTGGAGACGCGTCCGACCACGGCGGAACTCGACCGGCTCGGTGATCGCTGGCGGCCGCATCGCGGCGTCGCGGCCCGCGTGCTTTGGGCCTATTATCGCATCATAAAACAGGGACGCGACGGCATGAGTCTCGCGCCTCTCTAATGGACTCTTACGCGACTGGATCAGTATGACGCTTCCGATCGACGGCCCTCGGCTCAACCCTAAATCCGGACTTGCCCGGCAGCTCGTGGTCTTCCTGCACGGGTATGGCGCCGATGGGCGCGACCTCATCGAGATTGGGCGGCAGTGGCAGCACTGGCTGCCCGATGCCGCCTTCGTGGCCCCGAACGCGCCCGAGCGCTGCGTTCAGTCGCCGACCGGGCGACAATGGTTCGACCTGACGTCCCGCGACCCGGGCGAGCGCTGGCGTGGCGTCGTAAAGGCCCGGCCCGGTCTTGACGCATTTCTCGACGCCGAACTTGCAACACACAAGCTCGACGACAGTAAACTCGCGCTGGTCGGGTTCAGCCAAGGCACCATGATGGCGCTGCATACCGGTCTAAGGCGCCGACGGGCTCCAGCCTCGATCATCGGCTATTCGGGCTTGTTGGTCGGCCCGGAGCATCTCGACGAAGCCACGGCGCGCACGACCAAAGGCGCAACACCGCCGATCCTCTTGGTTCATGGTGACGCCGACCAAGTGATCCCGCTCGAGGCCTTGTTCGACTCGGCCGATCATCTCGGCAAAGCCAACATTCCCGCAGAATGGCATTTATCGCTGGGTGTCGGCCACGGCATCGATGGCGCCGGGCTCGAACATGGCGGTTTGTTTTTGGCGCGGAACTTTGGGCTTCCGACCCCAAAACGTCCCTAAACGGCGGACCTGTTACCGGCCGAGCTTGGATTTCAGCGCATCGATTCGCTTGGACGCTTCGGCCTTGCTCAATCCATCTTCATAGCCTTCGCCATCCTTGGCCTCCTCCGACAAGGTCTTGAGGTAAGAGGCTTGAGCCCCGGTCATCGGATCTTCCCCCGAAGTCCACTCGTCGGGGTTCTTGACCGTGTTGGAGCCGGGGTGCTCGTCGAGCTTCGGGTTGTGATCGGTCATGACATCCTCTTCGTTCACGTCTTGTTCCGATCGACAATGCGGATGCCAGAGCTTGGTTCCGGCCTCCGCTCTCGGCTGAGGCGCGACCTTTTGGTCCGACTAGCGGGCTGCGCCGAGTTCCTGGCCGGCCGCCTGACGCAGCAGCATCATGTCGGTCGACGCGGAGCAGAGCCGGAAGCCGCGCGCCAGCATGGTTTTCGCGAGCGCTCCATCGGCACAGAAGAGCGACGCGAATTTGCCCGCCGCTTCCGCTCGCGTCACGATGTGGCGGAGCGCCGCATCGACCTCCCGGCTGGTCGGATCGACGCCGCCGCCGTTGCTCAACGCGACCGAGAGGTCTGCCGGGCCGACGAACACGCCATCGACACCCGGGACCGCCAGGATGCCGTCCAGCGCGTCGAGCGCCGCACGGGTCTCGATCATCGGGATCGCGAGATGGATGGCGTTGGCGGCTTTGAAATAGCCGGCCGGATCGAGGCCCGTCATCGGCACGGCACGGTGCGGTCCCCAACTCCGACCACCGGCGGGCGGATATTTCGCGAATGACACGAAGGTCTCGGCATCCGCCACGGAATTGATCATCGGGGCGATCACACCCGCAGCGCCGGCGTCCAGCATGCGGGACGCCGTGGCAAAATCGCCGACCGGCACCCGCACGATCGCCGGTGCGCCCGCGAGCGCCACCTGTGCGATGCCACGGATCGCGGTCTCCACTGTGAAAGCACCATGCTGCATGTCGAGCACGGCGGTGTCGTAGCCGGCACGAATCAACGCTTCGGCGAGGCTCGGCTCCCCGGCTGTGCACCAGGCCGCGACGAGCCGATCGCCAGCCCGAAGCCTCTGGGCCAGAACCCCGATCAATCCACCCTCGGCCATATCCGCTCTCCTGCCTTATCGCTGCTGCCGCTCAGTCGATCCGGTGCGACGCGCAATGCTGCCGTCGCGACCAGACGGCTGTGAACGACGCGCGAGACGACCGGCGACCGGCGCCAATACGGGATCGAGTTTGGGGATGCCGCGTTTCGCCGTTTTCCGCAACGGGATCGGGCGGTATAATTGCTTCGAGGCCTCGACCACATGTAGGCCCGCGCCGGGCAGGCCAAGCCAGCAGCCGCAGGCTTCGAACATCGCGGCGAGACGCCACACGCTGCGGAAGCGCAGCGGCGGCACATAGAGCGCTTCGCCGAACCGTTCCGGCGAAAAAAGGGTGTCGCGCAACAACGTGTTCAACTGGCTTTTTGAAAAGGGTTGGCCAAAGCCGAAAGGCGTCGTATCGACCCGCGCCCACCACCCACGCCGGTTCGGCGCCACCACGATCATCCGGCCACCCGGAGCCAGCACCCGCCAGATCTCGTCGAGAACCTCGCGCGGATGTTCCGCCACTTCGAGAAGGTGGACGACGACCAGCCGATCGATGCATCCGTCCGGCAGCGGCAGGGAGGCGGGCTCGACCAGGGCCGTGGAGGTGACGTCGGTGCCGGGCCAATGCAGCACGCCTTGTTCGGCCGGCATCAACCCGATGACCCGCACGGCCTCGTCCCGGAACTGCCCGAGATAGGGGACCGCATAGCCGAGGCCCATCACGGCCATGCCGGTCGTGTTGGGCCACCACTCGCGCAGCGTCCGGGCCACATACCGATGAGCGATCCGGCCCAGCGGCGCGGCATAGAAGCTGCGCAAATCGACGACATCAAGCGACATGCGGCTTTGTCGCACGTTCTCTGTAAATGTCGAGGCGTCGCGGCCGTGCCGTCAGCGTGGGACCGGCGGCTGAGGGCGGATTTTACCCCCGTCAACCTTACTTAAATTCGGACATTTACAGGGCGATCGCGACCCCGAATATGGCCGGGACTTGACAGTTCCGGCGACCGGCGAGGGTTCCCCCGTGCGTAGAGTGGCGATATTTCTGACAGTGATGTTCGGCTTTTTGGTCGCGAGCCAGGCCGAGGCCGCGCGGATCCAGGTGGATCTTTCCACGCAGACCATGCACGTCTCCTCGGGGGCCGGCGACTTCGATTGGCCGATTTCCTCGGCGCGGCGCGGCTTTGTGACACCGCGCGGCAGCTATGGCGTGCAGCGGCTCGAAGCCATGCACTATTCGCATAAATATCATAACTCGCCGATGCCCCACTCGATCTTCTTCCGCGGCGGCTATGCGATTCACGGGAGCTACGCGACCGGGTCGCTCGGCGCACCGGCCTCGCACGGCTGCATTCGTCTCGCACCCGCCAATGCGGCGCTGCTCTACCAGATCGTCCGGTCAGAGGGCGCCCGCATTTCGATCACCGGTTCACCGGTCTCGAACACCCGCTACGCGCGGGCCGAACAGCGTCACCACAACCGCGCGGCGCAAATCGCTGCGCGACGGATGCAGGCCGGGGCCGCGCTCGGCTATGCGCCCCGCTATGCGCCCTCGTTCGACGATTGGGTGCATCAACCCAGCGCCTTCGCCCATCCGGGCGCGATGGACTACGACCCGAGCGCCGATTGATCCAAGCCGGACCGCACGGGCTTTATGGCCTGGCACGGTCGCGGATCGCCGACAGGGTCGTGGCCGGGGTGATGACCTCGGGATCGACCTTGACGTGGATGATGGATGGCAGACCCGATTGCTGCGCCCGCGCGAAGGCCGGCAGAAAGTCGTCCGTGGCCTCGACGGTTTCGCCATGGCCACCGAAGGCTCGCGCGTAAGCCGCGAAATCGGGGTTGGTCAGCGCCGTAGCGGTAACGCGGGCGGGATAGTCCCGCTCCTGATGCATGCGGATCGTGCCATACATGCCGTTATCGACCACAACCACGATGATGGCGGCCGCATATTGTACGGCGGTCGCGAATTCCTGACCGTTCATCAGGAAGCAGCCGTCGCCTGCAAAAGCCACGACGACCCGATCGGGATGCAGCCGTTTGGCCGCGACGGCGGCCGGCACGCCGTAGCCCATCGAGCCCGACGTCGGTGCCAATTGCGTGCCGAACCGGCGGAACCGAAAGAATCGCCCGACCCAGATGGCGTAATTGCCGGCCCCATTGGTCACGATCGCATCGTCGGGCAGCACCTCACGCAAGGACCGCACGATCGCGCCCATGTCGACGCCCGAACCCTGTGGCGGGACCGGGCCGGTCCAAGCCAGATAATCGGCGCGCGCCTGCTTGGCTGTCTCGCGCCATCCGATTGTGGTCGGTGGCTGTAATCCCTCGAGAGCCGCCGCGAAGGTTTGCGGCGAAGCCTGAATGCCAAGCGTCGGATGATAGACGCGGCCGAGTTCCGCATCCCCGGGATGGACATGAACCAGCCGCTGCGCCGGGACGGGAACGTCGAACAGCGTGTAGGATTGCGACGGCATTTCGGCCATGCGTCCCGTCAGGATCACGAGGTCGGCGGCGGCGATCCGCGCTTTTAGCGCCGGGTTCGGCCCGATGCCGATCTCGCCGGCATAATTGGCGTGGTCGGCATCGAACAATCCGGCACGCCGAAACGATGTCGCGACTGGCAGATCGAAGCGCTCGACGAAACGCGCCACCGACGCGCAGGCCTTGCGGCTCCAGCCGCTGCCGCCGAGAACGAGCATCGGCCGCTCGGCCGCCCACAACATCTGTTGCAGCGCCGCCATCTGGGTTGGCCCGGGCCAGGACAAGACCGGCTCGACACGGGGCGCATCGGCGACCTCGGCGGCCTCGGTCAGCATATCCTCCGGCAAGGCGATCACGACCGGGCCGGGTCGACCCTGCATGGCGACATGGAAGGCACGCGACACGAGTTCGGGAATGCGGGCGGGATCATCGATCTCGACCACCCATTTGGCGGTCGAACCGAAGAACGCGCGATAATCCATTTCCTGGAACGCGCCGCGCCCGCGCATGCTGCGCTCGATCTGACCGATGAAGAGGATCATCGGCACCGAGTCATGCTCAGCGATATGAACACCATGGGCCGCATTGGTGGCTCCCGGTCCACGCGTCACCATGGCGACACCGGGCCTTCCGGTCTGGCGGGCCGCCGCATCCGCCATCATGGCGGCACCCGCCTCCTGGCGGCACACGGTCACGGCGATGGAGGTGTCGTGCAACGCGTCGAGCACCGCGAGATAGCTTTCGCCCGGCACGCAAAACACGTGCTCGACGCCCTGCGCCAGCAATTGGTCGACGAGGATCTGGCCACCCGTCCGGGAGTTCGGTTCACGCACCATATCGTTCGTCGCTCCTCGGATGGTCCTCGCCGGTCGTTCTTAGGGCAAGGCGGCACCCCGGCCAATCGCGATCACACCGCCGTTCTCCGTGTTGGCAGCGCTTCCTGAACCGCCCGGTTCGTGCCAGACCGTGTGATCGACATCGCCTGTTTTGGACCGCTCATGCCCCCGATCACACGCCTCGTCCTCGCAACCCACAATGCCGCCAAGGTGGCCGAATTTCGCGATCTTTTCGCGCCGCATGCGATCGAGATCGTCTCGGCGGGCGACCTTGGCCTCCCTGAGCCCGACGAGACCGGCACCACTTTTGTGGCCAATGCCGAACTCAAGGCGGAGGCGGCCGCTCTCGCCTCGGGCTTGCCGGCTCTGGCTGATGATTCGGGCCTCTGCGTCGATGGTCTCGGCGGCGACCCCGGCATCTATTCGGCGCGATGGGCGGGCAAGCCCGCTGATTTCCCGGCCGTCATGGCGCGGATCGATGCCATGCTGACCGAACGCGGCTTGATGAGCGACGCGCAACGCCGCGCTCATTTCGTGGCGGTCTTGTCGGTGGTATGGCCGGATCGTCAACGCCTGACCGTTGAAGGCAAGGTCTTCGGCACGGTGGTGCCACCGCGCGGGATCTTGGGCTTCGGCTATGATCCGATGTTCCGACCCGACGGCCATGACAAAACCTTTGGTGAGATGACGGCGATGCAGAAACACGGCATTCCGATCGATGGCTCGCAGGCGCTGTCGCATCGGGCGCGGGCGTTCCAGTTGCTCGCCGCACAGCTGTTTACCGCCCGGTGATGCCATGTTTTACGCCGCATTCACGATTGCGTGTCGAGGCGTGACGATAGCGGCGGCTCCATGGCATAAGGGCGCATGAGCGTTCTTCCATCAAACGGCGAATCGGGTTTCGGCATCTACGTCCATTGGCCGTTCTGCCTCTCGAAGTGCCCTTATTGCGACTTCAACAGCCATGTCCGCCAAGTGCCGGTCGACGAAACGCGGTTCCTCAGCGCATTCAAGACGGAACTCGCGCATCGCGCCCGGTTGACCCCCGGCCGCGTTGTGGAATCGATCTTCTTCGGCGGCGGTACCCCCTCGCTGATGCGGCCAGAGACCGTGGCCGGCATCCTCGACGCCATCGCGGGTCATTGGACGATCGACCCGAACACGGAAGTGACGCTGGAGGCCAATCCGACCAGCGTCGAGGCCACACGGTTTCGCGGCTATCGGGCTGCGGGGATCAATCGCGTGTCGCTCGGCGTCCAAGCCATGAACGATCCCGACCTGAAGGCCCTCGGCCGTCTGCACAGCGTCGACGAAGCCATGGCGGCGGTCGGCATCGCGGCGTCCATCTTTTCGCGCTTCTCGTTCGATCTGATCTATGCGCGACCGGGCCAGACGCCTGCCGCTTGGGCGGCCGAACTCGACGTCGCCATCGATCGCGCCGCCGAACATCTCTCGCTCTATCAATTGACGATCGAGCCCGACACAATGTTCGAGAAGCTCTACCGGGCCGGCAAGTTGCAAATGCCCGATCAGGACGTCTCGCGTGCGCTATGGGACGTGACGCAGGAGACGACGGAAAAGCGCGGCCTCCCGGCCTATGAGATCTCCAATCACGCGCGGCCGGGCGCCGAGTCGCGGCACAACCTCGTTTATTGGCGTTATGGCGAATATGCCGGGGTCGGTCCCGGCGCACATGGGCGTGTGTTGACCCCGAACGGCCGGCGCGCTCATTCGACGGAGCGGCATCCCGAAATGTGGCTCACCGTCGTCGAGGGCGAAGGTCACGGCATCATTTCGGACGAGCCCCTCTCACCGGAGGAACAGGCCGACGAATTCCTGCTGATGGGGCTGCGCCTCGTCGAGGGGATCGACCCGGCGCGCTATGAGACCCTCGCCGGTCGGCCGCTCGATCGCTCGCGCGTGTCGTCGCTGGTCGAGGAAGGCATGGTCGAGAAGACAGCGACCGGCCGCATCCGCGTCACCAAGGACGGGTTTCCGGTGCTCGACGCGGTCGTGGCCGATCTCGCGGCATAGAGGTTGGCGGCCCAACGAAGGCGATGATGTTCAGCCTGAAGGGCAGCGACGACGTCGATACCCAAGCGTTGTGACTTTACGTGTTGTTACCCGAGAAGCTGCGCGGCGCCGGGCTGACCGTGGTGGCGGCGCCATTGTTGATCTGCAGCACGGCGAGGCCACGCTCGTTCGGACCCTCGGCCCGGAACCGGAAGACGCCATCGGCCCCGTTGAAGCCGGATGGATTGGTCAGGGTCGATTCGGCGAACCGCTGCGAGCCTTGCGTGCGGGCCAGGGCCGACACCAGCGACACGGAATCATAGGACAGCGTGGCGATACGCGCGGGATCGCTGCCGAATTTGGCTCGATAGCGGGCCGCAAAGGCATTGAAGCCTGTGTTTTCCGGCGTCGCGAACCAGGCGCCCTGCAGCGCCGGCAGCTTCAACACGCGTGCGTCGTTCCAGATGCCGGTGCCGAGGATCTGCACCTTGTGGCTATCGATGCCATTCGCGGTCAAGGCCTGGGCTACGGCCGGCATCGCCTCCGCCTGATCCGGAATGAACAGCGCATCGACCTGCGAGAGATTGGCGCCGATGCGGGCCACAGCCGCATTCAGCGTGCTGGGCTGATAGCGCTCGATCGCCTGCACCCGGATATTGCGGCGGGCGGCGGCCTGCTGGAATTCGGCGAGCGCCACATTGCCGTAATCATTCTCCGGCACGAGGGCCGCGAAGGACTTCTTGCCCTGCGCGGCGGCATAATCGACGATCCGGTCGACATAGCTCTCGATCAGGAACGAGAGAAGATAGACGCCGTGCGATGCGGCACCCGTATCGGTCGAGAAGCCGATGACCGGGCGATTGGCCGCCTTGGCGACCCGCGCGGCTTCGCGCACATCCCCGGCGAACAGCGGACCGAGCACCAGTTCGGCACCCTCGTTGATGGCCGCCTGCGTCGCATCCCGCGCGCCGTCGGGCGTCGATCGGTCGTCCTTCACCAGAATCGTGAGATCGTTGGAGCCCGATTCGGCATAGGCCAGTTCGGCCGCGTTGCGGAGCGACGTGCCGATCGAGCTCGGATTGCCATTCTGCGTCAGCGGCAGGATCAGCGCCACCTTATCGGGCCCGTTGCCGATCTGGCTCGAGGAAATGCCGCCGAGCGGCTTCGATTGGACCGGCGACGTGGGGGCCGAGAGAGGCGCATCCGCCAAGGGGCCACCACCCGGTGACTGCCCACAGGCTGCCAGCAAAGCCGCGAGGCTCACGACGGTTGCGGCCGAGAAGATCGCACGAAAGGTCGTCAACTGAATACTCCGACTCTGACGACCGATGACGCGCGATCGGGCCGCATAAACCGAACCCGAACCACCGCTGGTGAGATCGGGCTGTGACAGCGAAAGTTAGTACCGCTTGGACAACGACAGGTAAACTAGGGCAAAGCATGGCGATTCAATCTGTCTCCGCGTTTTCTGCAGGACAGTGGCTTGAGGGACGCGCGCCATGATCGACCACAAGCAAGACGCACCCGATGCGGCGGCCTTCGGGCGGTCGCATGACGCAGGGCGCGCACAGGATATGAGCTTTACGGCGCTCGGCCTGCGCGCAGAGGCACAACGGATCGAGCCCGGCCTCCATGTCGTCGCGACGCCGATCGGCAATCTCGGCGATATCTCGTTTCGCGGCGTCCGAACGCTGGCGGCGGCCGATGCGGTTCTGGCCGAGGACACGCGCGTGACCAAGACGCTGTTGGCCCACTACGGCATCTCGACGCCGCTCGTCGCCTATCACGAGCATAACGCCGCGGCGATGCGGCCCCAGTTGCTCGAGCGCCTGCGGGGCGGGGCGGCGCTAGCGCTCGTCTCCGACGCCGGAACGCCGCTGATCTCCGATCCCGGCTTCAAGCTGGTGGCGGAGGTCGCGGCCGAAGGACTCCCGGTCACCGCCGTTCCGGGCGCATCCGCCGTGCTGGCCGCCCTCACGGTCGCGGGTCTGCCGACGGACCGCTTCTTCTTCGAAGGGTTTCTTCCGTCCCGCACCGCCGCGCGACGGCAGCGGATCGCCGAGCTCGGCGCCATTCCGGGAACGCTGGTGTTTTTCGAATCGGCACGCCGCGTCACCGAGACGCTCGCGGATCTCGCGGCCGTGCTGGGGCCGCGCGATGCCGCCGTGGCGCGCGAACTCACCAAACATTACGAAACGGTCAGACGTGGCCCGCTCGATCGGCTCGCAGCGGAGTTTCTTGCAGAAGGTCCGCCACGGGGTGAGATCGTGGTGCTGGTCGCGCCGCCGATCGAGGGCAAACCCGTCTTCGCGGAGACCGATCTCGATGCGAAGATCGGCGAGGCCATGCAGCGCCTGTCCGTCAAGGATGCGGCAACCGTGGTGGCGGCCGACACCGGCCTGCCGCGCCGGCAGGTTTATGCCCGCGCCATCGAACTTGCGGCCCGCAACCCGCGCCAACCATGATCGACCGGATATGACCCGCGACCGAGCGATCGCCAACGCGTTCGGCCTGCGGGCCGAAATGGTCGCGACGCTTTTGCTGGTCTGCAAAGGTTATTGGCCGCTCGCCAGGAACTACAAAGTGCGTGGCGGCGAGATCGACATCATCGCGCGGCGCGGCGGAACCGTGATTTTCGCCGAGGTCAAGGCGCGACCGCGCCTCGATGACGCCATGGTGGCGATCTCGGCCACCAAGCGCCAGCGCATCGAGCGCGCCGCCAGGGTTTGGCTGTCGAGCAACCCTTGGGCGGCTCATTGCGTCCTACGGGGCGACGGCGTCTTCGTGGCGCCGAGGGCATGGCCCCGCCATGTCGAGGACGCGTTTCGGTTGAACCTGATGTGAGGGCTAAAGCCCTGCGGCGGCGCGCAAGGCGGCATTGATGCGATCCTGCCACCCTGGCCCATCGGCCTGGAAGGCTTCGAGCACATCTTGATCGAGCCGCAACGACACGGTTTCCTTTGCGTTGGGGATCGCGGGTTTTTTGACAACCTCAGGAATGGTCGGGGCCGCCGGCCGGAACACCGCCTCGGCAGCGTCCCACGGGTCCTTCGAGCGGCGCGGCGGTTTCATCGCATGGGTCCATCAGCTTCGGCCGGAGCGGGTATCGCGCGGCGCGTTGGTGTATAGGCCACCGTGCCGGCCCCGAAAAGCGCAAGCCTTAGCTGACAAGCCCTTCGGCGCTCGGGTCGGTTTCGGCCAAGGCGCGCAACTGTTTGGCGAGCGCACCGAACGTGGTGTCGCCCTTGTTCAACACTTGACTGGCACCCCGCAGGCGCTTGCGATCAGCCAGGGTCAAGTCGGCGGCCGTCAAGACGATCACGGGTGTTTCGGCGCAACCGGCCATCTCCCGAAACTTCGGCAGGAACGCAAAGCCATCCATGATCGGCATGTTGACGTCGAGAACCACGACCTGCGGCACGCCCTCGGCCACCCGATCGAGCGCCTCTTGACCGTTGGCCGCTTCGACCACCGTCCATCCATCGCGCTCGAGCACTACCCGCATCCGCTCGCGGCTATCCGCCTCATCATCGACCACGAGGACCGTGCCACCCGCATCGCGGAACCGGTCCATCACCTGCTTGAACCTGTCCCATTGAACCGGCTTCAAGACATATTCGGAGGCCCCCAGCGACAAAGCTAAGCCGCGTTCGCTCACAAAGGTGATCATGACAACCGGAATGGCTTCGAGCGCCGGATCGGCTTTGAGCACGCTGAGCACCGACCACCCATCCATGCCGGGCATCATCACATCAAGCAGAATCGCACGCGGTTTCATGGCCCGCGCCATCTCGATGCCGGTCCGGCCGTCGGCCGCTGTGCGCGCGCCAAATCCCTCGCGCGCGAGAAAGCGGGACATCAACTCCCGCTGGGCCGGATCGTCGTCGATAACCAGCACCCAGTCTTTTTCGATGTCGGCGCTTCCGCCCGGGCGGTTCGTCGTCGCGTCGGCCGCTGTTTCGTCCTCATCGTGATGTTCGCTGGACGACGGCGACCAGACGGCCGGCACCATGACGGTAAAGACGCTGCCCTGACCAAGCCCGCTCTCGACCGCGATGTCGCCGCCCAACATGACGCTGAACGCCTTCGAGATCGATAGGCCGAGCCCCGTTCCGCCGAACTTCCGGGTTGTCGACGCATCCGCCTGACTGAACCGCAGGAAGAGTTTTTCCAATTGCTCCGCCGACATGCCGATGCCCGTGTCGCTGACCCGAAACGACAGCCACTGCGCCGGGCCTGCCCCCACGATGCGGGTCGCCCCCAGCGTGATGGTCCCGCCTTCGGTAAATTTCGCGGCGTTGCTCAGAAGGTTGAGCAGGATCTGCCGAAGCTTGGTGACATCCGATTGCATGACGCCGAGATCGTGACCGAGATCCAGGACCAACCGATTGCCCTTCTTGTCGATCAGGCCTTGCACGGTCGAAGCCACCTCCTGGAGCGTGGTCGCCGTGTCGAATGTCTCCGAGAAAACCTCCATCTTGCCGCTCTCGATCTTTGACAGATCGAGCACGTCGTTGATAAGGCCCAGCAAATGGCGCGCGTTGGCTTCCACCTTGCGAAGATCGGGCGACAGTTCGGTCGGGTCGGCGCCGTCGGCGATTTCCTCCTGCATCATCTCGCTGTAGCCGATGATGGCCGACAGCGGGGTCCGCAGCTCGTGGCTCATGTTGGCGATGAAATCGCTCTTGGTGCGATTGGCTTCTTCGGCCACATCTTTCGCGGCGCTCAGCCGGTCCTCCGCCTCGCGCATGTCGGTGACGTCGGTGTTGGTCCCGAACCAACCGAGAATGCGACCTTTGGGGTGAGACTCGTCCGGACGATCGTGGATCGGCATGGCACGCGATAGAAACCAGCGATACTCGCCATCTTTGCCGCGGAGCGGAAACGTATCCTCCCATTCGGCGCCGTCGCTGAACGCCTTGGCGATATGGGCCACCACACGCTCCATGTGGTCGGGGTGATGCACGTCCTGCCAGCCCCAGCCCTGCATCTTCTCAGGCGTCGTGCCGGTGTAGTCATACCAGCGGCGATTGTACCAAACGATCGCGCCCTCGGGATCGGTCATCCAGGCGAGTTGCGAGATGGAATCGGCCAGGGTGCGGAATTTGGCCTCGCTCGATCGCAAGGCTTCTTCGGCGCGACGCCGCTCCGTGCTGCCCCAGAGTTGCTCGATCGCTCGGGCCGGCTCGAGATCCAGCTCCACGTCCGGCGTGCAATCCGTGAACACGATGGCGCTGCCGAGTATCGCGCCGTCCTCCGCCGTCATCGGATAGGACGAGTAGCGAGCCACGAAGGACGACCCGTCTTTGCGCCACAGCAACTCAGTGTCGAGCCGCACGGATCGGCCGCTCGTCAACGTATGGATCAGCGGACAAGCCTCGATCGGAAACGGCGAGCCGTCCGGTCGCGTGTGGTGGATGGTCTGATGCATGTTGCGCCCGAGAAGCTCGTCGGCTGTCTCGTAACCGAGAAGCGCGATGGCAGCCGGATTGACGAAGATGCACAGCCCCACACGATCGACGCCGTAAACGCCGTCGCTGACCGCATCGGCGAAGCCGAACCACTTCGAGACCACCTCGCCGCCCAGTTCCAGGGCGGTGCGGTCGACCGGCTCGGCCAAAAATTCCTGCGACGATTGTGACATCTCGGCTCCGGCTATCCGCAACCCGAGCGTTTCTGCGCCGAGCTCAACGGACGTCAATCGCCAAACCTCAGGATCGATCCAAAGAGGCGTCTTACGCCGGAAGCGGGAGGCTTTCGGCCTCGGCCACGGCCGATGAGGGATCTGCGGCCGGCACGCGAGCCGCCGTGGCTCGACAGAAGGCGAGTAGTTCACCCAGAGACAGCACGAGATGCTCGTCGCCACCCTCGGCACGCAGCTCTGACAAAAGCGGGCTATCGCGGCCCGCGTGCCAAAGCCCGACGACAATGACGGCCTGCGGCATTTGCTTCTGAATGCGCTTGATAAAGTAGCGAATACCCGAGACGGTGCTTCCCTCTTCCAGCATGGACAGGCAGTACAGGACGGTCCGGTCCATGTTGGCCGGCATCGCGCGCGCCGATCCGAGCACGAGATTGGGCTCCATCCGGGCGCCGAAACCATCAACGATCAAGGATTGCACCGCCATCGTGGCGGCGAGATCGTCGAGCTGCCCGCGCCCCGGAATGCAGATCACGGCACCCTCGCGCCGCCAATGGTCCGGGAGCGACGCTGTTTCGACGACCCCGGCGTGAGGCCGCACGGTATCGGCACTGAGGCGAGCCAGCAGAGCTTCGATCTGGGCGTGGATCGCTTCGAGGCGCTCGAACGCCAGCGTGTCGCGGGCGAGATCGCCCTGTGCCAGAGCCAAGCCGGACAAGGCGACCTTGTCGTAATAGTCGGTCAGCGATGTTGTCGCGATCTGCTTGGCGGCTGCCGGGGCCAAGGCCAAAGCCTGGCCTTCGAGCGCGCGCTGATAGAAGGTTTCGGCGGGCGTGAGTGGCGGTCGATCGCCGAGGATCACGTCGAGAAACGCCAGCGCCTCGACGTGGCGGCCGATCACCACCAGACAGACGGTCAACGGCGTCGCGATCAGAAGGCCGACCGGCCCCCAGAGGAGCGCCCAGAAAGCCGTTGCGACGATGACGGCCAAAGGCGAGAGCCCGGTGCTATGCCCATAGATCAACGGCTCGACCACCTGACCCATGATCATCTCGGACACGACGAACAGGGCAAGGACCAAGAGAGCGAGCGACCAGCCCGGCGAGACCGCAATGGCCAGGAGAAGCGGCGGGACGACCGCAACCACGACGCCGACGAAAGGAACGAACCGCATGGTCGCCGCGAGAATCCCCCAAAGAAGTGGGTTGGGCAGGCCGACGAACCACAAACTGACGCCGATCAGAACGCCGAACGAGGCATTGAGCCCGAGCTGAAACAAGAAGTAGCGCGAGAGCCTGCTGGCCGCGTCGTTCATGGCCAGGATCGTCCGATGCAGATCGTGACGTCCGACAAGCCGCACCAGCCGATCGCGCAGATCCTCGCTCGACATCAGGATGAACAAGGTGAAGACCAGAACGATGCCGCCGGTCGCTAGCGGTCCGAGAAGCGGCTGCGCGAGCGTCTTGGCGAGCGACAGGCCAGAGACGTCCTGCAGTCCGAGCGTCGCGGCCGGATTATCGGCCGGCTTCTTGTCTGCGGCGGGAGCGCTGCCGGCGTTCGGTTTCGCCGTCATGCCTTTGGTATATTGCTCGATGAAGCCGACGCCTTTGGAAAGCGCGTTCCATTTTTCCGTGATGGTGGTGCGATAGGCCGGCAGGCTCGTGGCCAGCGATGTGGCCTGGCCGCCGACCACGACGCCAAGACTCCCGATCGCTCCGAAGGCCAGCGCCACCACGATCAGAACCGACAGAACCCGCGGCAGTCTGAGCCGTTGAAGAAGATTACAGCCCGGTGCGAGAACGAAGGCCAGTAAGGCGGCCAACACCAGCGGCACCATGAGCTCCTGGCCAAAGTAGAGGGCCGCGACCGTGATGGTTCCGGCATACATCACCGGCAGAATGGACCGGCTATCCGACGGCGGCAGGATCACGGTATCGTCTGTCGATAACTGGCTCACTGGCGATTCCTGTCCAAGCGGGATGGTCGACGCTGGTGGACGCACGACCATTCGACTAACACACATGGAACGCCAGTAGATGCACAAGGAGCCACGATGACCAAACTACTCCTTGTCGAAGACCACGAGGAACTCTGGGACTTTCTGTCGAGACGGCTCAGGCGCCGGGGGTTCGACGTTGTCCTGGCGCATAACGGCCAGCAAGCGCTCGAAAAGGTGGCGAGCGACGAGCCGGATCTGATGTTGCTCGATATGGATCTCCCGATCATGGATGGCTGGACCGTCGCCAAAACCCTGCGGACACAATCGAACGCCATCCCGATCATCGCCTTGACGGCGCATGCGATGAGCGGCGATCGAACCAAGGCGCTGGCCGCGGGCTGCGACGAATATCATTCGAAACCGGTCGATTTCGACCTTCTGCTGACCCAGGTCGACGAGGTGCTGCTGCGCCGGGAAGAGAAGGACGCCTAAGCGTCTCAACGCGAAGACCTTGAACGCCTTGGCTGACCTCGGTTTTAGGATGGCATGTCGAGCCAAGCCCGGCAGGTGCGGCTCACTTTGGCACGGTTGGGACGAATGCAGGTCTTGAGCTGTTTTGACGCCGACAACCGATGATCGCAGAGCCTTTCCATATCGCCCGCGCAGGCCGCCAATTGCTGCTCGCGCCGGCTCTGACCTTGAGCCCCGGCCTGGGCGGCGGTCGAGAGTGTCAGGAGCAGCAGCGCGCCGCAGAGCATTCGGGTCAACATGATCGCAGAGGTCCTTGTGATGAACCCGCCAGAACGGCGGGCGATTTGTGAATGGTCACGCCGCAGGGGCACATGCTACAGGGCTTCGGACCGACACAAGAGGCCTTGCATGATCCTTTTCGAAACGACACAGAAAAGCCAGGTCTGGCTCAATCCGCTCGACGTCACGTCGATCGAGCATGTTCACACAGGCTCGGTCGTGACCATGAACAATGGATCGAAATTCTTTCTGGTTTTGGAGCCGTCCGTCGTGGCGGACCAGATCCATCTGGCGTTCGGCGACGATGACATGGCGGATGACGAGATGTCAGATCCGGTCACGCCCTCCGCATCTTAAAACGCGCTACCCGGCGAGGCTGACTCGCCGGGAGTTCTGCCGAGGCACGAGACCCCAGGTTTCGGGACCAGACCTCGCTTGCTGGAACAGCACCAGTCCGGCCTGGCCGCCTTCCCGCGTTAGACTAGCCTCAGTGCAGGTTCCGGCGATCTCGCGGCCGCTTTCGCGAAGATGCGCGCGCGAATTGCAAAAGAGCGCCAGCCTTGCGCGCTCCTGCGCCGAAAAGCCCAGCGACAATTCGCGTGACTGGCTTGGCGTCGACCGGCAAATCTGAGCGAACAAAGCATCCGAGATGGGGCAAACATCCTCGGACGGGCGGCCGTGGTTCGCTGTCGACGTATTTTGCATCACCAAGCTCCAAGCCTTCGTAACGTTGAAGAGCCTCGACCATGATGGTTAACGAACTGTAACGGCCACACACCCGCCATCAATTCGCGAACAAACATGCTCCGCATTTTGACCCGCAATAGACGAATGATGTGCATGAAAACACTTGCTGAACGTCAGCTCCGAGACGTTCAACTCAGTCGCGGAATCGGAACGACACATCGTTCTCGTTTTTATCCGGCGTTGCTACGCTCAAGCAAATGTAAAAAAGGATCTACTTACGACACTGGCCACGCTTGTGACTGAACTGCAACAGACTGCACCAAAGCAGGGCGACGCCGAACAAAGGCTTTGCCTGTGCAAGCTTATCACGATTTATGAAGGGAGACATTTGTTTTAGAGGATTCGACGATGCATACCAGACTAGCGTTGATCGCCACCGCAATCGCCGGGTTGACGTCGGGAGCCGCTTTCGCCGCTGATCTGCCGCTGCGGAGCGCACCGCCTGCCTTCGTGGCTCCACTCCCGATCTTCACCTGGACCGGCGCTTACTTCGGCATCAACGCGGGTGCCGTGTTCGACGCCGACACCCGTTATCGCACCACCGGTGCGACGGCTGGCAACCAGGCAGCGATCACCGGCAATTTCCGTCCGGGCCAATACCGCACCCAAGACAGCGGCTTCACGGCAGGCGGCACGATTGGTTACAACTACCAGTTCGGCGTCGGCAACGGCCTCGTGATCGGTATCGAGGCTGATGCCGCCTATACGGATCTGTCGAAGACCGCCAACAACTTCGCCTTGATCGGCGGCGCCACCTACCTGACCCAGTATCGCTCGGGTCTCGACTATCTCGGCACGGTTCGCGGCCGCATCGGCTATGCCTATAACCAGTTCCTGATCTACGGCACGGGCGGCTTTGCCTATGGCGGCGTGAACAGCCGTCATACGCTCTTCGCCGCCGATGGCACCGGAATCTTCACCGGCAGCCGAAGCTCGACCGAAACGGGTTACGCTTACGGCGGCGGCGTCGAATATGCGCTGCCCACAGGATCGTTCCTCAACTTCTTCCACTCGAGCGCCGTGACCATCAAGGCCGAATACCTGCATTACGATCTCGGCAGCCGGACCCTTGCTGTGAACGCGATCAACACCGGCATTGGCCAGTTTAACTCGCGCGTGCGCGCCGATGGCGACATCGCCCGCGTTGGTCTGAACTACAAGTTCTGATCGACCCTCCGTCGGCCGTCCGACGTCGTCGGGTCGCACGGTCCACCGTCATCCAATGCTCCGGCCCAGAACAGATCTCTGTTTTGGGCCGGAGCGCGTTCACGCCCATCATTGTGCGCCGTCGCGCGTCAGCCGCCCTCGTGAAAATGATCGTAGATCCGCTTCGCGGTCGCGGCATTCAGGCCCGGCACCTTTTCGAGATCGGCCAGCGTCGCCCGTCCAATCGCCTTGGCGGTGCCGAACGCGTGGAGAAGCGCCCGCTTGCGGGCCGGCCCGATGCCGCCGATCTCCTCCAGCGGGCTTTTGGTGAAATCTTTCTTGCGGCGCGCCCGATGCGTCCCGATCGCAAATCGATGCGCCTCGTCCCGAAGTCGCTGAACGAAGTAGAGCGCGGGATCCCGTTCGTGCAGCTTGAACGGCTCACGCCCGGCCGCAAAGAAGGTCTCGCGCCCGGCATTGCGCTCCGGCCCTTTGGCGATACCCACCACCGCCACGCCATGCGGCGCGCCGCCCTCGCCGAACATCACTGGCACGCCGAGCTCGACCAGGGTCTCGCGCACGACCTCAAGCTGCCCCTTGCCGCCGTCGATCAGGATCAAGTCCGGCCATTGCGGCGTGTCGCCGACATCCGACAGCGGGGTCGCCTCACGATCCTCTGATCGATCCTCGTCGATCCCGTCCTGATGGGCCAGCACGTCGGCCGCCTCGGGCGGAAGATCCGTCGCCGATCCGCGCGCACCCTCGGCCTGACCGATCGTTGCGGCCGGCGGCGCATCCTTCATGAGCCTCGCAAAGCGGCGACGCAGCATGTCCCGCATCATGCCGAAATCATCGCCGGGCGTGAACAGCTTGTCGGTCATGTTGAAGGTTCGGTAATGCGGCTTCAAGAAGCCCGAAGGTCCGGCCACGATCATGGCGCCCACCGCGTTGGTGCCCATGATGTGCGAGTTGTCGTAAACCTCGACCCGATTGAGGGTGCGGGTCACACCGAAGGCGGCCCCGAGCGCGGCCAGAAGCTTTTCCTGGCTGGCGGTATCGGATAATTTGCGTGACAGCGCCTCGCGCCCATTTTGGGCCGCGTGATCGACCAGATCTTTCTTCTCGCCCCTCTGCGGCACCGCGATCTCGACGCGATAGCCCGCACGCTCGCACAAGGCGGCCTCGAGCACGCCCTGGTCATCAACAGAATGCGACAGCAGAATGAGACGCGCCGGCGGCTTGTCGAGGTAGAATTGCGCCAGAAACGCGCCCAGCACCTCGGCTGGCCCGAGGCTCCGATCGGCGCGCGGGTAATAGGCGCGATTGCCCCAATTCTGATAGGTGCGGAAGAAGAAGACCTCCACCGCATATTGTCCGGCTTCTTCGAGGATTGCGAAAACATCCGCTTCCTCCACGCTCTTCGGGTTGATGCCCTGCGTGCCCTGGATGGCCGACATGGCGGCGATACGGTCGCGCAACCGCGCCGCCCGCTCGAACTCCAACGCGTCGCTGGCCGACACCATATCGAGCGCGAGACGCTCGCGCACAGCGCGGCTCTTGCCGGTTAAAAAGCCGCGCGTCTCCTCGACCAGTTCGGCATAATCCTCGCGACTAACCTCGTCGGTGCACGGCCCGGCGCAGCGCTTGATCTGATGCAGCAGGCACGGCCGTGTACGGTTCTCGAAATAGCTGTCCGAGCAGGAGCGGAGCAGAAAAGCGCGCTGCAGCGCCGCCAGCGTGCGGTTCACCGCCATGACGCTCGCGAACGGGCCGAAATAGTCGCCTGTCCGGTTGCGTGCGCCGCGATGTTTGGTGAGTTGCGGCGCCCGATGGTCCCCCGTGACCAGAATATAGGGGAAAGACTTGTCGTCGCGGAGCAGCACGTTGAACCGCGGCCGCATCTGCTTGATGTAATTGGCTTCGAGCAGTAGCGCTTCGGTTTCGGTCGCGGTCGACACGAACATCATCGAGGCGGTGGCGGCGATCATCTGCGCGATGCGACGCGAATGGCCCGTCGCCCGCGTATAGCTCGCGACCCGCTTCTTCAGGCTCTTGGCCTTGCCGACGTAAAGCACCTCGCCGGCGTCGTTCAGCATGCGATAGACACCCGGCCCGAGCGGGAGCGCGCTCCAATAGCGGCGGATCACGGCCGCGCCGCTGCGGACCGAGGCCGGAGCGGCGCTCTCGTCATCCAGGCCGAGATCGATCCCCGAGGCGGCCTCGTCAAACTCGTCGGCGCCGTCTTCGCTCAGACGATCGTCGCTGACCTCTTGGCTCATCATCTCCTGCTGCCGCAGCTCTGGTTGCTCTTGCCCGATATCCGAGGCGTCGTGGGTCGAAAGGGGGGCGGACCGATTCATCGGCACAACATAAGCACCGGCCGGCGGCGCGGGAAGACGACGGACGCGCCCATCGCGCCTCAGTCCCCATAATGCAAGTTCTGCCAGCAAAAGCCGTCGGATCCCGGCCCGGTGGGTTGCCCCGGCCCCGTAAGCCCGCTACCTCCGCTGCGGGCGTGGGCTTCGGCCGATGCTCGTCCTTCTGTTACGTTTGCGCCGAAGTGGGATCATGCAGGACCTCAACCGTCGTCGTGTCGTTTCGGGCCTCGCGGCCGGAGCAGCCCTCGGCCTCGCGCCGCGCGCCTTCGCCCAAACCGCTCCGGGGCAGCCCGTGCCGAATTTTGGCTTTGAAGATGTTCTGAAACGCGCCCGTGAACTCGGCACCGCGCCCTTCGAGGCGACGCCCCCGGCCCTCCCGGATGCGATCGCCAGGCTCGACTTCGATGCTTGGCGCGACATCCGGTTCAGGCCCGACAGGGCGCTGCTCGGCCAGGACGGCAGTCCGTTCCGGTTGGAGATGTTCCATCTCGGCCATCTCTATCCCCGCCCCGTCACGGTCAACATCGTGCATGAAGGGATCGCGACACCCGTCCCCTATTCGACCGGGCTGTTCGACTACGGCCGGAACAAGATCGACAAGCCGCTGCCGGTCAACCTCGGCTTCGCCGGCTTCAGGCTTCATTACCCGCTGAACCGACCCGACGTCATGGACGAGGTCATTGCGTTTTTGGGTGCGAGCTACTTCCGCTTTCTCGGCCGCAATCAGCATTACGGCATGTCGGCCCGCGGCCTGACCGTGAATGCAGGCACCGACAACGAGGCATTCCCGTTCTTCCGCGAATTCTGGATCGAGGCGCCGGCACCGGGGGCGACACGCGTGACGATTTATGCGCTGCTCGACGGCGACGCCGTCACCGGCGCGTTCCGGTTCGACCTTTATCCGGGCAACGAAACCGTCGTGGATGTCGACATGACGCTCTTTCCGCGCCGGTCGGGTGCCAAGATCGGCATCGCGGCGCTGACGTCGATGTTCTTCACGAGCCAGAACGACCGCCGCTTTTCAGGCGACTTCCGTCCGGAACTGCACGATTCCGACGGTCTGTTGCTCCATTCCGGCACCGGCGAATGGATTTGGCGTCCGCTGCGGAACCCCGCCATGACGGAGGTCTCGGCCTTCCTCGACAGCAACACCGCCGGCTTCGGCTTGCTGCAACGCGATCGCAGCTTCGAGGACTATCAAGACCTCGATCTGAATTACGAGTTGCGGCCGAGCTATTGGGTCGAGCCGCGGGGCACCTGGGGCGAGGGCCGTGTCGAACTGGTGGAACTGCCGACCTCAGACGAGACCAACGACAATATCGTCGCGGCCTGGACGGCGCATGACCCGATCGAGCAAGGCAAGTCGGTTTCTTACGCCTACAGCATCACGTCGAGCCTCAACCTCACCCGCCTGTCGCCGGGTGGGCGGGTCAGCAAGACTTTCCAGACCCAGGCGCGCTCGCTCGGGTCCAACGAGGTCGTGGCACCCGGATCACGCCGCTTTCTGATCGACTTCTCGGGCGGCGATCTTTCCTATTTCAGCGCAGATCCCTCGCTCGTCAGCGTCGTGCCGACCTCCACCAGCGGCAAGATCACGCGCTCGTTCCTGGTTCCCAACCCGCATATCGGCGGGTTCCGCGCGGCGATCGACGTGGCGCTCGACTCGAACCAGAGCACGGATCTGCGCGCTTTTCTCAAAGCGGGCGATCGCGCCCTCACCGAGACATGGACCTTTCCGTGGAAAGCCGTTTAGGCGCGCGGCCCGCGTTCCGTACCGCACCGGTGCTGCGCGAGGCGCGACCGGACGACCTCGACGCGCTGGAACGCTTGGAATTGGCGGCTTTCCAGTCGGATCGGCTCTCCCGCCGCAGTCTGCGCTACTTCATCGCAGCGCCGACCACTTACGTACCGGTGGCGGAACACGAGGCCGTGGTGGCGGGCTATGCGATGATCGGCTTTCGCGCCGGCTCGGCGCTCGGACGTATCTTCTCGTTAGCGGTCGATCCCGACTTTGGCCGGCTCGGCATCGGACGCGCGCTTCTCGCCGCCTGCGAGGAACGCGCCCGCAAGCGGGGCAGTCGTGCGGTCCGGCTCGAGGTTCGTGCCGACAATTCCGCCGCCATCGCGCTCTATGAGGCTTTGGCTTATCGACGGTTCGGCAGCGAGCCCGACTATTACGAGGACGGGGCGACGGCGCTACGCTTCGAAAAGTCGCTTGCGACGTGACCAGGCCGGACCGATGCGGCCTTGACGCCGAGCCGGTCGGGGGAGCCAAATCGGTCGATCAGGCGCCCTGGTGCGGTGGCCGATCCGGGTTCGTCACGGCAAAGACGAAACCAGATCGTCAAAAAGGACTGTTATGAGCAAAGGTGTCGAGGGGGGAAGCTGGATCGATCGTGCCCTCGAGGCCGGGCATATCGTCGAGCCCGAACTCGATCCACCTTTCGACGTCATCGAGCCGGAGGTGCTCGGCTCCTGCCTCGTTCTGTCGTCACCGCATTCGGGCAGTGCCTATCCGGCGCGTTTCCTCGCCAGCGCCCGTCTCGATCCGATCAGCCTGCGCCGATCGGAGGATGCATTCGTCGACGAATTGTTCATGGGCGCCCGGGCGTTCGGGGCACCGCTGCTGCGCGCGCGATTTCCTCGCGCCTATCTCGACGTCAACCGCGAACCATATGAGCTCGATCCGCGCATGTTCGACGGGCGCTTGCCGCCTTTCGTCAACTCACGCTCGATGCGCGTTGCCGGCGGGCTCGGCACGATCGCGCGCGTCGTCGGCGAGGCGCAGGAAATCTACCTGAAGCGGCTGAGCGTCGACGAAGCGATCCGCCGGATCGAATATCTCTACAAACCCTATCATGCGACCCTGCAGGGCCTCGTCGACCGGGCCATGATGCAGTTCGGTCAGACGCTGCTGATCGATTGCCATTCGATGCCCTCGTGTGCCTTGGGTTCGGCCCATGGACCGATGAACCGGGATGATCGGCTGAAAGCCGATTTCGTCATCGGTGACCGCTATGGCACGAGTTGCGGACGGGCCATCACCGAAACCGCCGATGCAGTCCTCAGCGGGCTCGGCTATGCGGTCGAACGCAACAAACCTTACGCGGGCGGCTTCATCACCGAAAATTACGGCCACCCTGCTGGAGGGCGGCATGCCCTTCAGATCGAGGTCAATCGCGCCCTTTATATGAACGAAAGGCTGATGCAGCATGGCCCGGCATTCGAGACGGTCGCGTCTCATATCTCGGACGTCATGGCGGCTCTGGCGGCACTGATGGACGGCATGAGCGCGACCGAACGCGCTGCAGCGGAGTAAACGGCGCCGAGGCATCAGAGCTCGGATGGACCTCGGCCGCAAAACCTGCCACCAAAACGAAAGAGGCCGCTCGCGTTACCACAAGCGGCCCAAGTCTAGGGAGGAAACGCCCAAGGAGGGCATATGCAGCAAGATCATTGCCGCACCGCCGCAATATGCCATCGCACTGCAACAAATGCAAGCCCCTTGCAATAATTCCCGCCGACCGAGCGAATACTCTCACGCTTTCAAGGTGACCCGGAGCCAGCATGACCACAGTCGACTTCGAATCCTTTGTGTCAGACCTGGCGAAAGCTGCCGGCGACATCATCCTGCCGTTCTTCCGCACGCGGGTCGCGACGCAGGACAAAGCCATCGGTGCGGCCTTCGACCCGGTCACCGAGGCGGACCGCGCCGCCGAGATGGTCATGCGCCGGATGATCCTCGACACGTTCCCGGCCCATGGCATCGTCGGTGAAGAATTCCCCGATCATCAGTCCGATGCGGATTATGTTTGGGTGCTGGATCCGATCGACGGAACCAAGAGCTTCATCTCCGGACTTCCGCTCTGGGGCACGCTCATCGGGCTCGAACATCACGGCCAGCCTGCCTATGGGATGATGAGCCAGCCGTTCACGCGCGAACGCTTCTTCGGGGATGGCGGGCGCGCAACCTGGTCGGGTCACAACAGCCACGACACGCCGATCACCCAGCACCTTACCACGCGGACTTGCGCGAGCCTGGTCGAGGCCACCCTCTTGACCACCAGTCCGTTGCTGATGAGCGAGGAGGAGCATGCCCTCTATCAACGCGTCGAGCGCGAGGTACAGCTCCCCCGCTTCGGCGGCGACTGCTATGCCTATTGCATGCTTGCGGCGGGGCATGTCGATCTCGTGATCGAGGCGGGGCTGAAGCCGTATGATATTGCGCCGCTCATCCCGATCATCGAAGGCGCCGGTGGCGTCGTGACGACCTGGGACGGCGGCAATGCGGCCAAGGGCGGCCGGATCATTGCAGCCGGGGACCCTCGGGTGCATGAAGCGGCGCTGTCGCTGCTGACAGACAGGTGAGCGGCTGAGGCATAACCGGCTCCGCTGACACAACCTCGATCGCGCGGGTGGCATCGCGGCCGCTTGTCTTGGCGAGATACAAAGCCTGATCCGCCGCACGCAGCAATTCGGCGATCAGGGAGGCGCTGCCGACATCGGGCGCGTCGCATGGAGCGGCAGCGGCACAGCCGAGGCTTATCGTGACGATCGACTTGTCATCCGCATCCCCATGCGGCAAGGCCAGAGCCCGGATCGCGAGCCGAAGCCGCTCGGCGATCGCCATCGCGCCAACCTGACCGGTCTGCGGAAGGATGACCGCAAATTCCTCGCCACCATAGCGACAGGTGATGTCGCCCGGTCGCACGCCGGCCGCCAGGGTGGTCGCGACCGTGCGGAGGCATGCGTCGCCGGCGGGATGCCCATGATGATCGTTGAACCGCTTGAACGCATCGACGTCGATCATCAGCAGCGCGAGGGAGTTCCCGGTTTGCCTCGCCTTGGCATAAGCGAGCGGCATCGCCTTATCGAACAGCCGCCTATTCGGCAGACCCGTGAGCCCATCGGTCTCGGCGTCGGACCGGTGCTGGCGCTCCGCCCTCTCTTTCACCAGAAGGATCATCGCAAAAGTCACCATCAGCGAGAATCCGATGGTGGTCAGAGCCACGAGGCCAAGGCTGTACAGGGCCTGGGTCGATAAACCCGCGCCGCTGGCAACCCCGGTGCGGATGATCCGGCCCACCAGCAACAGGCTTTGAAACGCCAGCAATCCAACGATCATCCATCGGGCCGGTGGCTCGCTCCGCCGCTTCGACCAGAACTGAATCATCGTCGTCGCGACCAACATCAGATCGAGGATCGAGGCGAGCACGATGCGCGCCCTTAAACTCTCGGCGAAACCGGGGATCCAGAACGCCAGGATCCAAATCGCGCAAGGAAGGAGAAAGGGCAAAGCGCTCGGCCGCCGCCCATCGACAACTCTGCTGGCCGCCCAAAGCGATGCAAAAGCGAGGAAAAAGGCGAGGTTGCCCGATAGAATGCCCAAGCGCTCCGGCAATTCGAAGCGCAGCAGCGTGCCGGCCCCGCCGAGGAAGCAGCATCCCGCCATCCACAGCATGGCATCCTGCTGTCGATCCTGCAGCCATGTCGCAACGCAGATCGCCACCGACAGACCGGCCACGAGCATACAGGCGACGAAGAGTGTCGGGAGATCCAGAACCATAGGGCGCGTCGGTCACGGGAATGTTGACGCGACGGCTTCCGGCACGGGGGGTGTCGACGCGTCGCGTCGCGACCATAGTCGGTCGTCCTCCTTTGTAGAAGTCGTTTGTACACGTCGAGGTGGTGACTAACGACCGAGCGCAAGCGTTCGGCGCAGGAGGGTTCTGCGGCTCGTGACGGTGCATCCCTCAACCGCGAGCGTCACATAGTAAAGGTCCGGATCATCGCCGCTTTGATCGAAGTTGCGCGAGGCGTCATGACGGTCGAGGATCGCGGGATAGGCGAGCAATTGACCGCCCGAGCGGCACGGATCGTCATAGAGCGTCGGCCCCGGCAGCAGCAGACGCGGGTCGCTCCAGGTCAACAGATCACGCGAGCTGGCGACGTAAAAGCCAGACACTGGAAACAGCGTCTGGTCCGCCTTGGCTTGGAACACGGCGAGCCAGTCACCGCCGGACCGCCGCCGCACCAGTGACCCGACCGGGGCCGGGAACGGGCCGATCGGCGCACAAGCCGGTTGACGCTGCATGCGGCGCTTATACGGATCCGCAAAGGCGACCGAAAAGCCGTGACCATCGAAGGCGCGCCAGGATTGCGGATCGCCCGGCGTCGCGGTGCGGAACAGGCAAACGCCGTTCGGCTGCCCGTCCCACCCCGTCGTCGAGGCCATGACATAAAGCCAAGGCGCGTCCGAAACGATGTTCGAGGGATTGAAGAAGCCGCGATGCCTCCCCTGCCCGACCTCCTGGCCGAAGGGGGCCGAGGCGACAACGGGGTGCAGGTCCTTTACGAAGCTCGCGCCACCATCGGTCGAGCGTGCGGCCAGCACGGTATTGAACCAACATTGCATATAATCCGCGAAGCGGCATCGGCCTGGGTGTTGGTTGGCCTGATATTCGTGGTGGATCAGGCCATCGACGATCGTGCCATCGCGCGTCCAGGTCGCGGTGATCCAACTCTGGTCGTCGTAAGCCGCCGGGTCCGCATTGCCATGCGAGACGAGTGTGGGCCGGCAATCGATCGTGAGGGTGCCAAGGTCGGGGCCGGAGAGGCTGCGGTTCTTCGTATGCAGCCCGAACAGCCGTACACCGCCATGGGCTTCGCGAAACGCGCGGGCCGGTGCATCGGGAACGTCATCGCCATCGCAGGCATCACGCGGAGCCGCAAAGACGATCTCGGGAGCGCTGGTGAGATGAACGACGGGGGGAGAAGGAGGGTTGCCGGGCTGCGCCAGAGCCATATTGGCCAGAACCGGCAGCAGTAGCGCCACGACCGCCAACACTGCGCCCCGCGCCGCCCCGATCGGCAGGAGGCCCCGACGCGACGCCCATGGCGACGCGATCACTGACGGTAGTGCTGAATCCGTGTCGTCCGCAGGCCAGCGAGGCCATGTTGGTCGATCGACATTTGCCAGCTCAGGAATTCGTCGACGGTCAGCGTATAGCGGCTGCAGGCTTCCTCGAGCGACAGAAGGCCGCCGCGAACCGCCGCCACCACCTCGGCCTTGCGCCGGATGACCCAGCGCTTGGTGGAGGGCGGTGGCAAATCCGCGATCGTCAAAGGACTTCCATCTGGCCCGATGACATATTTGACTCGGGGCCGAAGCATTTCCACCATTGGTCAACTCGCAAACACAAACTCTACGCGCTCGACCACAATGTAGGACCAGCGACTTAAAGTTTGGATAAGCCCAAATCACGCGATGGAGCCAAGTTGTTACCATTTCGTTAAGATTAACCACACCAACACGGTTTCAGCAGCAAAGTTGCTTCTCTTCGATACACAGTTTTAGGCTTGATTAACCAGCATCTTGCCGAAAACAACGACTCTGCAAAAAAGACACATTCCAAAGCTTTATCGATGGGTGGCCGATGACAGGCTTGCCGACGCTCGACCCGGCCTTCAAACCGCGAGCGTCAGGCGAATTCCATCAGCACCGCATCCACCGCGATGCTGTCGCCCGGCTTGGCCGCGATCGACGCGATGGTGCCGTCCCGCTCGGCCAGCAGCACATTCTCCATCTTCATGGCCTCGACCACCGCCAGCGGCTCACCGGCCTTCACATCCTGCCCGACCGTGACCCGGATCGCGGTGACCAGACCCGGCATCGGGCAGAGCACGACCTTGCCGCTGTCGCCCAGCACCTTCACGGGCATCAGCGCCGCCAACTCCGCCTCGCGCGTCGTCAACACCTGCACCTCGGCCACCGCGCCGCCATGCATCAGCAGCACGCCGTTGAGATGCGGCCGCACCTGAAACGCCACCGAAGCCCCATCGATCGTGCCGGTCCACACCGGCGCGCCGGGCCGCCAGGTCGAGCGCACCTCGCTAAGGCCGCCATCCTCGAAGCGCAGCAGCGCCCCACCCCCCGTCGTCACGATGGTGAAGCGGAAATGCTGCTCCCCCACGCGAGCGACGCGCGCCGTATCGAACGCCACCGGCCGGGCCGCATGCAGCTGCCCCGAAATGCCGCGCTTGCGCTGGTTGAGCAGATGGTCGATCGCGCCCGCCACCGCCGCAAACCGCCGCGCCGCAACGCCCGTCGGCACATGGTTGGCGAAGCCGTCCGGAAATTCGTCCGCGATGAAGGCGGTCGACAGCCGCGCCTCTTTCCAGCGCGGATGGGTCATCAGCGTCGACAGAAACGGGATGTTGTGGCGGATGCCGTCGATCGCAAAGGCATCCAGCGCCCGTGCCTGCGCCGCCACGGCCAAGGATCGCGTTGGCGCATGCGTGATCAGCTTGGCGATCATCGGGTCGTAATAGATCGACACCTCGCCGCCTTCGACGAGGCCCGAATCCACCCGCACCGTGATGCCGGCGTCGGTGCCCTCCTGCGGCGGGCGATAGGTGCGGACCCGCCCGGTCGAGGGCATGAAGCCGCGCGTCGGATCCTCGGCATAGATGCGGCTTTCGACCGCCCATCCGCGCATCACCACATCCTCCTGCCGGATGCGAAGCGGCTCCCCGGCCGCGATGCGGATCATCTCCTCGACGAGATCGAGCCCGGTCACGAGTTCGGTCACCGGATGCTCGACCTGCAGCCGCGTGTTCATCTCGAGGAAGAAGAAGGATTTATCCTGCCCGGCCACGAATTCCACCGTGCCGGCCGAATCGTAATGCACGGCCTTGGCCAGCGCCACCGCCTGCTCGCCCATCAGGCGCCGCGTCGCCTCGTCCAGCAACGGCGAGGGCGCTTCCTCGAGCACCTTCTGGTTGCGGCGCTGGATCGAGCATTCCCGCTCGCCGAGATAGACCACGTTGCCGTGTTTATCGCCAAGCACCTGGATTTCGATGTGGCGCGGATCGGTGATGAACTTCTCCACGAACACCCGGTCGTCGCCGAACGCGGTCGCGGCTTCCGAGCGGGCGCGCGCGAAGCCCTCGCGCACCTGCGCCGCATCGAAGGCGATCCGCATGCCCTTGCCGCCGCCGCCCGCCGAGGCCTTGATCATCACCGGATAGCCGATATCGGCCGCGATCATCACGGCGCTTTCGGCATCCTCGATGATGCCGAGATGGCCCGGCACGGTCGTGACATTCGCCGCATTGGCGAATTTCTTCGACTCGATCTTGTCGCCCATGGCCCGGATGGCGCCGGGGTTTGGCCCGATGAAGGTGAGGCCGGCCGCCGCCAAAGCCTCGGGAAAGGCCGCGCGTTCCGACAGGAACCCATAGCCCGGATGCACGGCGTCGGCCCCGGTCTGCCGGCAAGCCTCCACGATGTTGTCGATCAGCAGATAGGATTGCGCCGCCGCCGCCGGCCCGATCGCCACAGCCTCGTCGGCCATCTCGACATGCAGCGCATCCCGGTCGGCCTCCGAATAGACCGCCACGGTGGCGATCCCCAGGCGGCGAGCCGTTTTAATGATGCGGCAGGCGATCTCGCCGCGATTGGCAATCAGGATTTTCGAGAACAGGGCAGACCTCGCGGGCGTGATGGGCTGCTCTGGTTGTATGGCGGAGGCGGGGGTGGGGCAAGGTTGGGGGGGTGGGGGTAAGCATCGTGCAGCAAGCATGAAATGGCTCGCCTTTAAGGGCTGAAATCTCGAAGTCCTTACGATCGACGAGCTACAGGATCAGGATAGGCCGGCGCTGAAATTCTGAGCCGACGCGCGAATTTCGCCTTGTTTGTCCGGCGCTAACCACAGCAGCACATGCCGCAGGGCGCCGCGCGGCGTCGAAAGCCACTCGCCGAAGATCCTGGCTCGCCAGTCGCGATCCACTTCGTGGAGCATCGAGACCATCCACGCGCCCTGGGCGACGAATGTGGGTAGAACGCCAATAAGTTGTGCACACGCGCCTGCAGCGATATCGGGTATGGCCGCGAGATCTTCGACCCAGGCCGGTAAATTTCTGGCTCCGGTGGTCATGAAATCCTGGCGGGCAGGATTTTGCCATCTGGTCAGCCCATACGAAAGGTATGTCGCCAGACGCGCAAACCGCTCGCGTCGGTCAAAGCTATCAAATGTTTCGTCATGATCGCTGATCCACAACGACGGCTGCTTTTCATGGCGTAGACCCGCCCCGGAGCAGGGAAACAAAAAGAGCAAGCCGGTAGATTTTTCTACGCTGGGGTCCAATATTCCGTGCGCAAAGCCCTCGACGAGCGTTTCTGCCAACGATCTGGGCCCGCCTCGACAAGGCTGCCGACTCGATAATCGATCATGATTGTTATTAAATTGGCCTTGAGTCGTCCCGCAAGTTCCAAGAAGTGTGGATAAACCCGTCTTCGTAACGGTTCGCGGAGCTGTTTTAATGACATTCGACGACCATCTGGCAGCCAGTCCGCCCGAAACGCCTCTTGGAGCAATAGCCAGCCCTGCAATTCGTTCCAGGTGGTCGCCAGAAGCGAGTAGACTTCATGGGTGGATTGGCGATGTTGACCTGAATAGTCGCTGACGATCACCTGAGAGCTGGCATCGACCGGCCAAAGCAACTGGCTGTCGTTTTCCTCGACAATATGCATGGCGTCGCTGAGCAGGAACGCAAAGCCGGACTCGGGTCTGTCGATGTGGCGTCAAACGGTCAACGCTCGGTACCAGCGCCAGAGCTTTCGTGTTCTCGCCGAGAAATCAGTCGAGCACTGCGATCCAGCTGGCAATTGCGGTTACGAAGCGGCTGTACGCATATGGCGCGAGTCATCTCAGAGATCGGCTAAATTTCCAAGATGAGGGGCATTTCATTCCACGTTTGGCCGCGGTACTCGCGACCATTGGCCTTTTTGGAGCGCTTCTTGTTATCCTTGCCCCAGGTGCCCCACTGTTTGAAAAAGAAAGCGGTGGCGTAGATATCGCATTGCCCATGTATTTCGTCGATCCAATCTTCGCGGATCGGACGGGCATTTAAACCACTTTCGCCGCCGACAATTGCCCAGTGAATGTCGGTGAGGTTCACTGAGCCGACCGGACCGATGAGTGGCTCGAACGAGATAAAGCGGATTGCGGCCGGCACGGCGCGCAGGTGGCTGATGCGGTAATTGACTTCGGCGTTCTCAACACTGGTGCCAAGCCAAACATTGGGCAAGACGTCCGGGATGACACGTGACACGATATCGGCCATGCGTTCGGGGCGCTTAGTGAGGATTTGATAGTTATGGTGCGGCGTGCTCCGCATGACTTCCCAGACGTCAACGATGAAAGCCTCGCTAACGGAGTTGTGAAAGAGGTCGCTCATCGAGTTGACAAAAATCTTCCTCGGCTTGCGCCAGCCATACGGGATGCTAAGAGCCGAGCGATCTTCACGGACCAAGCCGTTCCAGATTGAACGGTTCCCGCTCTTGCGCGTCAGCCCTTTATATTTCGAGACGCCCATGGCTTCGAGGCGGCGGGTCATCAGCATCGCGTAGCAGTTTGTGCACCCAGCGGTTACGATGGAGCATCCCGCTACGGGATTCCAGGTAGCATCGGTCCATTCGATTTGCGTCTCTGCCATCGGTCAAATTTCTCTGTCGCACTTTGTTCAAGGCGAGATACGTGGTGCGCTACCCTGCTCTAGCCGGAAAGGCCTCAAAACGTATAATCTTTCCGACCAAGGTTTTTCTGCAACCCATCGTTACTAACTTGGTACAAGTTATGAACGCAGAACCACTCGGCGAGGTCGAGGCTTTCTCGACAGAGGTCATGGTCTTTGCAATGGTGAACCGATATGCGGATTGGAGACGCGTCGCGATGAGCGCGCGATGATCGGCGAACTGGATCTGTATCGAGGCCGCGAGCAGGCCTACGTTAAGCACTTTCTGCTTAGTGAGTATCTCGAGACCTGGGCCCACAAAGTCGGCAGCCATTGGACCGAGTTAGCTTATGTCGATGGCTTCTCAGGCCCGTGGCAAAGTGCAGGCGAGCGCTTCGAAGATACCTCGTTCGGCATCGCTCTCGGGGCGTTGACGCGCGCCAAGACGACCTGGAGCAGTAAAGGCAAGCCTCTTAAGGTCTCCGCCTACTTGGTTGAGAAGGACAGGGTTGCTTATCAAAACCTTCAGGCCGCAAAGGTGCTATTTCCGAACGTGGAGATCAAGACGTACCCTGGGTCTTTCATCGACCATGCATCGACCATACAGCGTGACATCCCTAAAAGCGCTTTTGCATTCTTCTTCGTCGACCCCAAAGGCTGGGCTGTCGATATGCGCAAGTTAGCCCCGCTTTTACGGCGGCCCGATAGCGAGGTGGTATTCAATTTCATGTTCGACTTTGTTAACCGTTTCGCGAAGACGGTTGACCCAAAGACTGCGGAAAGCCTCGACTTGCTTTTCGATGACAGGGGCTGGCGCGCTCAGCTTAACGTGCCAGTGTCCCATGGCATGTCGACGGCCGAATACCGGAAAAAAGTTATTGTCAACGCATTCTCGGCCTCTCTTCGGCGGTTGGGCGGATACAAACATGTGGCTGAAACAACCGTATTGCGGCCGACAATGGACCGGCCGCTCTATAGTCTTGTGTACGGAACACGCAGCTCGATGGGGCTTGAGGTTTTTCGAAACTGCCAAATCAAGACCTTGCGCAAGCAAGCTGATGCTAGAGGCGTGGCAAAGCTAAACGCCGCCGTTGCCGCCTCCGACCAAGGTGAAATGTTTCGGTCTTTAACTGGGCTGGCACCCAATCCGGCGGAGGCTTTTTTGGGCGTTGAAGAGTGCCTCGCGCAAGTCTTACTTCGTGACCTCATCCCAGCGTCGCCGGCGAAGGCTGCTTGGTGCGACCTCTGGCCCAAAGTCATGGAGCAACACGTGGTCGGAAAGGCGAGGATCAACCAGTTTGCCGGCGATATGCGAAGGGCTGGTACGGTGAGCTTTACTGGCTGGGGAGCGCGCCAACGCTCACCAGACGATAAGAATCTAGCCAGTCGCGCCGTATTGTGAGGCCGGTTAGTTAGGCGATGACTCGCGATCGGAAGGTCGTTCGCTAGGCGGACCCCCCTATAAACCCTCCCTTCACCTCCGCCCCGGATGATCCCTCCGCCGCGTCGCGGCCCGGCCCCCTGCCGTGCCACCCCGACAGCACCCCGGTCACCCGCATGCCCATCACCCTGCGACGCCTGCGCCCGACGTTCCGCCTGACCAACGAGCGCGAGCTGCTGCATTACGTCGTCCGCACCACGGCGCTGTGCGTCGTCGCGGCGCTGGCGGTCGACGTGGTCAACCAGGTGGTGTTCTTCGAGAGCTGGGCGGTGGCGCTGCGGTCCTGGGCCATCACGGTCGGGCTGGTGGTGGCGATCGCGGTGCCGGTGTCGCGCACCATCGGCAAGGCCCAGGTGGCGCTCTACCGGGCCAGCACGATCGATCCGCTCACAGGCCTGCTCAACCGGGGCGCGCTGCTGGACGGGGTGAGCGAGCGCTCCACCATCCTGGCGCTCATCATCGTGGACATCGACCGCTTCAAGGACGTCAACGACACGCATGGCCATTGGGCGGGCGACCACGTGCTGGCCGCCATCGCCGGCGTGATGGCGCAGTGCCTGGGCGATCTCGGGCCGGTGGGGCGGCTCGGCGGCGAGGAATTCGCGTTGCTGGCCTCCGGGGTGGAGCGGGCGGTCGTGCTCGAGGCGCTGGAGCGGTTCCGCCGCACCGTGGCCGGGACGCCGGTGTTCACCAACGCGGCCCCGGTGTCGGTCACGGTCTCGGCCGGCATGGCCATTAACGGCGGCGGGCAGACGTTCGAGCAGCTGTTCGCCCGCGCAGACCGGGCGCTCTACCGGGCCAAGGCGCAGGGCCGCAACCGCATCGTGGTGGCGGGCGACGACGAGCCGGACGAGGACGGCGCGCGCCGGCACGCCCCCGCCTGAGCGGGAGGGCCGCCCCCTCACAACGGGATGTTGTCGTGCTTCTTGGCTGGGATCTCGGCCTTCTTGTGCCGCAGCATGGCCAGCGCGCGGGCGATGCGGGGGCGGGTCGCGCGGGGGCTGATGACCTCGTCGATATAGCCGCGCTCGGCCGCCACGAAGGGCGACAGAAACCGCTCCTCATATTCGGCCGTGCGGGCCGCGATCTTGTCGGCATCGCCGAGATCGGCCCGGAAGATGATCTCGACCGCGCCCTTGGCGCCCATCACGGCGATCTGCGCCGTCGGCCAAGCATAGTTCACGTCGCCGCCGATGTGTTTGGACGCCATCACGTCATAGGCGCCGCCGAAGGCTTTGCGCGTGATGATGGTGACGAGCGGCACGGTGGCCTGCGCATAGGCGAACAGCAGCTTGGCCCCATGTTTGATGAGGCCGCCATATTCCTGCGCGGTGCCGGGCAGAAAGCCGGGCACGTCCACGAAGGTGACGATCGGGATCTCGAAGGCGTCGCAGAAGCGCACGAAGCGGGCCGCCTTGCGCGAGGCGTCGCTATCCAGCACCCCGGCCAGCACCAGCGGCTGGTTGGCCACGATGCCAACCGTGCGGCCCTCGACGCGGGCAAAGCCGATCACCACATTGGCGGCGAATTTGGCCTGGATCTCGAAGAAGTCGCCCTCGTCCACCGTCTTGGCGATGAGTTCGTGGACGTCATAGGGCTTGTTGGGGTTTTCGGGCACCAGGGTTTCGAGCGAGGCATCCTCCCGCTCGGGATCGTCGAAGGTCGCCACCTCGGGCACGCCGTCGCGGTTGTTGGCGGGCAGGAAATCGAGAAACCGGCGCACCTGCAGCAGCGCCTCGACATCATTGTCCCACGCGCCGTCCGACACCGACGAGCGGGTCGTGTGGATCGAGGCGCCGCCGAGTTGTTCGGCCGTGACGGTTTCGTTGGTGACGGTTTTGACCACGTCCGGCCCGGTCACGAACATGTAGCTCGTGTCGCGCACCATGAAGATGAAGTCGGTCATGGCCGGGGAATAGACGTCGCCACCCGCGCAGGGGCCCATGATGACCGAGATCTGCGGGATGACGCCGGACGCCACGACGTTGCGGCGGAACACCTCGCCATAGCCGCCGAGCGCCGCGACGCCCTCCTGGATGCGCGCGCCGCCCGCATCGAACAGGCCGATGATGGGGGCGCGCATCCGCAGCGCCATATCCTGCACCTTGTTGATCTTCGCCGCATGGGTCTCGCTGAGCGAGCCGCCGAAGACGGTGAAATCCTTCGAGAAGACGAAGACGGTGCGGCCGTTGATCGTGCCCCAGCCGGTCACGACGCCATCGCCGGGAAACTTCGTGTCGGCCATGCCGAAATCGGTCGAGCGATGTTCGACGAACATGCCGAATTCCTCGAACGAGCCGCGATCGAGCAGCAGGCCGATCCGCTCACGCGCCGTCAGCTTGCCGCGCGCATGCTGGGCCGCGACGCGCTTCTCGCCGCCCCCCGCGTGAGCGGAGGCGCGGCGGCTTTCGAGTTGTTCGACGACGGTTCTCAAGGCTGCGGCCGATCACACACGAGGCTTGAGCGACGGGGTCGCGTCACCTTGCCGAAATCCACCATCGCGCGCCATCTCCCTGCCGTCGGAGTGCCCGCAGGCGCGCGTCGACGCGCGGCCGACGGACCTCACGCCGCTACACTAGATGCAAATCGCCGGGGCGCGAAGACGTTCCCGGCGTCGTCCCGATGCGGCAGGGCCTTACTCGGCGGCGTTCTGCGTCTGCACGCCGAAGCGGCGCACGATATAGTCGTCGACGAGTTGCTTGAACTCGCCCGCGATATTCGGGCCGCGCAACGTCATGGCCTTCTGGCCGTCGATGAAGACGGGCGCAGTGGGGGTTTCGCCGGTGCCGGGGAGCGAAATGCCGATATCGGCATGTTTCGACTCGCCGGGTCCGTTGACGATGCAGCCCATGACCGCGACGTTGAGGGTTTCGACGCCGGGGAACTTGGTCTTCCAGTTCGGCATCTCGGTATGGATGTAGTTCTGGATGTCGCGCGCCAGCTCCTGGAACACCGTGGAGGTGGTGCGGCCGCAGCCGGGGCAAGCGGCGACGAGCGGCACGAAGGTGCGGAACCCCATGGTCTGCAGGATTTCCTGCGCGACCTTGACCTCGATGGTGCGGTCGCCGTTCGGCTCCGGCGTCAGCGACACGCGGATGGTGTCGCCGATGCCGTCCTGCAGCAGTACGCCGAGCGCGGCCGAGGAGCAGACGATGCCCTTCGAGCCCATGCCGGCCTCGGTCAAGCCGAGATGGATGGCGTAGTTGCAGCGCGACGCCAGGGTGCGATAGACCGCGATGAGATCCTGCACGGCCGACACTTTGGCCGACAGGATGATCTTGTCGCGCGGCAGGCCGATCTCCTCGGCGCGTTCGGCCGAATAGAGGGCCGAGCGGACCAGCGCCTCGCGCGTGACCGCGCGGGCATCGACGGGCGCCGACGAGCGAGCATTCTCGTCCATCAGTGTGGTCAGCAGATCCTGATCGAGCGAGCCCCAATTGGCGCCGATGCGGACCGCCTTGCCGTATTTGATCGCCATTTCGACGATGGCCGAGAACTGCCGGTCTTTCTTGTCCTTGAAGCCGACGTTGCCCGGATTGATGCGATATTTGTCGAGCGCCTCGGCGCAGGCGGGATGATCGGCCAGCAGCTTATGGCCGATATAGTGGAAGTCTCCCACCAGCGGGACGCTGACATTCATGGCCGCGAGCTTGTCGCGGATATGCGGGACGGCGGCGGCGGCCTCGTCCCGGTCGACCGTGATGCGAACGAGTTCCGACCCGGCGCGCGCCAGTGCCGCGACCTGCCGCACCGTGCCGTCGATGTCGGCCGTATCCGTATTGGTCATCGACTGGACCACGACAGGCGCACCGCCGCCGACCGTCACATTGCCGACCCGCACCGCGACGGTTTGCTTGCGGGCCAAGGGCCCCACCCTATCGTCGGCGATTACGCCTGCGTCGATCATGGTTTGCCTGCTCCGGTTTCAACGTTGACCCATGTCCTGGACTTTGACCCATGTCTTGTTGGAGAAAAGCGGCGGGGTCAAGGAAATGAGGCTGCCACGGCCTCGGCCGACGGGCGCGAGGCGCGCCCCAAACGCAAAACCGCGCCATGCCCGACGTCCGTGTGGACCATCGGGCCTGACGCGGGCTGAAGCGGGATAATGCTTATCGGACGGTCTTGCCGGCCAGCCAGCGGGCCGCGATCGACAGCGTCAGCACCGCGAAGGTGATCAGCAAAGCGCCGGTCCAGGCCAGTTGCTGCCAATCCTGATAGGGGCTGAGCGCGAACTGGAAGATGACGACCGGAAGGCTGGCCATCGGGGCGTTGAGGTCGCTGCTCCAGAACTGGTTGTTGAGCGAGGTAAACAGCAGCGGTGCCGTTTCGCCGCTGACGCGGGCGATGGCGAGCAGCACGCCGGTGATCAGGCCGGCGCGGGCGGCTTTGTAGCACACCCGCCGAATGACATGCGAGCGCGGCATACCGAGCGCGGAGGCCGCCTCACGCAGCGGCGTCGGCACGAGATTCAGCATGTCCTCGGTGGTGCGGACCACGACCGGCACCACGATGACGGCGAGCGCCACGATGCCGGCGATGGCCGAGAAATGCCCCATGCGGACGACCAGCAGTTCGTAGATGAACAGGCCGATGACGATCGAGGGCGCGCTCAGCAAGATGTCGTTGATGAAGCGGATCACCATGGCGAGCTTCGAAAAGCGGCCATATTCGGCCATATAGGTGCCGGCCAGCATGCCGAGCGGGGTCCCGATCGCGACGCCGATGATAGTCATGACCAGCGAACCCGCGATGGCGTTGACGAGACCACCCTCGTTGCCGGGCGGCGGCGTCATTTCGGTGAAGACCGCCAGGTTGAGGCCGGCGACACCGCGCCAAACGAGCGTGCCGAGAATCAGGGCCAGGAAGCCCAGACCGAAGATCGCGGCCGCGAAACACAGCGTCATGGCGATGGAGTTGGAGCGACGACGTCCTGCGTAAAGGCTCATGGTCAGACCCCCTTCTTGCTTTCGATCCGCATCAGCATCAGGCGCGCGAAGGCGAGCACCACAAAGGTGATGACGAACAGGATGAGACCGAGCGCGATGAGCGACGAGGTGTAGAGGTCGCCGACCGCTTCCGTGAATTCATTGGCGATCGTGGCCGAGATGGTGGTGCCGGGCGCCAGGATCGAGGCGGAGATGCGGTGCGCGTTGCCGATCACGAAGGTGACCGCCATGGTTTCGCCCAAGGCGCGGCCGAGCCCCAGCATGACGCCGCCGATGACGCCGACCCGGGTATAGGGGATCACAACGTTCCAGACGACCTCCCAGGTCGTACTGCCGACGCCGTAGGCGGCCTCTTTCAACACGGGCGGAACGGTTTCGAACACATCGCGCGAAATCGAGGTGATGAAGGGCAGCACCATGATGGCGAGCACGAAGCCGGCCGTAAACGTGCCGATGCCGTAGGGCGGGCCGGCGAAGACCGATGACAGGCCCGGAACATTCGCGAAGGTGCCGATCAGAGCCGGCTCGACATATTGTTGCAAGAAGGGCGCCAGAACGAACAGGCCCCAGATACCGTAGATGATCGACGGGATGCCGGCCAGAAGCTCGATCGCGATGCCGAGGGGTCGACGCAGCATGGGCGGGCAAAGCTCGGTCAGGAAGATCGCGACGCCGATGCCGATCGGCACGGCGATCACCATGGCGATGATCGAGGTCGTGATGGTGCCTGAGATCGAGGCGAGAGCGCCGAATTTGTCGGTGACCGGGTTCCAGGTTTCGGTCGTGATGAAGTCGAAGCCGAACGCCTTGAAGGCGGGGATCGAGCCACTGACCAGCGAAGCGATGACGCCACCGAGGATGATCAGCACCGCGATCGCGGCGATTTGGGTCATATATTTGAAGACGACGTCGCCGGTCTTGAGCGCGGCAAGAGCCTGAGCCCGTTGTCCTACGGTCGATTGAGCAGGACTTGCCCGATCCATTGTCACATCGGCCACTGATCTTCTCCGCGACAGCCTCGGCCCGAGCAAAAGGCTTTCGGCCCGGCGTCGATGCCACTTCTTGAAAAAAAAGGGAGGCGTTCAGCCTCCCTCCGTCCGAGCGTCGTCTTACTTGGCGACGTAGATCGGCTTGCCTTGAGCGTCGACGATATCGGCCGCCCAGGTCTTCTTAATGAGGGTGACGACCGAAGCCGGCATCGGGATGTAGTCGAGCTCTTCAGCCATCTTGGTGCCCTTCTCGAAGGACCAATCGAAGAACTTCAAAGCTTCGCCTACAGCAGCCGTATCGGAGGGCTTCTTATGGATCAGCATGAAGGTCGAGGCGGTGATCGGCCAGGAGGTCGCACCGGGCTCGTTCGTCAGGATCTGGTAGAAACCGGGAGCATGCGCCCAGTCAGCATTGGCGGCAGCGGCCTGGAAGGTGGCCGAGGTCGGCGACACGGTCTTGCCATCGGCATTGACCATGTTGGCGTAGGTCATCTTGTTCTGCTTGGAATAGGCATATTCGACGTAGCCGATCGCGCCCTTGGTCTGGCCAACGCCAGCCGCAACGCCCTCGTTACCCTTCGAGCCGAGACCGACCGGCCACTGCACCGAAGCGTTCTCGCCGACGGTCGACTTCCAGTCGGGCGAAACCTTCGAGAGATAGTTGGTGTAGTTGAAGGTGGTGCCCGACCCGTCCGAACGATGCACGACGGCGATCGCCTGGCTCGGAAGCTTGATGCCGGGGTTCAGCTTGACGATAGCGGCATCGTCCCACTTGGTGATCTTGCCGAGATAGATCTGCGCGAGCGTCGGGCCATCGAGAACCAGTTCGCCCGGCTTGATGCCGTCGAGGTTTACGACAGGCACGATGCCGCCCATGATCTGGGGCCACTGTGCGAGGCCATTGGTGTCGAGGTCCTTGACCGTCAGCGGAGCATCGGTCGCACCGAACGTGACGGTGTTGGCCACGATCTGCTTGATGCCGCCACCCGAACCGATCGACTGATAGTTCAGGCTGTTGCTGGTTTCCTTGCGGTAGGCGTCGGCCCATTTGGCGAGGATCGGGTAAGCGAACGTGGAGCCCGCGCCCGTGATGCTGGCCGCGTTCGCGCTGCCCATGGAGACTGCTGCGGTAATCACGGCCGCACAGAGCAATTTATCGAGTTTCATTCGTCGCCTCTCACATCGTCAGACCGCTAAGCGCCACGGTGATGCCAAAGGCATGCACACGCCGGACACGCGGTCACGGCGGCTTTTAGTCGGTCTCTGAGATGGGTTTACGACAGGGATGTGACAGTTAGGCGACAATGACAGCGCCCGCCCGGTCCGAAATGTCTGATTCCGAACAGTCGGGCGGCTTGTGCAAATTGGCGTGAGGCGCGGTTCAGGTCCGGTCGCCGAGGCTCGACATGGCCGCGTTGAGAGGCGCGGTCCAGCCTGGAACCTTCACGGCCAGGAGGATCAGCGGTTGGTCCGCAACCGCTGCGACCGCGGCCGGTGCGGCGGCCAACCCGGTCAAGCCGGGCTGGAAATGGTCGGCTCCGAACCCCGTCCGATCGAGCGTGATCGAGCGATCGGCCTGCGGCACGGAACGGCCGTCACGATCCTCGACAAGGGTTTTGACGGCGATCCGTCCCGACGCGATGCCGGTCAGGAGCAGCTTGACCCGAGCGCCATCCGGCCGGCTGAGCCCGAACGTGACGACGCAGCCGGTCTCGATGGGGCAAGGGACGCGCGTCTCGCGCGTCACGTTCCAGTCTTGATCCATCTGGGCGACATAGACCTCGGTTCCATCCGACGGTTCTGCGACCGGCATGACGGAGGAGGCTCCACTCCACCCAGACAGGATGAGCGATGCGGCGAAAACCGGAATGAACTGCATGGGGGCCAAGTCTCCAAAGGCGCTGAGCACCATCGGACACGTTAGCGAGAATTAATCAATAAGATATTAACCGTCCCATGCCTGTTCGGGAGAATCGTCCTACTTGACGCCTTCGGCATCCTTGGTCGGCAGGCTGCTCATACCGATCCGCCATTCCGCCGGCGCCAAAAGCACGCGATGGCGCTTATCGGCCTCGAACGGCAAAGAGGGTCGGTTCAGGTCGATATATTTACCGATCTGCCCCACGTAATCTCCGGCCTGCTTCCAGATGCCGATATTATAAAAAGCCGAGTAGTCGGGCGAGTTCGCGTCGATCGAGGCCCAGCTGATCCAAGGATATTTGTCTTTGCTTTCAGGCGTGGTCATGAATTCGGCGACCAGGCCCGTCCGGTCGGACACGACAGATTTTTTGGCCCAATAGTCGAGAAATTCCTGCTCGTGACCCTTTTTGATCTTCCATTCCACCACGATGATGCGGGCTTGATCGAACGTATTTGCGGTTGCGGCAGGAGTGGGTGCTGTCGGAGCAGGTGAGACTGGCGCGGGGACCGCGACCGCCGCTGGCGGTGTCGCCGGGGGCGTGCCGGCGACCTCGGCCCATGCAAGGCTGGGCATGATGGCGAGCGAAACAGCAGCCAAAACCGGAAAGAGGTATCGACGATCAAGTAGTTGCACAGTGTTACGCACGGATAAACTCCATCTCGACAGCACTGCGCGCGGTAATTATCCCGAACGTAAGTGCAGAAGAACGCTTGGTAGACGAAGCATCCAAACACGAAGGCGCTCGAGAGACGAGCGTTAAGGTAAATAAAACGTTAAGATGTAAAGTCTTGGTTAACGAGCGGGTCTTGCGCCGTCTGACAGACTAGGGCCGGAAGGAGGGGCGCGGTGTCGGGCGCCAGTCGTCGGGGGCGAGTTCGAAAGCCTCGAAGCGAAAGCCGGGCGCGACCGTGCAGCCGACCAGCGTCCAGGATCCGAGACTCACGGCGGTCTGCCAAGTACCCGCTGGAACCACGATCTGGGGCGTGTGCCCGAGATCGAGAGCGGGCCCAAGATGCTGGGCCGCCGCGTCATGACCGTTATGCGACAGGGTCAGCACCAATGGCGCTCCGGCGTGATAATGCCAGATTTCGGTGGCGTCGATGCGGTGCCAGGCCGAAACCTCCCCGATGTCGAGGAGGAACAAAATAGCGGTCGAGATCGACCGCCCGTCCTGATCGACACACGGATCGCGAAAGGTCTCGCGATAATGGCCACCTTCGGGATGGGGTAGCAATCCGAGCAGACGGATGACCTCGCGGGCCTTCATGGCCCCGGTTGGGCCGCCGCCTGACGAGAAGGCGCTCATCGCGATCAGGCCTTGTTCTTACGTTCCCGCAAGTCCGCGAAGACGGCGGCGGGGTCGGCACCGGCCATGCCAACCGCTGCCTGCACATCGGGATTGTCGGCGCGCAGGAACGGGTTGGTGGCGAGTTCGATTGCGAGGGTGGTCGGCAACGTCGGCTTGCCCTCCGCCCGAAGAGCCTCGACCTGGGCGGCACGCTCTTTCAGGACGACGTTGGTCGGATCGACCGTCAGGGCGAACCGCGCATTCGAGACCGTATATTCGTGGCCAGCATAGATGTTGGTTTCGAGCGGCAGATGCGTCAGCTTCATCAGCGAATCGTACATCGTGTCGAGCGGGGTCTCGAGCACCCGGCCGCAACCCAGCGCGAACAGTGTGTCGCCGGCAAATAATGTGTCCTGCGCCTCGAACCAATAAACGATGTGGCCCGCCGTGTGACCGGGCGTTTCGATCACCTTCGCGGCCAGTTCGCCGACCCTGACGGTATCGAGTTCGCTCACGGTCAGGTCGACGCCGCCGATCCTGGCGGCTTCCTTGGCGGGCGCAACGACGCGGACATCGGGGAAGCGGGCCTTCAGCCCCCGAAGGCCTTGCACGTGGTCGGCGTGGTGATGGGTCACCAAGATATCGGTGAGGGTCCAGCCCTGGGCATCGAGCGCCGCAAGAACCGCCTCGGCGTCGGGAGCGTCGATGCTTGCCGTCGCGCCCGTCGATGAGTCATGGACCAGCACGCCATAATTGTCGACGAGGCAGGGGAATTGGACAAAATGAGCGGTCATGGGCGGCCTCGTGAGTGGCGTCTATGGCGAGACGTGCCGTTCAGCCGGCATCGTCCTCGGGAATCATGGGCGAAACGCGCAACTGCGCGAGAAGATTGCGGGTCTTCCGCAGCACTTCGAACCGAAAACCGTGGAACTTAAAGATCTGCCCGGTTTCGGGAATGGCTTGAGCCTCGTGGATCACAAGGCCCGCGATGGTGGTGGCCTCGTCGTCGGGCAGGCTCCAATTCATGACGCGGTTCAGGTCGCGGATCGGCACGGACCCTTCCACGATCACACCGCCGTCGGGCTGCAGACGCACGCCCTGGGCCGCAACGTCGTGCTCGTCGATAATATCGCCGACGATCTCCTCGAGAATATCTTCGAGCGTCACGAGACCCATGACCTCTCCATATTCGTCGACCACCAGCGCAAAATGCAGCTTGCGCTTCAGGAAGGCCTGTAATTGGTCGCGCAAGGTCGTGGTCGCCGGCACGAACCAGGTCTCGAAAGCGAGATCCTCGATCGTCAAGCTAGCGGCATCGCCATGCGCCTCGTTCAGGGCCCGCAACAACTCCTTGGCGTGCAACACGCCAACGATATCGTCGGGTTGGCCGCGCCACAGCGGCAGGCGCGTATGGGGAGACGCCAGCGCCTCACGCACGATCTCCTGCGGCGGCAAATCCGCGTTGATGGTCCGCATCTTGGTCCGGTGGATCATCACATCTTCGACCGTCAGATTGCCAAGATCGAGCAGACCGCCGAACATGTCGCGGTCGCCGCGCTCGACGCCGCCCTCCCGGTGCAGGAGATCGACGGTGCTCTTCAATTCGTCATGGCCCGACAGAATAGAGCGCCCCTCGCTGAGCGAGACGCCGAACACCATGAGGATGCCTTGGACGATCACCTCGACGCCCTTCAGCAACGGCCCGAAGACCGCCACGATGACCGATGCGGCCGGCCCGAAGAAGAAGGAGACGCGCTCGGGGTGATTGATCGCGATCGTCTTCGGCATGACTTCCGCGAAGACCAACAGCAGAAACGTCATGATGCCGGTCGCGTAGAGCACGCCCCGATCGCCGAACACGCCCACCAGAACACTGGTCATCAGCGCGGATGAGCCGATGTTGGCGATATTGTTGCCCAGCAGCATGGCGCCGATCAGACGGGCGCGGCTTTCCAAGAGGCGCGTCACCGTGGCGACGCGTTTCGCGCCCATCGCCTTTTCCATCGCATGGATCCGGGCGCGGGATGTCGCGGTCAGGGCTGTCTCGGCGCTCGAAAAACAGGCCGACAGCACGATGCAGATGACCACGATACCGATGTCGAGCCAAAAATCGCTGACGCCGACGGCTGGCAACGGATCCACGGTCAGTTTCTCCCCATTTCATCGGTCAAGAAGGATCGCACATCGGCGGCATCGACCCCTTTGGCGATGTAGCTGCGCCCGATCCCATGGGCGAGAATAAACGTCAGGCTGCCCCGTTGGACTTTCTTGTCCTGCCCGATCGCATCCAGCATCGCATCTGGCGAGGCGTTGAAACCGGGCACGTCCCTGATTTCGGTCGGCAGGCCGGCGGCTTGGAAGTGCCGCGCCACGCGGTCGGCATCCTGGCCCGTCCCGACGCCGAGCCGGGTCGAGAAGCGGAATGCGAGGCAAATGCCGAGAGCCACGCCTTCGCCATGCACCAGCCGCGCGCCGTCATACCCTGTCAGGCGCTCGAACGCATGGCCGAACGTGTGGCCGAGATTGAGGAGAGCTCGATCGCCCTGCTCGGTTTCGTCGCGCGCCACAATGGCGGCCTTCGACCGGCAGGCTTGCGCGATCGCCTCGATCCGCTCGGGGCCGCCGGCCACGATCGCGGCTCGGTTGCGCTCAAGCCATTCGAAGAAAGCCGCATCGTCGATCAGGCCATATTTGGCAAGTTCGGCATAGCCGGCCGTCAGCTCGCGGCGCGGCAGCGTGTCGAGCGCCCCAACATCGGCCAAAACGAGAGTTGGCTGATGAAAGGCACCGACGAGATTCTTGCCGACCGGCGAGTTGATGGCGGTCTTGCCACCGACGGATGAATCCACCTGCGCCAGCAAGCTGGTCGGGATCTGCACGACCCGCATCCCGCGCTTCAGGCTCGCGGCCGCAAAGCCCGCGAGATCGCCGACGACCCCGCCGCCCAGCGCCACGACGAAATCGCCGCGTTCGAAGCGACCCGAGAGGATTGCGTCACAGACGGTGGCGAAGCCTGCATAGGATTTCGAGCCCTCGCCCGGTTCGATCATGATCGAAGCATGTCGAATGCCGGCGGCATCAAGGCTTGCGGTCAGTGGGCCAAGATGGTGCCGTGCCACATTCGTGTCGGTCACGATCGCGCATGCGGCCTTGGGATCGAGGCGGCGGATGTGAGCACCCGCCTCCGCAATCAGGCCCGGCCCGATGACGATATCGTAGGAGCGGGGTCCGAGGTCGACCCGGATCGTGACGCCCAACCGCTCCGAGGTCGGAGAGGTTGGGTCGTTTGACGTCGATGATGATGCAAAAGGCATTGTGTGACGCGAGGGTCGCTTTCAGAGGGCGGACGAGCGCCGCTCGATGGCCGCGAAGATGTCTTCGACGACGGCATCGTGTGGCCCATCCCGGGAAATGACGGTCATATCGGCTTGGGCATAAATGGGGTAGCGCTCGTCGATCAAGCGGCGCATCGTCCCTTCGGGATCGGCCGTCTGCAGGAGTGGCCGATTTTGCCGCTTCCGAACCCGCCGCATCAAAATATCAAACTCGGCCTTCAACCAGATCGATACGGTGCCGCTCATCAGCGCCGATCGGGTCGGCGGATGGATAAACGCCCCACCGCCGGTCGCGACGACGCGCTGCCCCTCCGACACCAATCGCCCGACGATCTTGCATTCCCGGTCACGAAAATACGGCTCGCCGTGACGCTCGAAGATTTCTGGAATGTTCATCCGGGCGGCGGCTTCGATCTCGTGATCCGAATCGACGAAGTCGAGGCCAAGCCGAGCGGCGAGACGGCGGCCCACCACGGTTTTGCCCGCGCCCATCATGCCGACCAAGACGATCGATTTCGAGCCGAGGGCATCGACGATGGCGGCCTCACGACGCCCGCGTGTCAGCGGCTCGCAAGCAAGCTTCACCCCGTCCATGATGCCGGCATCTCTCATATGGCTATGGTAGCACGCCGGTTGTTGTTGCCAAACCAGCCAGGGTGGATCGGCTTCGAAATGCAAAGATCTCCACCGGCACTGGTCCATAAAATCAAAGCCCGGCGCGGTCGCCGGGCTTCTGATCGATCTCCAGGTCGGAACCGGGTGGTTCGGCGTTAGATCGCCGAATTGATCCAGCGGACGAGTTCGCCCTTCGGCGCTGCGCCGATTTTCTTCGACGCCAGCTTTCCGTCCTTGAACAACATCAGGGTCGGAATCGACTGGACGCCGAGCTGCACGGTCACGTCCGGGTTCTCGTCGATGTTGAACTTGACGACCTTGACCTTGCCCTGCATCTCCTTGGCGATCTCCTCAAGGGAGGGCCCGATCATCCGGCACGGACCGCACCATTCCGCCCAGAAATCGACAACGACCGGCTCGGAGGATTGCAGCACATCATGTTCAAAGCTTGCATCGGTAGTTTTGGTGGTGACGGAGTCGGCCATAACGAACCTTTCAGGTGGACCGGAACTGCCGGCCGCGTGAGTTTGAGGTAGGAATGAGGCGATGTGTCGTCAAGCCGGATCGCGATATGGTCCGTCCGGCGCGAGCGCGACGACCCCCTGGTCCCCCAAACGCGCGATGGCATCAACGAGCGCGACGCCGCCGATCCGTCTGTCGGGGCGGATCGCCGCCAGCGGCACGAGAACGAATGCGCGATTGAGAAGCTCCCGATGCGGGACGATCAGCTCGGGTGTCGCGATCTCGACCTCTCCGTAATAAAGGATATCGATGTCGATGACACGCGGGCCCCACCGCAAGGTCGAGGTGCGGCCGATGTCGACTTCGAGAGCCTTGACGCGCTCGAGCAGAGCCGCCGGCGTAAGGGTCGTCGTGCCAACCGCACAGGCATTCACGAACCAGTCTTGATCGACATAGCCCCAGGGTGCCGTCCGATAGAGCGGCGACAGCTCAAGATCGTGAATCAAGCCGCTTGACGTCAGTCGGGCCGCAGCCTCGGCGATGAAGCGAGCCTTGTCGCCGACGTTGCTGCCAAACCCCAAGGCGACCTCGACTGCGGTGTCGCTCATGACGGGTCCGATCGAGCGGGCGGCCAAGCGGCGGCCTCGCTTGGCGGACAAATAGCGGCGAAGACCGCGAGTGCGGCCACATGTTCGGCAACGTCATGGACCCGAAACAGGGAGGCGCCAAGGCTGCAGGCCGCCAAATTCGCCGCAATCGTTTCGGTGAGCCGCCCGGCGACCGGGGCCTTGGTCAGGCGCCCGAGAAAACTCTTGCGCGACAAGCCGACCAGGATCGGAAAGCCGAGGGCTCGCAATTGCGGGATCGCGGCGAGCGCTTGCAATTGCTGGGCAGGTGTCTTGCCGAAACCGATGCCGGGATCGAGGATCGTCTTGGCGGGGGAGATGCCGGCCCAGGCCGCAACCGCGAGCGAGGTTTCGAAAAAGCGGCGCATGTCATCGACGATATCGATTGCGCCGTCCTTGCTGGCCCGATTATGCATGATCACGACGGTTGCGCCAAATTCCGCAACCGTGCCGGCCATTGCCGGGTCGCCCTGCAACCCCCAGATATCGTTGACGATGCTTGCGCCGCGCACCAGAGCTTGGCGGGCCACAACCGCCTTGCTGGTGTCGATCGAGATCGGGATGGCGATCGACCCGGCCAAGGCGTCGAGAACCGGCACGACCCGCGACGTCTCCTCCTCGGCCGACACTGGAACGAACCCGGGACGGGTGGATTCACCGCCAATATCGATGATCCCGGCCCCATCGGCCACAAGCTTTTGAGCATGTGCGACGGCGTCCTCGACCGGCACGAAGCGACCGCCGTCCGAAAAACTATCCGGCGTCACGTTGACGATTCCCATCACGACGGCTTTGTCGCGGTTGGCGCCTCCCCACGCGTCGATCATCGGCGTGTCTCCACCCCGACCTGCGCCGTGCCGCATTCGCGTGAGGTGGGCCGAACTATGCATGTTTCACGCCGCTTCAAAGATGACCGGATCGTATTCGTGACCGAATCGGTAATCCAAGCGGGCAGATCAAAGAGACTCATGGACATGTTCCGAAGGAATTCATGAAACAGCCCTCTATCCGCGCTCCTCCACGACGTGTTCACCTTGCGACGGCACCGTCGCAACTCACCCGCCCGGCGACCCTTTTCGGGCTCAATCCTCAGGCGCTACGGCGCCCGATCCGCTGATGCGACCCTCGACGGTTTTGACCATCAGGTCATACCGCGCACGCGTCACCATCATGGTCTGGAACCAGGTCGCCAGATCGTCCCAAGGATCCTTGACGGTATGGAGCCCGGAGATGAACGCCACCACAGTCCCAACCTCAGTCTTGCCGATCACGACGAACCAACCGCCAACACCGAGTATCACGGCTATGCCGAGCTGATGGCATAGATTCATGAGGAAATTCATCGAATACTTCAGCTTATAGACACCCATGTTCAGCTCGAAGACGCGCTCGAACCGGCCCTCCTGCTTGTCGGTGCTTCCTGCCGTCCCGTTCTCGCTGAGCACGCCCGCGCTGGCCTCACGCAAGGTCGCGATTCGCGCCTGTGCCCGCCGGTTGATGGCGCGCTGAATGAGCGGAACGAACACCACCTGCGGACCGTAGACGCCCAAAAGCACCAGGGCGATCACCGGTTGCAGGTAGACGAGGTAACTGACGACGCTGACCATGATGCCGGCCTGCAGCAAAGGCTCCGACAGGCTCTCGCCGACGAAGGCGCCGATCGGCTCGCTTTCGGCCACGATCATCGAGATCTGCGTTCCCTCTCGGGTCGAGGCATCGGTCTCGTTGCCTGGAGCGGGATCGACGCCATCGTTGATGTAGGAGCGCAGCACCCGCACGCCATGTTCGGACACCCAACTGCGATAGATGTTCGACAGCAGCTTGGTCAGACCCTGGGCCAGGACAAGTCCCGCATAGGTCAGAGCCAGCATGATGATCGAGCGCATGCCGCTCTCTTTGATGGCGTGGTTGATCATTCGGCGCTGCACCTCGATCGGTGCCGTATCGAGAAGCGCCACGCTGATCGACAGCAGGCAGAGCCAAACCTGATCGCCGGCGCTCAATCGCCAGGCGAGGCCGAACAGCGCCTTGGGCAACGGTTTTCCGTCGAGGGGTGTCCCATGGCGCTTCCGCCGCCAGGGCATCGGCATCAGGCTGAAACGATATGGCGACGACGTCTGGGGCGTCTCGTGGCCCAACCGGTCCGAAAAGGCGGACGCCGCGTCCTGGGTGATCGACCTACTCCCTCGTTACTTTGTCGTGTTGACGCCACTATCGGGCCGGATGGGCCGGGCCGCAATCCCGCGCGACGACAACCAATGGCGCCGCGAAGCGTTAGTTAGGAGCCGTGGCAAAGGCCTCATTTAAAGGCGTTCAGCCGCAATTCATGGCGCGTCCCGTAGCTTGCGATGCATGGGGCGCTTCAAGGAGACGATGATGTTCAAATTATCGAAAGGTGCTGTTTTAGCGACGCTCGCGCTTGGCGGTCTGGCGACCCAGACCATCGGCGCATCAGCGATGCCGATGGTCGATCTCAATCCTGCCGTGGTCGCGCATTCCGGCCAAGTGTCCGGCGTGCAGGAGACCCGTTGGGTCTGCGGCCCCTATCGCTGCTTCTGGCGGCCAAACTACGGCTATTATGGCCCGCGCCCATTTTATGGTCCGCGCCCGTTCTACGGCCATCCTTATGGATGGCATCGGCCCTGGGGATATGGCGGCTACCATCACTATGGCTGGCATCGGCGCTGGCATCGCTGGTAAGCGACACGGATAACAGGCACGGCCGTCCAAGGATGGCCGTGCCGGCCAAATGGTTTCAGACCCGCCGCCTCGCCTCAAGCCGGATCGACAGCCGGCACCGGCGCGCGATAGAGGCCTTCGGCCAAGCGAGGATCCTTTTCGATCGCCTCGGCCATCAGGCGATTGGTCGCAGTCTCGATGCGATCCTCCAGCGTGCGAAGGAAGGCCGAGACGGACAGACCCGGCTCGATGACCGGCAGAATTTCCACGACGATCGTGCCGGGTCGTCGCAAGAAGCTGCGCCGCGGCCAGAACAAGCCGGAGTCGAGTGCCACCGGAAGACATGGCACTTTGAGGTCGTTGTAGACGTAAGCGGCACCGAATTTATAGTCCGGCGGCGCACCAGGCGCTTTCCGCGTTCCCTCAGGGAAGATGAACAACTGCCGGTTCTCGCCGATGATGTCACGCGCTTTGCGGGCCACCTGGGACAATGCGGCCCTCCCCTTCGATCGATCGATGGCGATCTGGCGGCCGCAGGCGATGTACCAGCCGAAGAGCGGCAGCCACGTGAGTTCGCGCTTCAACACATAGGTGAAGTCCTTGAACACCGTGATGAGCGCGAAGACCTCCCAGACCGACTGATGTTTCGGGGCGATGATGCACCCCCCTTCCGGGATATGCTCCAGTCCCCGGAATTCGACCTTGGTGCCGCAAATGACGCGCAGCAGCCACAAGGAGGCATGACCCCAGATGCGGGCCGCCGCCTTCACTTTGTCCGGACCGAACAGGATGGTGGGGAGCAGCACCAGCATGATGAGCACGAGCGCGATGTAAAACGCGACGTTGAAGACGAGAGAGCGCAGGATCAGCATGATGGCTTGTCCCAAATCGACGGCCAAAAGGCTAGAGCGCGTTGGCCTTTCTGGTTTCCGCGCCGACCAGCGTCCGGGACGGCGAAGTCGCGCGAGGGCCGGCCTCCCCCGCATCGGCAAAATGGAGCCTTGCTAAAGCCAGGACATATTTGAGGTATTCGGCCAGAACGAGCCTGAATCGTTGGCCATTCACCCACCAATCTCCAGCCTTTGCGCGTTCGGTCACGACCGGAAAGGCAAGAAGCTCGACGCCCGGCACGACATGACCGATTTCGGCGAGGGCACGCGGCATGTGATAATTGGACGTCACAACGATCAAGGATCGAATGTTGTGGGTTCGCACCCAGCGCCGGGTTTCGAGCGCATTGCCGACCGTGTTCTCCGCCGCGTAACCGAGTTCGACGCAGCAATCGAAGAGCCGGCGTGTTTCAGGGGCCAGCCGCGCGATGGCGGGGCCGGATGTATTTGGGTTGACGCCGCTGATCAGGAGACGATCGGCATTGCCGTTCGCCAGTAATTCGAGTGCGTCGGTGATACGGTCCGCACCGCCCGTCAGCGCCACGACGCCCTCGGCGTGGTGGATGGGCTCGGGCTCGCTGCGGTCGAGCGTCTGCACAAACAAGAAAAAGCCGGCCACGAGACCGCCTGTCGCACAAAGGCAAAGCAACAGGATCAGCCGGCTCAGCATGCGGAGCAGCGAGGGTCGCGAGTGGCGTCGGCTCAGGCGAGCGGGACTGTCGCGTTCGGCCGTCACGGTCGCATCGTCCTCGGGGTTGCGCTCCATCGGAGAGGCGACATCGTGACCTTGGATGCCGCAGTCATTCGAGTGCCTGCAAGTGGCGGAACACGATGGTGCGAGACGTGATTCCGGTCGCAAATGCAATGCCGACCGCGATCGCCAGGATTGCGAGATAGCCCTTTAGCCCGAGCGTGAAGGAGCCGAACAGGGCTTCGAGCTGGTCACCGCCGGGCGTCGCCACCATCCAGCTCTGAACGAGACCCGCCGCCACGAACATCAGGCAGGCGAGACCGCCACCGATAAGGCCGCCTTTCAGGCCTAGCCGGAGAAAATGCTTCTGAAACTCGCGCGCGATGAAGCGATCCTCGGCGCCGACAAAATGCAGCACGCCGACAATCTCCTGATTGCCGGACATGGCGCCGCGCGTCGCGAAGGCGACCGCCAGACCCATGGCGGCCAGCACCAACAAAAAGATCAAGACCGCCACCACGACGACCGTGTTGGCCATGGTGGCGAGACGCGCCAGCCAGAGGTGATGATCGTCGAGGCTCACGCCCGACACGGCATCGGTCAAGGCCTTGCGGAAGGCCGCAAGATCGGCGCCACCCTCGTCACGCAACCGGATGACGATGAGGCGCGGAATCGGCAATTCCGCCATGTCGAGGCCTTGCCCGAGCCAGGGTTCGAGCAGACGCTCCGCTTCCGTCTTGTCGAATACGGTCGCGTCCGCGACGCCCGGCGTCGCACGCGCGATCGCGGCCGCCTTGGCGACTTCGGCATCGATGTCATGCCCCGCCATCGGGCGGACCTGGATCGTCATCTCGCGCGAGACCGACTGGCTCCAGTCCCGCGACGCCCCGGCAATCAGAATGGCGCTGCCGGCCGTCAGCGAACCGAGGAACGTCATGATGGCGATCACGGTGACGAGCGCCCGACCGGCGATCGAGCTGATCGGCACCAGCGGCATGTCCTTGCGAAGCGCGAGTTCGCCCGGCGTCGAGCGACCCGGTGTTTGCGCGGCACCCGAAGCATCGTCGCGGGAGGGGCGTTTCACCAAAGCCATGCTGGCTTCCTCATTCGTAAACATGCAGGCGACGGTCGCCGAGGACCAGTCGGCGCGCCGCCTCGAACTGGTCCATCAAGGCGAGATCATGCGTCGCGATCACGACCGAAGTGCCCGACTTGTGCAACTCCATGAACAGCCGCAGCAGCCGCCGCGCCAGAGAGGGATCCACATTCCCGGTCGGCTCGTCGGCAAGCAGCAACTCCGGCCGCATGATGAGGGCACGCGCGATGGCGGCACGCTGCTTCTCGCCGCCCGAGAGGATCTGCGGCAGCACATGCATGCGCTCGCCAAGACCGACCCAACGCAGCAATTCGACCACTTCGGACCGATACGTCGCTTCCTCGCGTCCTTTGACCCGAAGCGGCAGGGCGACGTTCTCGTAGGTCGTGAGATGCTCCAGCAACCTGAAGTCCTGGAACACCACACCGATCTTGCGGCGCAACCCGGTGATTTCATCCTTGGCCAGCGAGGCGGCGTCACGCCCGAAGACCGTGATGAGGCCGCGCGTCGGTTTAAGCGAGAGCAGGATCAGGCGCAGCAGGGTTGTCTTGCCGGCTCCCGATGGGCCGGTGAGGAATTGGAACGAATGCGGCTCGATCGAAAAGGTGAGATCTTTGAGGATCTCTGAGCCCATTCCGTACCGCAAACCGACATTTTCAAAACGCACCATGGTCGATCCTTGAACACTCCGGAAACGATCAGTCGCCCCATGAACCCTAGCCCGCATCCCACTCTTGGACGACCGTTCGGGCGTCATCGCATTCGGCCCGGACATCTCTCATTAGCCCGCGACGGATTAAATCCGCCTTAACCATAAGCGGCCTCAATGGCGACATCGGCGCGCGGCGCACCGATTCTTTTCAAGGCCGCAGCCAACTTTTAGCATTCGGACGCCCCATGCGGATCATCTGCCCAACCTGCGCCATCCATTACGATATCGATGCAGACAATATCACGGCAGCGGGACAACTCGTGCGGTGCGGCGATTGCCGTGACGTGTGGCTGGTGCGGCCTGGCGACGAGCCCGCTCGGCCGGCGCGGCCGGAGCCGCAGAATGTCGTCGGTGAGCCGACGAGTTCCGATCCATTCGTTCAATGCGGCTGGATTCCCGCGCCGCCGCAACCGTCCGCACCGAGCAACGACAGGGCCGATCGGCCGATCGACTTCAACACGGCGCGGGCGCGGCTCCGGCCCCAGCCGGGCCAGATGTCGACGGGCGCCACAGTCCGGACCACGTTGGGCGCCATCGCGATCGGCCTGTTCGGCATCGGCTCGGTGGTGGCGGCCATCGGTGTGCCGCTGATCCACAAAGGTGCCATCCGGATCTCGTTCGGCACGGCCGCACCGGCCCCACACACGCTCATCTCCCGACCTGGCGGCGACAAGGGTTTCCGTGTCAGCTTCGCCGAGGGGCTCGTCCCCTGAGCGATGCTCGCCTGGCTTTGGCATGCGCCCCTTGGCTTGTCAGGCCGGATGGGTTGGCTTCTAAGGGTGGATTGACGAAGGCACACCATGAACCGACGATCCATCACGGTCTTGTATGACGAGACCGCCATCGCGAATCGCACCGAGGCGATGGCGGACGAGATCGCGGCCGTTGGCGTGCAGGATCTCCTGGTCATTGCCGTGCTCAAAGGCTCGTTCATGTTCGCGGCCGACCTGATCCGCGCCATGCACCGCAAGGGGATGGCGCCGGAGGTCGAGTTCATCCACCTGTCGAGCTACGCCGATGCGACCGTGTCGTCGGGCCTCGTCAAGGTGGTGAAAGATATCGATGCGCCTGTATCCGGTCGCGATATTCTGCTGGTGGACGACATTCTCGAATCCGGCCGCACATTGGCTCATGCCAAGGCCCTGCTGATCGAGCGCGGTGCCGCCCGCGTCTTCACCGGAGTGATGCTGGAGAAGCCGGGCAAACGCGCCGTGACATTCGAGGCCGATTTCGTCGGCTTTCAATGTCCCGACATTTTTGTGGTCGGCTACGGCATGGATGTCGCGCACCAATATCGGCAACTTCCCTACATCGGCGTTGTCGACACTTAGCCGTTGAGCGTCAGGATCGCGCCGTTCAGCGCCGTCGCAAACGACACCCAGGCGAGATAGGGCACGAAGCACAGCCCCGCGATCCGATCCAGCCTGAAGAACAACACCATCGTGACCGCAACCGCGACCACAAGGGCCACCACCACGATCAGACCGACGCTTGGGTTGTGGCCGGCGAAGAAGGCCCAGGACCAGGCGGCGTTGAGCGTGATCTGAACCAGGAACGAGAGCACGGCCGCGCTGCGCCCCCGCGTTGCGGGCGGCAGCCGCAGGATCCGGAAAAACGCGACCGCCATCAAAATGTAGAGCAGCGTCCAAGCCGGGCCGAACAACCAGTTCGGTGGGTTGAACGCGGGCTTGGTCAGCGTCTCGTACCACGGCAAATTCGGGAAGGTCGCGAGATTGCCGAGCAGAAACGCGGTGACGACGGGCGCGATGGCCGCGAGCGACGTCGAGATCGTGCCGGGACCGGATCGTGAGTGAATCGAGGACAAAGCGCACCATACCTGTTGATCGGGAAACGCCGGGAACGGTCAGCTCGCAGCCTTGCGGATCGCCTCGAGCAGGGCTGGGCGTGTCGCGTCCGTGACGCCGCCCACAAGCTTATAGACGATCGTGCCGTCACCCTTGATCACGAATGTCTCGGGCACGCCATAGACGCCGAAATCAATGCCGGTTCGGCCGGCCGGGTCGGTCCCGACCCGTGCGAACGGATTGCCCTTTTGGCCGAGGTAGCGGCGGGCATTTTCAGGATCGTCCTTGTAGACGATGCCAGCCATGGTGACACCGGCCTCGACCAGCGCCGGATCGCGCGACAGCGCCATCAGGGCGTCGTGCTCATCGTGACATTCGGCGCACCACGAGGCGAAGACATTCACAATCGTCACACGACCCTGACGGAGCTCTGCATCCGTCAAGCCGCCGGGGCCGCGCGTTTCGAGCCCTGGTAACGGCGCCAACGCAAAGACGGGCGCGGGACGCCCGATCAGGGCCGAGGGAATTCGAGACGGATCGCCCGCGCCGAGCCGCACCATGAACAGGCCCGCCAGGGCCACGAAGGCGACCAGCGGAAGCGTGACGAGAAAGCGCCGCCGCGGTCGCTCGATGTCAGATGGCCCGGAGAGCGGCGTCTCGGTCATGCGTCGAGGTCCTTGCCGGCGGGGCGGCCGAGCCGCGCCAGGGCGCGCAGCTGGGCACGGTAATCGAGCAGCACGGCCGCGAGAGTACCGCTCAGCACGAGGCCGGTGATCACGAAGGCCGCGACGATGAAACCGACGTGCATATCGACCGGCTGATCCATCAGGGCGACACTCTTAAGGGCCGCATGCGAGCAACGCTCGGCTGCGCCCCCGCAGCGACCAGCATGGTGAGCCGTCGCACGCGGCGGCGCAGCACCTCGTTGCGGGTCGCCATCAGATGCAGGGTCGCGAAGAGCGCCGTATAGCCCACCGCCATGACGAGGAGCGGCCACAGCATCGAGGCCGCGATCGTCGGACCGCCCATGCGGAACACCGAGGCCGGCTGGTGCAAGGTGTTCCACCAGTCGACCGAGAATTTGACGATTGGAATGTTGATGAAGCCGACCAACGTCATGATCGAAGCGGCGCGCGCCGCACGGCCCGGCTCCTCGATTGTCTGCCACAGCGCCACGAGGCCGAGATAGATCAACAACAGCACGAGTTCGGACGTCAGCCGCGCATCCCACACCCAATAGGTGCCCCACATCGGCTTGCCCCAAAGCGAGCCGGTGACCAGGCAGATGAACGTAAAGGCTGCGCCAAGCGGTGCGGCCGCCTTCTGGGCCGCTTCGGCCAGCGGATGCCGCCAGACCAGCGTCGCCAAGGCCGCGGCCGTCATGACCAGATAGGCCAACAGCGACACCCAGGCGGCCGGCACGTGGATATACATGATCCGCACCGTCTCGCCCTGCTGATAGTCGGCGGGTGCGACGAACAGCGCGAGATACAGGCCGACCGCCAGGGCGAGCGCCGCGACGCTCGCGAGCCACGGCAGCAGCCGGCCGGTCAGCCGGAGGAAATTCGTGGGGTTGGCGTAGGTGGTGACGATCGACACGGCGCTAATTTAGGCCAAGCTGCCGCGTCCTACCAGCGACGACTTGCGGTCGGATGAACCAATTGGGTGGCGCCGGTCGTCGCAGTGCCTCACTCCCCCGCGCCGCGAAGCGCCGCTGCGGCCGCAAATGGCGCAAGCGCCAAAGCCCCGAGGCTGAGGCCGCAGAGGATGAGGAACGGCGTGAGGAACGGGACGGTGCCGCCACTCGCGGCCTGCGCGGTCGATACCCCGAAGATCAGCACCGGCACCGCGAGCGGGATCACCAAGATCGAGAGCAGCAGCCCACCGCGACGGAGACTGACCGTGAGGGCCGCACCAATCGCGCCCAGGAACGTCAGCGCGGGGGTACCGACCAAGAGACTGAGCGTGACACCCCATAGCGCCGGACCATCGAGAGCCAACATCAAGCCGAACAAAGGTGCCACGATCACCAGTGGCAGGCCGGTGGCGCACCAGTGGGCGAAGCATTTGGTCAGCACCACGAGTTCGAGCGGAACAGGGCTCAGCCGCAACAGGTCGAGCGAGCCGTCTTCGTCGTCGGCTTGGAACAGTCGGTCGAGCCCGAGCAGCCCAGACAGAAGCGCCGCGATCCAGAGCACGGCGGGGCCGATGCGCGACAGGAGGTTCAGGTCTGGGCCGATCGCGAACGGCACGATGGTGACGAGACTGAGAAAGAAGACGACGCCCATCAGGCCGCCGCCGCCGATGCGGCGCGCCAAGGCGAGATCGCGCCGGAACAGCGCCAGGAGCGCGCGGATCACCGGATCACGTCCGAGATCACTTGCGAAATTCCTTTCTTCTGATGATCGATCCGCATCACGGCTCGAGCCACAGGTCGCGCAGCCCCGGCAAGTCGAGCGGCGCATGAGTGGACGCGAGGATCAAGCCGCCGCTGGTCAGATGATCCGTCATGATCTCGGCCAGCATGGCTTGCGCGGCGCGATCGAGCGCGGTCGCCGGCTCGTCGAGCAGCCACAGTGGGCGGTGGCTCGTCAGAAGCCGTGCAAGCGCCACCCGCCGCCGCTGCCCGGCCGATAAATAACCGACCGGGATGTCGATGACGTGGGGTAGATCGAGGCGCGTCAGCGCGAGATCGGGCGAGGTTGTGACGCCGCCGCTCAAGGCCGCCGCGATCTCGATATTTTCGCGCGCCGTCAGTGCCGTCTTCAGCCCATCGGCATGGCCGACATAATGCACGCTTTCGGCAAGCGTCGGCGCATCTGCCCGGTCGGCGCCCTCGGGTCCTGTCCATCGCACCGCGCCCGAGACCCAAGGCAGAAACCCGCAGATCGCCCGCAGCAGCGTGGATTTGCCGGCCCCGTTCGGGCCGGTCACCTGCACGGCTTCACGCGGAGCGATGCTGAACGACACGCCCTGCAACACAGTGCGGCCGCCCCGGGCAATCGTCAGGTCGTCGACCAGAAGATGGGCCAGCGAAGGGCGGGTCGTATCCAGGCGGGACCTCATTGATGCTTGGCAGGCAGCCTTGCTCCGTGTACCCCGCAACTTTAGAACTATCTACAACAACACGCCCCCGTCCCATCACGATCAGGGAAAAGCTATGGCCTCGCTCGACAGCTTCAAATGCCGCAGGACGCTCGACGTCGGCGGCGAGAGATACGTTTATTTCTCCATTCCCGAGGCGGAGAAGAACGGCCTCGCCGGCGTGTCGCAACTTCCCTTCTCGATGAAGGTGCTGCTCGAGAACCTGCTCCGCTTCGAGGATGGCCGATCGGTCACGAAAGCCGACATCGAACAAGTGGCCCAGTGGCTCGATAAGCGTGGCAAGGAGGAGCGCGAAATCGCGTTCCGTCCGGCCCGGGTGCTGATGCAGGATTTCACCGGCGTTCCGGCTGTGGTCGATCTCGCGGCCATGCGCGACGCGATGCTCGGGCTCGGCGGCGACGTCAACAAGATCAACCCCCTGGTCCCGGTCGATCTCGTCATCGACCATTCGGTCATCGTCGACGAGTTCGGCACGCCGCAGGCGTTGAGCGACAACGTCAATATCGAATATGAGCGTAACGGCGAGCGCTATCGCTTCCTGCGCTGGGGCCAGCAAGCCTTCTCGAATTTCCGTGTCGTGCCGCCAGGCACCGGCATCTGCCACCAGGTCAATCTCGAATATCTGTCGCAGACGGTCTGGAGCCGCCCGGAGACGATCGACGGCGAAACCGTTCAGATCGCTTATCCGGATACGCTGGTCGGCACCGACTCGCATACGACGATGGTCAATGGACTGGCGGTGCTCGGCTGGGGCGTCGGCGGCATCGAGGCCGAAGCCGTCATGCTGGGTCAGCCGCTGTCGATGCTGCTGCCGCAGGTCGTCGGTTTCAAACTGACCAATCGTCTGAAGGAAGGCCGCACCGCGACCGATCTGGTGCTGACGGTGACGCAGATGCTGCGGAAGCTCGGGGTCGTCAATAAATTCGTTGAATTCTACGGCTCCGGTCTCGACAGCCTGTCGCTCGCCGACCGTGCCACCATCGGCAACATGGCGCCTGAATATGGTGCGACCTGCGGCTTCTTCCCGATCGATGCCGAAACCATCACCTTTCTCGAGGCCACCAACCGGACCGATGCGCGTGTCGCGCTCGTCAAGGCCTATGCCGAAGCGCAGGGCATGGTGCGCGATTCATCGCTGCCCGATCCGCTGTTCACCGAGACGATCGAGCTCGATCTCAGCGACGTCGTGCCCTCGCTGGCAGGACCGAAGCGCCCGCAGGATCGGGTGACGCTGGAAACCGCAAAGGCGAGCTTCAACAATTCCTTGCTGAAGGAATATAAGGTCGACGACACCGATGCGCGGTTCTCGGTCGAGAATGCCGCCTTCGATCTCGGCCACGGTGACGTCGTGATCGCGGCGATCACCTCCTGCACCAACACCTCCAACCCGAACGTGATGATCGGGGCGGGATTGCTGGCCCGGAAGGCGGTTGCGGCCGGTCTCAAAACCAAGCCGTGGGTCAAGACCTCGCTGTCGCCCGGCTCGCAGGTGGTCGGCGAATATCTCGCCAAAACGGGACTTCAGCAGGATCTCGATGCGCTCGGCTTCAACGTGACCGGATACGGCTGCATGACCTGCATCGGCAATTCCGGCCCGCTGCCAACGGATATTTCGAAGACCATCAACGACCATGACGTGGTCGCGTCGGCCGTCATCTCGGGCAACCGGAACTTCGAGGGTCGGGTCAACGCGGACGTGAAGGCCAACTATCTCGCGTCACCCCCGCTTGTCGTGGCCTATGCGCTCGCAGGGTCGCTCCACGTCGACCTCGTCAACGAGCCGCTCGGCATGGGCCACAACGGCCCCGTCTACCTGCGCGACATCTGGCCGACCCAGGAAGAAGTCTCCGATATGCGAAAGGCGTCGGTCACCAAGGCGACCTTCGCGGATCGCTACAGCAACGTCTTCGAGGGCGACGATCACTGGAAGGGCATCGAGGTCGCGGTCAGCGAGACCTACCATTGGAGCATGGCCTCGACCTACGTGCGGAACCCGCCCTATTTCGACGGCTTGACCAAGACGCCCGCTGCCATCGCGGACATCAAGGACGCGCGGGTGCTGGGCCTGTTCCTCGATTCGATCACGACCGACCACATCTCGCCCGCCGGCTCGATCAAAGCCGCGTCCCCCGCGGGCCGCTACCTGATGGAGCATCAGGTCCGCCCGCAGGATTTCAATCAATACGGCACCCGCCGCGGCAACCACGAAGTGATGATGCGCGGCACCTTTGCCAATATCCGCATCAAAAACCAGATGGTCCCCGGCGTCGAAGGCGGCGTGACCCGTCACTACCCGTCAGGCGAGGAACTGCCGATCTACGACGCGGCCATGCTGTATAAGCAGGAGGGCGTGCCGCTGGTCGTGTTTGCCGGCAAGGAATATGGCACCGGCTCGTCGCGCGATTGGGCCGCAAAGGGCACCAAGCTGCTCGGCATCCGGGCCGTCATCGCGCAGAGCTTCGAGCGCATCCATCGCTCGAACCTCGTCGGTATGGGCATTCTGCCCCTGACGTTCGAAGAGGGCATGTCGTGGCAGACCCTGAACCTCAAGGGCGACGAGACGGTGTCGATCGTGGGCTTGGGCGAAAGCCTCAAGCCGCGCCAGACGATGGAAGCCGTCATCACGTCCGACAAGGGACGCGTGACGCATGTTCCGGTGATCTGCCGCATCGATACGGCCGACGAACTGGAATATTTCCGCCACGGCGGCATTCTCCAATACGTGCTTCGCAACCTTGCGGCCGCCGCCTGAGTATCCCCTGAGTGATCGGCCCGCTGCGGAAGCGGTCGATATAGGGGACAATGACGAGCGGGCGGACCGTCTTCGAGGCGGTCACGCCCCCGTTCCGAGGGAGCAATCATGACCTATGTGGCCGCAGAACATCGCTACGAGACTGCCACCTTCCGTCGCTGCGGGCGATCGGGCATCGATCTTCCGGCCATTTCGCTCGGGCTTTGGCAGAACTTCGGCGGGACCGACGTCTTCGAGACCGGCCGCGCGATCCTGCGCCGCGCCTTCGATCGCGGCGTGACACATTTCGATCTCGCCAACAATTACGGTCCGCCCTATGGGTCGGCCGAGGACCATTTCGGCCGTTGGATGGATCTCGACTTCCGTCCCTACCGCAACGAATTGATCATCTCGTCCAAGGCCGGCTGGGATATGTGGCCCGGGCCCTACGGCAATTTCGGTTCGCGCAAGTATCTCATCGCCAGCTGCGACGAGAGTCTGAAGCGGATGAAGCTCGACTATGTCGACATCTTCTATCACCACCGTCCGGACCCCAAGACACCGCTCGAAGAGACGATGGGCGCGCTGGATCAACTCGTGCGCTCCGGCAAGGCGCTCTATGTCGGTGTGTCGTCCTATTCGCCCGAGCGGACCCGAGCGGCCTACAAGATCTTGAAGCAGCAGGGCACGCCCTTCCTGATCCACCAGCCGTCCTATTCGATGCTGAACCGCTGGGTCGAGAATGGGCTGCTCGATACGCTCGAAGAGCTCGGTGTCGGCTGCATCGCCTTTTCGCCGCTGGCCCAGGGCCTGCTGTCGAACAAATATCTGAAAGGCGTGCCAGAGGCGTCGCGCGCCGCCAAAAATGGGTCATTCTCGCCCGATCACGTGTCGGACGACAATCTCGCCCGCATTAAGGCGCTGAACGACATCGCTCAAGCCCGCGGACAATCGCTCGCTCAAATGGCGATCGCCTGGGTGCTGCGCGATAAGCGTGTCACGTCGGCCCTCATCGGGGCGCGGACGGTCGAGCAACTCGACAATTCGCTCGATGCTCTGAACAATTTGGCCTTCGACACCGACGAACTCGCACGCATCGATACCCATGCGACCGAGGGCGGCATCGACCTCTGGCGGAGCCAGTCGGCTATTCCAGCCGAGACGTGAGGCTTCAACGGTCCGAATGACCAAGATCGCGACCGGGGTCGAGCTGATCCCGGACGCGTTGTTTGAGCACCTTGGCTTCCGGAAAGCCGCCGTCGCGCTTGCGCTCCCAGATGACGATGTCGTCGTATTCGACACGGAACGTGCCACCCGTCGACGGCACGAGCGCAACCTCGGCAAGCTCGGTTCCGAAGGTCGACAGAAGTTCCTGGGCCATCCAGGCGGCTCGAAGAAGCCAATGGCATTGCGTGCAATAGACGATGCCGATCCGCGGCTTGGCCTCATGTCGCGCCTCGGCCGCGGGTCCGATGTCGGTGTCGCTCACGAAATTTCCTCGACGATCTTGGCGATGAGCGAACGATCGAAGCTCTCGAAGCCCTCGGCGCTCGACACGAAAGCGGCGACGCCGCCGATCACGTTGGTTTTGTAATAGGCCGCAAGTCCACCCGGTGGATGTGTATGTTCCACGAGATAGCGCGGCCCGTCCATGCTGCTCAGGATCACCAGCCCGTTGATTGTCGTCACGCCATGGGCAAGAGCCGCGTCCCGCGCCGCCTTGATGTCCGTGCCGCCGTTACTGGCCCCATCGCCCGACACATCGATGATGCGCCGCGTTGCCTCAAAGGGCGCATGGTCGAATTGCGCTGTCGCAAAATCCAGCGCGGAGCCGATCGCGGTTCGGTCATAGAAGGAACGCGGAGCCCCCAACACCTGCTGGGCGAACGCTTTGGCGTCGGCCTCGTTGCGGATCGGCGTCCAATCGATCACGAGTTTCTGCGACTCCGATCCAGCCCATTCCATGAACGCGACCGCGATGGTTTTGTCCGGGTTGGACGCGATCGCCTCGAGCACGCGCGGATCGGCCAGAGCGGCCGCATATCCCTTGCGCTGCAGCTCGAACTTTTGCTCGTCGATGCTTCGGGACACGTCGGCTGCGAGCACCAGCAGCACATCGACATGCGGTTTGCCCGAAGCGAGAGGAGGCGCCTGCGCGAGGCCGGGTGAGGCTTCGATCAGAAGCGCCAGAAAGACGGCGAAGCGGAGCCCTGAGCGGCGTTCCATCGGCGATCTCCGTGAGGCGAGCCGCATCTTTCCGCGTCGCGGCGATCCGACTACGGTTCCGTGCCGAATCAGGAGAGAACATCATGGCCAAATTGCACGCGAATCCGATGCTGCGTCACCAGGGCTCGCGGCCGGTCAAGCGGTCGGCCGTGATCAGCGTGGCGACGCTGGTGCTCGTCGGGTGGACCGTACCGGCGGCGCTCGCGCAGCAGGCCAACGATCCCGAAGCAGGCTATGCGACCCGGCCGTTCACGCCGCCAAACTTCAAGATGCCGGAGGGAGCCGGTTGCGCGGGCGACATCGCCCGTTGGCGCGCCGTGCAGGATAACGATTTCGCCAGCGGCAACATCGAACCGAAGGTCTACAACCAGATCAAGGGTGAGATCGCCAAAGCCGAGAGTGCCTGTTCGGCCGGGCATGATGGCCAAGCCAGCGGCATGGTTGCGGCGTCGAAGCGCCGGCATGGCTATCCGGGCTGATCGGCGATCCGGACTAAAGATCCCGGGCGAACATATGCCGCATATAGTCGGTCACGAAGACCGGCATTTCGGGGCGCATGTCGGCCTCCCCCCGGACCACATGGATGCGGACCAATTCTGGATCGGCGTCCCGCGCAAGGGCCTCCTCGATCCGGGCCGCCAGCGCATCGGCACTGTCGCGCGATCGGACCAGTTTCATGCAGCACACCCGCACCGGATCGTGCAGGAGGGTGAAGCCGGGCGCAAAATCGAGGTCGTCGGGATCGAGCCCGGTCTCCTCGACAAGTTCCCGCCGGGCGCTGCCGTCGAGATCGACACGATCGCCCACGAGATCACTGAGATCCGGCGTCCCGGAGGGAAAGTAGATGCGCCCCGCATTGGCGGTGTGGGGGCCCATCTCGCCGAGCACGAACCCCCCGTCGGACCCGCGCAAGGCCGCCATCGCGAAGCCGTTGCGAACGCCGAGCATCGGGTAACCGAAATCGCGCCACGCGAGAAAGGCCTTGAACTCGGCCTCGAAATACGCGCCGCGATAGACCCTCCTGCCCGTGTCGTCCTGCTCCACCGCGCCGCGATGCTGCAGCAGGACACGGCCGTTGAACATCTTCGGTAAGGCCGCCAGCAGCGTCGCCCAATGCGCGTCGATCGCATCGGCGTGGTCGCTGGCGAAAAGCCACGGCACCGCCTCGAGACAACAGTCTATGGCATCGACATGATCGAGCGTGAACGGCCCTTCGGGAGTGACGCGCTCGGTCACTCAGGCTCCAGCGTTCCGTGCGACACCACGATGGCGGTGCCGCCGATCGAAGCGGACACCAACCGCCCGTCGCGCAGAGTGAGGCCGAGTTCGATGAGGCTCGGACGTCCCATCTCGAACCCCTGCTCGATGACGAACGCATGGTCACCATCGGCGAGGTCGCCATAATGCAGGAGAACGCCCGCGAAAGCCGCGACCGCACCACCGGTGGCCGGATCTTCCGCAAGGCCCATGTTCGGCGCGAACATGCGGGCGCGGATCTGGTGGTCCGGGCTCGCGACGTCGTCGGTGTAGAGGTAGACGGCACCGAACTCCCCGAACGCGTCGTACCAGCGCGTGAGGACGGGCCGTGCCCGTGCGAGGGCCTCGCGGTCGCGCAACGGCACGAAAGTAAAAGCCACGCCCGCAGAGAAGATGCTGGAAACATGACGGCCGAAGCCGATGTCGTCGACGGTCAGATCGAGGGCGGCCGCAATCACAGCGTTCGATGCGGTCGTGCCGCTCGAAGCCGGAAGTCGAGGCAGATCGAAGCGGGCATGCGCCACGCCCGCCCGCATCCCAACCCGGCAGGTCACTGGCCCGATCGTCTCGTCGAGCACGATCGTCACGTCGCCGGTCGCGAGGCGGTCGCGGTGATACCGCAGCGCTAAAAACACCGCCGTTCCGACGGTCGGATGACCAGCAAATGGAAGCTCGGCCGCAGGTGTGAAGATCCGCAGGCGAGCTTCATGCGCGGGATCGCGCGGCGTTTGAACGAAAACGGTTTCGGACAGATTGAATTCGCGAGCGATGGCTTGCATCCGCGCTGGATCGAGAGCGTCCGCGTCGAGGACGATCGCCAGAGCATTACCCGCGAGAGCCACATCGGTGAACACGTCCAACGTGGCGAAGGGGCGGCTCATCCTGCCGAGGCTCCGATCGCTTTCTGCAAAACATCAGCGACCTGCTCGGCCGAAAAGGGCTTCGGCAGCGTCGGGCGGTTGCGCCACGCCTCCGGCAACGTCGTTGCGCCATAACCGCTCGCAAAGATGATTGACATGCCGCGCGCCGCAAGGATCTCCGCGACCGGGAAGATGGGGTCGCCGCCAAGATTGATGTCGAGAATCGCGACATCGGCCGCAATCGTCGGGGCCTGTTCCATCGCCTGACGGAATGTCAAAGCAGAGCCGACGATGTCGCACTCGATCTCGCCAAGGAGGTCCTCGAGCAGCATCGCAATGAGCGATTCATCCTCGACGATGAAAACCTTCAGCCCTCGCAAATCACGATTGGCTGCGCGTTCGGTTTCCGACACCACTGCTCCCTTCCTGCTTCGCCACCACCAGGACGAGCGCTATGCGCTATGCGCTATCTTCAATGTCCGATGCCTAAACTCAAGTCCATCGGCATGCAATTGCGCCATTTCTTGCCGCGTGATAACATGCTTCAACGTGACAAGATCGTGGTTTTTCGCGTCGCCCTGGGCTTTATTGTTGACATGGGCGGATGCCGCATCATGTTATCGCCAGCCATCAGGTCATGACGGGTCGCAGCGCATCGGCCGACCACTCAGACTATCGTCGCAGAGGAGAAAACCATTCGTCGTCCAATGAAAGCAGCACCGGTCCCGCAGAAAGACGGGCCACGTATAAACCTCGATATCCGTGTCAAGGAGGTCCAACTGATTGACGCCGAGGGGCGCAATCGTGGCAATACCGACACGCAGGAGGCGCTGCAGATCGCGACAGAGGCTGGACTCGATCTTGTCGAGATCGTTCCAAATGCCAATCCTCCAGTCTGCAAGATCTTGGATTACGGCAAATTCCGCTTCCTCGAACAGAAAAAGGCCGCTGAGGCGCGCAAGCGTCAAAAGGTCGTCGAAGTGAAGGAAATCAAGCTTCGGCCTGGCATCGACGAACACGATTACGATACCAAGATGAAAGCGGTGCATCGCTTCTTCGAGGAAGGCGACAAGGTCAAGGTTACGCTTCGGTTTCGCGGGCGTGAAATGGCCCACCAGGATATTGGGTATCGCCTCCTTGATCGGGTGAAAACAGAGACGCTCGCAATCGCCAAAGTCGAGACTGAGCCGTCGATGGAAGGCCGCCAGATGGTCATGATCCTGGCGCCCCGCTGAGACGCGTCTCCGGTTTATAGGTTGAATGAAGGGCGTGCGGCGAAAGTCGGCACCCTTTCTGCTTGTTGGGGGTGCGTCGGCGCGATCACCTGGGAGCATCAAGCCGCCCGCTCTTCAACGACCCTCGAGTCCAAAGCGACCCAGCCGAAGCTGGTCGCGCCGTCACTCGCTCGCAGGCTTAGGCGCCAAGCGGTCCAGGCGTTTCTGCATGTCGCTCAATTCCGTCCGCAGCGCTTCGAGATCGTCGGCGGTCGGGGCCGACGATATCGGGCTCGGTTCAGCGACCGCGCCAACCGGGATCTTGGGCGTGAACGGGCTGAACATCGTCAAAGCCTGCGAGAACATCAGCATGTTCTTGCGGGTCTGCTCCTCGAGTTGATCGAACATCTGACTGCGAAACGCCGTACCCGGCAACATGCTGCCGCCGATGGCGGTCTCGACCTGCTCACGCATTTTATGCTGGTCGGTTGTTAGTTTATCGATGGTAAATTCGAGATAGCTCGGGACCAGCATCTGCATGCTGTCGCCGTAAAAGCGGATCAATTGGCGGAGAAAGGCGGTCGGCAAAAGGCTTTGGCCGTTCTTGCCCTCCTGCTCAAAAATGATCTGTGCCAGAACGCTTCGGGTGATTTCCTCTCCGGTCTTGGCATCGAAGACCGCAAAATCCTCGCCACGCTTGACCATACCGGCCAAGTCTTCGAGCGTCACGTAGGTGCTGGTTCCCGTATTGTATAATCGTCGGTTGGCGTATTTCTTGATCGTGATCGGTTTGTCAGTCGCGGTCATGCTGGGTCCGCCATAGCCGGGAAACAGCCTCCTTCGAGATGACGGACGGGTCTCGAGCCGTTCGACACTCGCGTTAAGCGGTTCCACCCTGAGATTTTAAGTTCGAAGCTTGTTCTTCGCCTGATCGCGTGACGCTCTCCCGGTCGAGGATAGGCGGTTTGTTGCTGTTGCGAAATAGCCATGATGGCGAAATCGCCAGTCTTCCGAACACCGCCGGTCATCACCACATAATGGAAAACGGCGACGTCTTCTTGGGCTTGCCTTGCCCGAGCGCATCATCGAACATCGCGCGCCATTACCGTCAACCGCCTCAGACACTGGCGGAGAACCCCACTCGAGGAGCGTCCATGTCGTCCGCCGATATCGTGATCGTCAGTGCAGCCCGCACAGCCGTTGGAACCTTCAACGGCGTCTTCGCCAATACCGCAGCGCATGAACTCGGTGCGACCGCCATCACGGCGGCGCTGGCGAGAGCGGGACTGTCGGCCGACGAGGTCGATGAAGTTATCTTGGGCCAGGTCCTGACGGCGGGTCAGGGCCAGAATCCCGCCCGACAGGCCGCCATGTTGGCAGGCGTGCCGCAGGAACGGACGGCCTGGGGCCTCAATCAACTTTGCGGTAGCGGTTTACGGGCCGTCGCGCTCGGGCTGCAGCAGATCAGCAGCGGCGACGCCTCGATCATCGTCGCAGGTGGCCAGGAGTGCATGACGCAAGCGCAGCATGCGGCCTATCTCCGTTCGGGCGTGAAGATGGGTGAGTTGAAGCTCGTCGATACCATGCTCAAGGATGGGCTGATGGATGCGTTCCATGGCTATCACATGGGCGTTACGGCCGAAAACGTCGCGACCCAATGGCAGTTGACCCGCGAGGATCAGGACAAGTTCGCCGTGGCGTCCCAGAACAAAGCCGAGAAGGCTCAAGCTTCAGGGCGGTTCAAAGACGAGATCGTGCCGTTCACGATCAAGGGTCGCAAGGGTGACGTCGTGGTCGATCAGGACGAACATATCCGGCCCGGCACCACCCTCGAGGCCTTGACGAAGCTCAAGCCCGCCTTCTCAAAGGAGGGAACCGTGACGGCGGGTTCCGCGTCCGGCATCAACGACGGCGCCGCCGCTCTGGTGCTGATGACGGCCGCCGAGGCCAAGAAGCGCGGCCTGACGCCACTCGCACGCATCGCCTCCTGGGCGACCGCTGGGGTCGACCCCGCCGTGATGGGGTCCGGCCCAATCCCTGCCTCGCGCAAGGCGCTGGAGAAGGCGGGATGGAAGGTCGCCGATCTCGATCTCGTCGAGGCCAACGAGGCGTTTGCGGCGCAAGCGCTGGCGGTCAATAAAGACATGGGTTGGGATCCGGCGATCGTAAACGTCAACGGAGGCGCGATCGCGATCGGTCACCCGATCGGGGCGTCCGGCGCGCGCGTCCTCACCACACTCCTTTACGAGATGGGCCGACGCGATGCTCGCAAGGGCCTCGCGACCCTGTGTATCGGGGGCGGCATGGGCGTCGCCATGACGGTCGAACGCTGACGCCATACGCTTGATCCGCGTGACAATGTCGAAACAAAAAAGCCGCCGGCGAACCGGCGGCATTTTCGAGTGCCCGTGGCGATAGCTTAGTGGCCGGTCGCGTCGGCGTCGCGGGTCGCCTCAAACAGGAACCAGGCCCTGCGCTCGGTATCGTCGATATAGTTTTCGAGCAGGCTCGCAGTCGCGACATCCTTGTGTTCGTCGCACACTTCATGCGCCTTGCGCATGTTGGTCACCATGTCGCGATTGTCCTGCAGGAGCTCGCGGAGCATGTCGGCCGCTGACACGAAGTCGGCATCGTTGTTCTTCACGCGCGACATCCCGTTGATTTCACCGATCGAATGGACCGTTCGACGACCGAGCTTGCGAACCCGCTCGGCCAGCGGATCGGTCGTGGCGAAGATCTGATCGGCATGCTCGTCGAGCAACAGGTGGTAGTCGCGGAAATGCGGGCCGCTCATGTGCCAATGGAAATTCTTGGTCTTGAGATAAAGCGCGAAAGCGTCGGCCACCAGCTTGTTGATCTCGGCGGCGATTTGCGCGGTGCCGTTATCGCCGAGGTCGCTGGGAGTTTTCAGCGCCGAAGCATCAGTGTCCGCATTATGTTTCGTGGTGTCTTTGGCCATGTCTATCCCCTTCACGGCACGTCAACCGTGTGACTTAGAACCCTTTTGCGGCCCGTTGCGTTCCATCGCGGCGAGCTTAAGCGGAAGCTGAGATGGTCGCGGACCGTCAGATTTTCTCCGGCCGAAAGCGCGCCGTCGGCTCGACGATCTCGTTCTGCGCGGCAATCAGCAGAATCTCGCCAGCACCGGCATCTTGGGTCATCCGCAACAGGCCATAGACTGACGACGCCGCCCGCGATAACGCCTCGGGCAAGGATCCGCTTTCCAGGTGATGCACGAAGAACAGAGCCGCGATCGCATCCCCGGCCCCGTTGATCGACAGGCCGAGCTTCGGGGTTCGCACCCGCCACAGATCCCCGCCGTCCGAGGCGAGCAGATCGAGGCTGTCGGCAGGCGTATCGTGACCGAGATAGGAGGTGACCAGGATCGTGCTGGGTCCGCGGGCATGGACAGAGCGGAGCGCGGGCCGCACCTCCTCCAAGGTGGCCGACGAGCCTCCCGACAGAATATCGAGTTCGAATTGGTTGGGCGTGATGAGATCGGCCATCGGCACGGCGCGGTCGCGCATGAATTCGGCGATGCCCGGCCGGACGAAAACGCCCCGACCGACATCACCGATCACCGGGTCGCAGCAATAGCGCGCCGATGGGTTGGCGGCCTTGACCTTGTCGACCGCATCGAGGATCGCAAGACCGGTCTCGGCCGACCCCATATAGCCCGATAACACGCCGTCGCAGCGGCTCAACACGCCGCGATCGGCGATGCCCTGGACGCAATCACCGATCAGGCTCGCGGGCAGCACCTCGCCGCGCCACGCCCCATAGCCCGTGTGGTTGGAAAACTGCACGGTGTGGATCGGCCAAACCTCATGGCCGAGGCGTTGCATGGGAAACACCGCCGCCGCGTTGCCGACATGCCCATAGGCGACATGCGATTGGATCGACAGGATGTTCATGGGATGACGCTCGAGGTTATGGTTGAACGGGGAGCATAGGGGATCGCGTTTCATCTCGCAGCGCTTGGATTCACGTCGATGCCCGAATACGGGAGTTGAACACAGCCCCGCGCCTGTGGTTTGTCGCGCAGAGACATGCGAGCCATCGGACATGCTCGCCGATCAGGAGGAGAACGACTTTGGCGGTCTATAGTATCGCGATCATCGGGGTCGGTAAGATCTCGCAAGACCAGCACTTGCCGGTCATCGCCAATAACCCAAACTTCCGGCTCGCGGCCCTGGTCAGCCAACGGGGCCTCGCGCATCCCGATGTGCCGACATTCAAGACCCCAGCGGAGCTTTATGCCGCCATGCCCGATCTCGACGCGGTGGCGATCTGCACGCCGCCCAGCGCCCGCTATACCATCGCGCGCGAGGCGCTCGATGCCGGCAAACACGTCCTGCTCGAAAAGCCCCCTGCCCCGACCGTCACCGAACTGACCGATCTCGCCGGCTACGCGGCGACGCTGGATCGCGTGATCTTCACGACCTGGCATTCGCAATATAATGCGGCGGTCGAGGAGGTTCGGTCGCGGCTCGTCGGCGAACGCATCAAGCGGCTGACGATCACCTGGAAGGAGGATGTCCGGCGTTGGCATCCGGGCCAGGATTGGATTTGGGAGGTCGGCGGCTTCGGCGTGTTCGACCCCGGCATCAACGCGCTCTCGATCCTGACCCGCATCATGCCCGGCCCGATCTTCGTGCACGACGCGAGCCTCGTCTATCCGTCAAACCGGGACATGCCGATCGCGGCCGACCTCGTCTTCAGCAGCCCGGTTGCGAGCGAGGCCCAGCCAGGGGCGCTCACGGCCGCGTTCGACTGGCGGCAGACCGGCGAGCAGAGCTGGACCATCGACATCGAGACAGAGGCCGGTCAGCGCTTCAACCTCACGGGCGGCGGCTCGAAGCTTGCGATCGACGGTACGCCGTTGCTCGACGCGCCGACGCCGCAACATGGAGAATATGAGGGGATCTACAAGCGGTTCGCGACGCTGCTCGACAGCGGCAGCAGCGCCGTCGATGTCGCACCGTTTCAGCTGGTGGCCGATGCGTTCATGATCGGCAAACGGGTCGTGACCGAGCCCTTCGAGGATTGAATCAAAAAGCCCGCTCGGCGTGTTGCCGAGCGGGCTTGAGTTTGACGAAGAAGGCCGAGGAAACGCGCTTAGTTGCGTTCTTTGTCGACCATCTTGTTCTTTGTGATCCAGGGCATCATGGCGCGCAGCTTGCCGCCGACTTCCTCGATCTGGTGGCTTGCGGCCTTGGCACGGGTGGCCTTGAACGAGGTCTGGCTGACCTTGTTTTCGAGCATCCAATCCCGCGTGAACTTGCCGGATTGAATGTCCTGCAGAACGCGCTTCATCTCGGCCTTGGTCTCCGGTGTGATGATGCGCGGGCCGGTGACGTATTCGCCATATTCGGCGGTGTTCGAGATCGAGTAATTCATGTTGGCGATGCCGCCCTCGTAGATGAGGTCGACGATCAGCTTCACCTCATGCAGACACTCGAAATAGGCCATCTCGGGTGCATAGCCGGCTTCCACCAGCGTCTCGAAGCCGGCGCGGATCAGTTCGACCAACCCGCCGCAGAGGACGGCCTGCTCGCCGAACAAATCGGTCTCGCATTCTTCCTTGAAGGTGGTCTCGATGATGCCGGCCCGGCCCCCGCCGATCGCACAGGCGTAGGACAGTCCAAGATCATGAGCATTGCCGGACGCGTCCTGCGCGATGGCGATCAGGCACGGCACGCCGCCACCCTTCTGGTACTCCGACCGGACCGTATGGCCGGGACCCTTGGGCGCCACCATCAACACATCGAGATCGGCACGCGGCTCGATCAGGTTGAAATGAACGTTGAGGCCATGCGCAAACAGCAGCGCGGCACCGTTCTTCATGTTGGGTTCGAGATCGGCCTTGTAGATGTCGGCCTGCAGCTCGTCCGGCGTCAGCATCATCACGATATCGGCCCACTTGGCCGCATCGGCGACGTTCATGACCTTGAGGCCCTCGCCTTCCGCCTTCTTGGCCGAGGGGGAGCCTTCGCGCAGCGCCACAACGACGTCCTTGACGCCCGAATCCCGCATGTTGAGCACGTGAGCATGGCCCTGGCTGCCGTAGCCGACCACTGCGACCTTCTTGCCCTTGATGAGATTGAGATCGGCATCCCGATCGTAGTAGACGCGCATCGCTTTGACTTCCTTGAACCGTCTCTCCGGGCGGTGTTGTGTTGAACGTAACACGGCGTTCTATGGCGTGCGGGCGGAGGCGTCAAACGAACGATGGCGGAGCGACGAGGAAGTCGTTCTCCCTGAAGTCCAGACCCAAGCTCCGCGCTCTTTCAACCGCGCGACTTGACAACTCCAGGTTGCTTTTTATTTGACCGGCAACCTATGACGCTCTATGACTTGCGCCGAGCAAAAAGGGCGGCGGATGAGCGGAGCTTTCAAGGGATTGAAGTTGAGAGTTGCGGTGAGCAACTTCAAATCGATCGGCGATCGGAAGCGCGACCAGCGTGCCTGGAGCGAGGCTGCCGACGCCTACCAGCAGCATGTCGATCGCCATCCTTCGGATTTCTCGATCTGGGTGCAGCTCGGCAATTGTTGTAAAGAGGCAGGCCGTCTTGCGGCTGCTGAACAAGCCTATCAATATGCGGTGACGCTAAACGAGCAAGATGCCGATGTTCGCCTGCAACTCGGACATTTGCTCAAGCTTCAAAACCGAAAGGCAGACGCGCTGCGAGCCTATGAGGCGACCCTCGCGCTTGCACCAGATAACGCCGACGCGCGTCACGAGATCGCGTCGATCCTTGGGCGAACCCGGAGTGAGGCACGCACCTCCGCGTTCGACCCTTTAGGCGCATCAGCACAATCTCTGGACGAACTGCTGCAAACGCTGAAGGCAGACCAGAAACGTGCTGATGTCTTCGCACAATATTTCGCCGACTTCGTTCCGACTTGAGCAGAGAGTACTGATGCAACGTGGTCGCACACGGATCCTAATCGACTGCTCGTTTATCGATTTTACAAAACAACCAACCGGCATTCCACGCGTCGTACTCAGCTATATCGACATCGGTTACCAGTGGGGGATGAAAAACGGTATAGACGTTATTCCCTTTGTACCGACGCAGAACGGCCTGATCATCTATCGTCCGCTTCCTGGCCAAAACCCACCCGAGGACCTGGTCGAAAAAGTCGACGCCAGCAACAGGGCTCATGCGATTCCGGCGGCGGTGCAAGTCGCAAGCGACGCTGCCAACTATCTCGCAGCTGTCGCAACTGCGATCGTCAACGTCCCAGCAGCCGTGTTTCCAAGTGCGGGCGGTCGCGCGTTAGTATCAAAAATCGAGACTGAACTAAACCGTCAAGCATCCAAGATATTGGCGCGGCGCTCGGCGAAAGCAGATGAATTCGCCCGGCTTGAACCGGGCCCGGGTGATGTCGTCTTTGCCCCCGCCTACTGGCACGACGTTGATCCTTCAATCTACCGGAAGATCAAGAAAAGCGGCGCAAAGATTGTTATTCTTGTACATGATATTTTGCCAATCGTTTTCGAAAAGTTTTATCCATCACCTTGGCGCTATCAATTTCGTGAGAGTGTACTGCAGACGACCACTTATGCAGACGCTCTTTTCTGTGTGTCAGACTATACGAAGCGATCGGTGGCTGAGTTTTTGACACGTCAAAAGCGACGGCTCCCCATGATGATGACGGCCTATAACGGTTTCGAACCTCTCGTGTCGAATGAGGGGATGACGATGATTACATCGAAGATCGAATTATCGAACTCCTCAAACAGTACAGTCACTCAACTCATCCGTCACAAAAACCCCTATATCATGGTGGGTTCGGTCGAACCGAAGAAGGGTCATCTTCCGACAATCCGTTGCTTTGAGTCGATGTGGGCCGCAGGGCTGGACCGAAGCCTTGTCATTATCGGTCGAAAAGGCTGGATGGAGCAAGAAATAACAGAGGCGATCGAAACGTCGATCTACTACGGTGATAAACTCCACTGGTTTTCTGGCTTGGATGATTTCGATCTTGCTGATGCTTACATTCATTCACATGCGCTGATCATGAGTTCGGTCGCAGAAGGCTTCGGCATACCGATGATCGAAGCGTCCTTCTACGGCAAGCCCTCGATCGTTTTCGATACACCCATCGCGCGAGAAATCATCGGTGACATCGGGCTATTCTTCAACAATGCATCGTCGCTTGTTGAGCATGTTATCTCAATGGAAGATGACACAGCCTATAAGAAGGCATGCTGCATATCTAAAGATTTTATTTGGCCAAGCTGGGAGGAGTGTACTCCCAGCATTCTCGACCAACTCGCGCAAATCGCCAATCCAGCGATCACCTAAATCTTCATACTGTTTCAACACTGAAATCAATTAGAGACGGGGTCAATGCTATGTCAGATCAGATACAGCTAAGCATCCGACAATGCTTGTCCTTACTCACACCATCAAAGATCATTGGGTTCGATAAGGTGCGCGTCGGGGGATATCACGACGGTGGGTATGTCATGCTGGACGACCTGAAGGGCGTCAAGCTTTGTTACTCCCTTGGTGTCGGTCCAGATGTATCATGGGACTTTGAAATGGCGGAGAACGGAGCCGACATTTTTCAGTATGACCACACCGTTGACGAAGCTCCGACATCGCATCCGCGGTTTCATTTCAATAAAATTGGCATCGCTGATACCGACGATGTTCAAGGACTACGTCGACTTGATACGCTTCTACAGCTAAACGGTCACGCTTCTGAAACCGAGATGATCTTAAAGGTCGATATTGAAGGTCACGAATGGTCGTGCCTTGACGCGCTCGCACCGTCGATTTTCGGACAGTTCCGCCAAATCGCAATCGAATTCCATTGGGTTGATCATTTACACGATGAGCAATTTAGAACGCTTTTTAGCCGCGTCCTCCAGCGCATCCGATTGAGCCATGAATGTATTCACATTCACGCGAATAACTACAGCAACATCGTAGTGACGGGTGGCATTCCGATTGCACAAGTGTACGAAGTTACGTTCGTCCGCCGAGATCAATACTATTTTACACGTAGCGATGAAGTCTTTCCTGGTCCACTCGACGTCTCAAATGCGGCGGATCGTCCAGATTATTTCCTCGGCCGTTTCGAGTTTTAAAGACATTTGGAAACCATGCAGCGGCTAGGCGGCACAAGGAACCCCTGGCGCTGAGGGGAGTGTTTGCAACCCAAAACTCAGGGCTCTATCCTTCTTCGTGGCTTCCGCTTACCAAGCGCAAACGTAAGCGTTCCCTGGCTAACAGAGATTTCGACACGCCCGCGTCGGACTCGGACAAGCGGCGTCACGCCACAGCCACCGCGATCCATCGGTCGTTATGGACGGTGACCATCCTGGCCGCGGCGGCGATCTTTGCCCCGGCTCTGGCAGACGTGCGGTTTGGGCGGGGCGTGTTCATCGGCGGCCACGACGTCTCGCATCAGCGCTACGACAGGCGGCACCGTGCCGTGATCGACCTCTATGATCGGCCGATCCGACGGGAGGGCTGCGCGTGGCATCGGGACGGCCCTCATGGGCACGTTCGCAGATGCCGCTTGCAGCGCCGCCCTCGGCCGTAGGCCGAAGCAGGCGGGTTGTTGGCTCGCGTCGCCGCCCGAGAGGCGGGTCGATCGGACATGACCCTTCACCGCCGTTCGGTTCGCCATCGTGCGGCCGCGCGGTCAGGTCGTGACGGTCACGCCGCAGGCGCGGGCATAGATCGCGAGAACCCGCGTGACGGCCGCCTCCTGCAGCACGGTCGCGGTCGCGCCGCCGCTCCGCGCCAGGAGTTCTGGGTCGAGTAAGCCGAAATACTGGCTGATCAAGGTCGCGGGGATCGCGCGATCGCCGAACAAGCCAAGCAGGCGCGACAGGGCCGCCTGCGCCTCGGCATGGGGCCAGTAATAGCGGATGCGATCGCTGTAGCTAAAGTGCCGCTGCAACCGCAGCTCGGCCGCGTCGCCATGGTAATAGGGTTGCCAGGAGCCCGGCTCGCGCAGCATCACGCGTTCCATCGCGGCCGACAGGCTGTCGTCCGCTTGCTGCAGACCCAGCACCGTCGCGATGGCATCGAGCCCGTAAAGCGCCTCGCGCAGCGCGAACGTCAGGCCGGGGCCGACCTTGAGGATCGCGAAGCCATCGTCCACCAGGGCCGCGAGGGCGGCTTCGGATTGATAATCGGTCGAATGAGCCTCGAACACGACGTGCGGCAGGCCATCGAGCGTGGCGCTGAGCGCCTTCGCCTTGGCGCGGTCGTAAGGGACGACATCCGCGTTGCCGAATTCGACGCCCGGCTGCACCACAATGCCGACGGTGCGGCCGAAGGCCTCCTGCAGTTCGAGTTTGGCAAAGGCCCGCTCGTGCACCGCAACGGTCTGCCGCGCGGCGTCCGGGGAGGTGATCGCGAGATGATCGAGTGTTTCCAGCGCTCCACCCGGCACCGGCACCTCGGTGCCGATCACGTAGGACAAGGTCTCGCGCGCCGGGGCGGCCTCCTCGGCGATGGCCGCGAGGCTGGCGGCTCGGGCTGCGGTCGTCTCGTCCGACAAGGCGACGGTTTCGCCGGCGCAGCCCATGCTGGTGTCGAGATGGAGCTTTGTGAAACCGGCGCGGGCAAAATCCCGCACCATCACGCTCGCCTCGCGCATGGCCTCGTCGGCCGGTCGATGTTTCCACGGATTGGGGCCGAGATGGTCGCCACCGAGGATCAACTCGCCCGAAAAGCCGACCCTTGCGGCAATCGTCTCGACGAAACGTCTGAACGCATCCGGCGTCATGCCGGTATAGCCGCCATGCTGGTTCACCTGGTTACAGGTGGCCTCGATCAGCACGGGCGCCCCCTGCGCCTGGCTGAACCGCAGAGCGGCTTCAATCACGGTCGGATGCGCGGTGCAGACCGAGGTGATTCCAGTACGACTGCCGGCGCGCCGCTGGGCCGGGAGGTCGGCGATCCGATTGTGATTCATGCGCGAACGCTCTCCCGCTGAAGATCAAGCCGTTGCCCGCTGGCGGCGTCGAAAAGATGAATATCGGCCGGTTCGGCCGCGATCGGCAAGAGATCGCCCGAACGCACCAGCCGTCGGCCCGGCATAGCCAGGATCAACTTGTGATCGCCGAGATGGCCGTGGACGTGCAACTCGGCACCCGTTGCCTCGACAAGATCGACCGTCATGGAAAGGGCGTCTTCCGCCGTGGAGACCACGAGACGCTCGGGGCGGATGCCGAACACGACGGCGCGACCCGCTTCGGCCGACACGCGCCCGGGGAGCGGCAAGATCAGGCCGCCTAGATCGACGCCATGCCCCTGCGGTCCATCGACGAGACGGCCCCGCAGCAGGTTCATGGCGGGCGACCCGATGAAGGCTGCCACGAACAGGTTGGCGGGTCGGTCATAGACCTCGAGCGGTGCCCCGATCTGTTCCACGCGGCCCGCATTGAGAATGACGATGCGGTCCGACATCGTCATCGCTTCCATCTGATCGTGGGTGACGTAAATCGAGGTCGTGCCGAGCCGCTGCTGCAGCGTTTTGACCTCGACCCGCATCTGCACCCTGAGTTGGGCGTCGAGGTTCGACAGCGGCTCGTCGAACAGAAACACCTGCGGCTTGCGGACGATGGCGCGTCCCATCGCGACCCGCTGGCGCTGACCACCGGAGAGTTGGCGCGGATAGCGGTTGAGGTAATCCGACAGTCCGAGCACTTGCGCGGCCTGCGCGATCTCCCGCATCATTTGCTCTTTGGAAGCGCCCCGCAGCTTGAGGCTGAAGCCCATATTCTCGGCCACGGTGAGATGTGGATAAAGCGCGTAGTTTTGGAACACCATAGCGATGTCCCGGTCTTTCGAGGGGACGTCGTTGACCACACGCCCGCCGATCGACAACGTCCCGGACGTGATGGTTTCCAGCCCCGCGATCATCCGCAACAGGGTCGACTTGCCGCAACCCGATGCACCCACGAGCGCGATGAACTCACCATCCGCGACCTTGAGGCTAACATCGCGGATGACGGGATGGGCCGCATAAGACTTGCTGATATGGGCGATCTCGACATCCGCCAATGGGGTCTCTCCTCGATCTTCCGGTCAGGTTGGGTTGCAGGATCGCGGGATCAGGCCAGCACCACGACCTTGCTGAGATGACGCGGCGCGACCGTGTCGACGTTACGCTGCTCGGCGACCCGTTCGCCGAGGATCTGCAAGGCCGGCAAAATTGCGAGAGCGCGGGTCAAGGTCTCGTCCGGCACCGCGATCTCGATGTCGCCGGGTCCGCCGAAGCCGAGCACGCGTGCGCCTTTGGCTGTGAGTTCCGCCGCGACCTTGGCTTCCTCGTCCCGCGTCTCGGGGCTGTAGAGCATCACCACGAAGGTCTTGTCATCGACGAGGCTGATCGGGCCGTGGCGATATTCCATCGGATGATAGGCTTGCGAATAGCTGATGCTCATTTCCTGCAGCTTGAGCGCGCCTTCCTCGGCGAGCCCGTAAAGCGCGCCAGCGCCGAGATAGACAAAATGCGACCGGCCCTGCAGAGCGGCTTTCAGCTCGCCATCGGTCTTATCGAGGATCGCGAGCGCCTCGGCGGCGAGGCTGGGCGACATTGCGATGCCGGCGAGGCGCAAGCCTTCGAGCAGCATGAGGCTGGCCGAGGAGGTCATAACGATCCCCTCGCCCGGGTGGGTTTCGGCATAGATCGTGGTTGCGGCCGCGCGAACGATGCTGCTGCCCTCGGCGCAGGTGATGGCCGTGGTGGTGAGGCCGGCCGCCCGGCTGACCTCGACGGCCTGGACGGTCTCGGTCGATTCACCGCTGCGTGACAGAGCGATCACATGAGTGCGGCTGTCGTCCACCACATAAGCCTTGCGGCGGCGCGCCCATTCGGCACCCGGCACGGCCTTGGCCGAAAGGCCCTTGAGGTTGAAGGAGGCCGCGACGATCTGGGCGAGATAATAGGATGTGCCGCAACCGACGATCACATAATCGGTGCCGTCGGCCGGCAGGGCCGCGACGGCCGGAGCCTTGGCCCAAAACGGGAATTGCTCGCGGATGACCTGCTCCGTGATGTTCATGACGTATCCTTCTGGCGTTATGATCACTTGCCCGATCCGGCCATGAGGCCCTGGACCAGATATCGGTTGAGAAAGAGCACCACCAGCAACGGCGGCACGATCGCCAGCATGCCGGCCGCATTCATCAGCCCGTAGTCGACGTAATTTTTGGTGACGAATTCGGGGATCAGCACGGTGAGCGGCTTGGTCTGCAGCGTCGGCGAGAACACCAGCGGGATCATGAACTGACCCCAGGCGCTAAGAAAGGTGAGGATCGCGCTGGCGATCAAGCCCGGCGCGGCGAGCGGCAGCACGATGCGGACGAGCGTGTAGACGCGGCCCGCGCCATCGAGCCACGCCGCCTCCTCCAACGAGACGGGCAGCGATTGGTAAACACTCCGCATCAGCCACAGCGCCAGCGGCAGAAAGGCCGACACATAGATCAGCGTGACGCCGAGATAGGTATCGACGAGCCGCAGCGCGATCATCAGACGATAGAGCGGGATCATCACCGTATAGGCTGGGATCGCCAAGGTCGCGACCACCAGCACGAAGATCACGTCGCGCCCTGGAAACCTCAGGCGCACAAAGGCATAGCCCCCAAAGGCGGCCAGCAACACCGTGATGGCGGTGGCCGCGAGCGTCGTGACCAGCGAGTTGATCAGCGCCCGGCTGAACTGCGGCCACACCGATTGGGTGGCGGCTCCCTGATAGGAGCTCGTGCCCCCGAGCAGGTTGGCATAATGCTCGAACGTGATGCTTGGCGGGAAGAAATGCGGCGTCTGCGACACGAGATCGGCCGGGCGCGTGAAGCTGGTCGCAATCGACCAATAGATGGGCCCGAGCGACCACAGCAGCAAAATGACGACGCCGGCCCCGATGCCGAGGCGGCCGGACAGCGAACGGGTCATCAGTCGAACCTCGTTTCGCGATAGACGCGCAGCACGTAGATCAGCGACACCAGGAGCGAGGCGATCATGATCAGCACCGACAGCGCCATGCCGTAGGAAAAATGCAGGTTCTGGAACGCCGACATATAGACCTGCGCCACGATGGTTCGCGTATCGAGGCTCGACCCCGCCAGGATCCACGCTTCGTCGAACAGGTTGAAGGCAAAGACGGTCGACTGGCTGAGCGCGATCGCAAGGCCCCCCGAGATCAGCGGAAGCGTGATCATGCGAAAGCACTTGATCGGGCCGGCGCCATCGAGACGCGCCGCCTCGTAGAGCTCGCCGGGGACGCTCTGCAGCGCGGCCAGAAGGATGATGGCCGTCAAGGGCAGCATGCGCCAGACGTGGACGAGCCCGATCAGCAGCAGCGCGGTCGTATGATCGTTGAACCAGACATGGTTGGTCGTGATCAGGCCCGCGCTCTTCAACAGGCTGTTGAGGAGGCCGTAGCTGGGGTTGTAGATCCACAGCCAGACGATCGCATTGACGACCGGCGGCAGCGCCCAGGGCAGGACCATCGCGGCCAGCAACCAGCGCCGCCCTGTTCGGACCTGATGGAGCAGCAGCGCCACCCCGAGACCACCAAGCGTTTCGGCCACGACCGCAATCGCCACATAGGCAAAGGTGTTGAGCCAGGCCGCCTGGACGTTCGGGTCGGCAAACAGGTCGATGTAATGCCGCAAGCCGATGAACGGCGTGCCGGGTCGCATCGGATCGACCCGATGCAGGCTGTCCCAGAGAGTGAACAGAACCGGGCCGAGCACCAGTCCGCCCATCAGCACCGCGATGGGCGCCGCGAAGGCGAGGCCGAGCCACGCCTCCGCGCCGAACCAGCGCGCGCGAGTCGTGACCGGCGTGTCGGCCGAGGCCGGAATGGCGCTCATGATCGTCGACCCGCGCGCGTCATCGTCACTTCATCGCGTCTTCAGCGCCGGCCGCGATCTGCTTGACAGCTTGATCGACCGTCAGCTGACCCTTGGCGACCTGATTGATGGCGGTCGCGGCCGCACTCGAGAATTGCGGATACCAGCCCGGCGTGCCCTGCGCGAACAAAGGCTCGACGAGAGCGGCTTCCTCGATCAGGACGGAACCACCGGCAAGCTTTCCCTCCTGGTTGAGCGAGGTCAGCACGCTGGTGCGGGTCGGCAAATTGCCGAGAGCCGTGTAGCATTCGGCTTGGTTCTCGGGTTGCAGCAGCCAATTGATGAAGGCGGCGGCCGCCTGTTTGTGGGTCGAGGCTTTGGGGATACCGACAGCGCCCGGCAGACCAAAGGTCCGGCTCTTTCCCGTGACGTTGGGCATCAGCGCCGCGATCGCCTGTCCGGCGACCTTCGATTTGTCCTTGTCGTTGTAGAGCGCGAGATTGCCGGCCCAGCCGGCGAGATCGAAGGTGATCTGACCGCCCTTGAACAATTCCTGGATATCGACGTCCTTCAGGCCCGTCGACGCCGGATCGATCAAGCCTGCCTTCAGGGCCTCGGCTTCGAAGGCCAAAGCCTTATAGCCCGCCGAATCCGGTGTCGTGAACAGCGCCTTGCCGTCCTTGTCGAACAGCTCGCCATTGAACGCCTTGGTCAGGAGGTACCAAGCGGTGGCCGACCCCTCGGTGGCCGACATCGGCAAGCCGATCGGATACGTGACGCCGGCTTTGGCCTTCACGGCTTTGGCATCGGTCAAGAGCTCATCCATAGTGGCGGGCGGCTTGTCGATCCCGGCTTTCTTCATCTGCTCCTGATTGACGATCAGGACGCGATAATCGTTATTATACGGGACCGCGATGAGCTTGCCGTCATAGGTGAAGATCTTGTCGGTCGGCAGATCCTTCCGCAGGCTGGCATCCACCATGCCGTCGAGGGGTTCGTACCAGCCGGCGGCGCCGAACTGCCCAACCCAGGACCAATCGACCTCCGTCACATCGGCCGGTGCGGTGCCGGCCAAGGTCGAGGTCACGATCTTGGTGCGGATGTCGTCCCAACCGAGCGTCTGCATATCGAGCGCGATCCCGGTCTGTGCCGTGAAGCGGTCGGTCATATCCTTTGGCAGCGTGCCCCACGGGGGAAGCAGCACAGTAATGCTCTGGCCCGAATAAGGCTTGGTCTGCGCCGAGGCGGGGATCGCCATCAGGGCTACGGCTGCCACGGTGCCGGCCAACACGGCCCTCAACCATGTTTTGGTCATGCTACACTCCCACTATGCCGGAAACCGCCGGGCCGGATCGTCGCTGCGAAAGACGCCGCAAGGCGGGCGCGCCAAGCCGGATCGTCCGTCGTCCATCCCGATTGTCGTGCAGCCCGCAGGATCGCACCGCCGATGGGAGGCAGATCCGGCGCGACTGGGGCGCCGAGCGCCTCCGTCATCAGCCGCAGCACGGTCGCGCTGCGAAACAGCCCGCCCGCATGGCTCCAGACGAGCGGCTGCGGGGTCCCGATGCGCCGTGCGGCGGCCCGCACGTGGTCGATGAGATAATCGGCCGCGCGGGCCAGAATCGTGAGCGCGGTCGCATTGCCGGTTTCGGCGAGGTCGTCGACCACTTCGGCCAAGGCCGCGACATCGGACCGACGGCTGCTGTTCAGATAGGACCAGCCGATCACCTCGGCCTCACCGATCCGCAGACTGGCCAGCAGCGCATCGGCAAAGACCTTATCGGCGCTGCGGCCGTCGAGCGCCTGGGTCATCTGTGAGAGAGCTTCGCGCCCGACCCAATGGGCGCTTCCCTCGTCCCCGAGAAGGTCGCCCCAGCCACCGACCCGGATATGACGGTCGCGGCCGTCGCCGGCCCAGCCCATCGAGCCGGTTCCGGCCAGCGCCAGGACGCCCGGCTTGCCCGCGAGGGCGCCCTCGAACGCCACATGAACGTCGTTCAGCACCTCGCAGGGCATGCCAAGAAGCGATGCCACGACCGCATTCTGTTGCCGCGAAATCGCCTCCACCTCGCCATGAAACGGCAGCCCGAGCACCGCACGGCGGACGTCCGGCAGCAGATCCTGAAGGCTTGCGAGGAGATCGGCGAACCGTGTCGGCCAATCCGGATCGGCCATTGGATCGAGGGCCGTGCCGTGCCGAAGCGCCACGATCGAGCCCTGGCGATCAACGCATGCCAGGATCGTCTTTGACCCGCCACCATCCAGTCCGAGAAGCAGGTCCCGGCTCACGGCGTCGGCGCGCTTGGAGTGGGGCCAAGCGTGTCGGGCGCGATCACGAGGTCGACGCCCGCCTCGCGCAGCCGGCGTTGCCGCGCTGCCGCCAGTTGCTTGTCCGAGATCACCCGCATGGGTGGCGCCAGCATGGCCACCAGATAGGTGGTGCGGCGACCGAATTTGCTGGCGTCGGCCAGAACTGTGACGGCGGCCGATCGCTCCATCATCCGGTCGTTGAGGCTCGCCTCGCTGGCATCGACACTATAGATGCCGCCATCGTCACCAATCGCGCTGGCGCCGAGAAAAAGCTGATCGAACCAGAGCCGATCGAGCATGGCCTCGGCGGCCGGGCCGACCAGTGAGGCATTCTCGCTGCGCAACTGGCCACCCAGGAGGGTGACGCGAAGCTGCGGCACGTTCATGAGCTCCTGCGCCACCATGAGGCCGTTGGTGAAGATCGTCAGCGGCATCGGGCTGACCCGTAGACGGCGGGCCAGTTGCAGGACCGTGGTGCCGGCATCGAGAAAGACTGAGCTTTGCGGGCGGATGAGATCGTAGGCCTTCGCCGCGATGGCGCGCTTCTCAGCCAGTTGCTGACGCTCCCGCACCGAAAATGCCACTTCGATCTGCGCGCCAGCCGCGATCCTGGCACCACCATGGGTGCGGCTCACAATCCCCTGTTGCTCGAGCGTCGTGAGATCCCGCCGGATGGTCGCGACCGACGCACCCGTGGCGCTCGCCAACTCTTCGATCGAGCAGGTGCCCTGGGCATAAAGATGGTGGCGAAGCGCTTCGAGGCGATCTGGTTTCATGGCTTTTCCTGCCGTCTGATCGAGAGCTTAAATCCGAACAGATCATAGTCAATCACTTTCTTGATCGATCGTGATCTGCCCGGGCCGACGTCCAATCCTCGATTGGAACAGGCTGCGAGGATTTGGGCGGGCACGCCACGTGCAACTTCAGGTTGATCGACGACAAGCGTCCCGGAACGATACGCCACTGTGCGGAAACGGATCGGAGCGCCCTTTGAAGAAAGCAGGCGTGCCATGATCGACCGTTTCCAGCACACCCCGCGGTCCACCCCCGAGACAGGCGAGCGTGATCGTATCCTCGTCGCGGCCCGCGAGATCTTTTCGGGTGGAGGGATCGATGTTCTGAAGCGCCGCACGATCGCCGACATGGCTGGCGTCACGCCCAACACGGTCAGCCGCAACTTTCGCAGCCGCGCCACTTTGATCGACCGCTTGGCTCACGCCGAGTAAAACCAAGCCCGACAGGCAAGAGGCGGATCCTAAGGTCCTCGCTTTGAGCTCGACCATCTGGCCCATCAAGGTTGAACTTAGCCGTGGCGATTGCGTTAAGTCCTCGATAACGAACGAGGGTCGTCGTGAGCCATCAAGCTGAAGCGTTTCTGGGAAGTTGGATCGTCACCAACGTGCATCCGAGCGGCATGAAGGCGGCCGGAGACACCACCGAGGCCGCACGACTTGCGGCGGACTGCGTCGCCTTGGCGGCGGCTCAGCAGATCACGCGCGCTGATTTCGAAGCCGAAGTCGGGGACCTCGACGAGCATATGCGGTTAGCCTTGAACATCGCGCAGGATGCGGTGGACCAAGCCGCGACGCGCCCTCAACGCAGTTCGCGTTAACCGAATTCTCGTCAATTCGATACGCAACCGTAACGAAGTGGTAAGAATTAACGACGCGAGGGGAGCTTAGTTATGTTGAATCTTCTAATCAGCCATGGATTATCGACGGTCCCAAAGGTTTTTCTTGCGCCTCTTCTAGCACAGCAGCCGGCACAGCAAGCAAAAGCGCTGAGTGGTTACCCGATGTTGCTATCCGCTCTGACGCGCGCCGAGCGGAGTGGATCGCTTGCGGCCGAGCGGCAAAAGGTTCTGCACCGCCTGCAAGGATGAGGGGTTAATTGTCGGTTTAGTCGACGGTTTCGGTGGGCGCGGCCATCGTCGATGGAGACGATGCGAGTCGCTCGAAAGACTTGCAAATCGAATGAAGCTCGTCCAGCGAGAGCTCGACGAAGCCGAGGGTTTTGGTCAGTAAAAGCCCCAAGGTTGCGAACAGCATCGCGACCCCAATCTCTGGTATTTGACCGTCCCGTCTCTCATCGAGCTTTTGCCGCAGCACGGCGCGAAATTCCTCAAGCGCGGCGGGATGATCGGTGGCGGCGACGAGCAACGAGCGCGGAAATCCATCGTCGTCGCTATACATCCGCTTCATATGCCGGATCATGGCGACCACGTAAGCCGCCTCGCCAGGGCCGGCCGCCGCCTCTTCCTCTTTATACTCCGCCACATACCGTTCAAGCCGCGCGCGAACCAGAGCGGCGATCAGGCCCTCCTTCGTGCGGAAGTGATGCAGCACGCCACCCTTGCTGATGCCCGCTTCCGCCGCCACGGCATCCATAGTCAGCCGTTGGGCGCCTGAACGACCAATGACCGCCTCGGCGGCTTCCAAAATTTTCCGAAGCGTCTCGATACTACGCGTTTGAACAGGTTGGTTCATTAAAAAAATCCGGCTGGACGGTTTCTTTGTATCGTTGTATATCGCGGCGATCAACCCTCGTGAGCCGAGTTTTACCACATGCTGTCCCGACCCGGCCGATCGCATCCTGAGCAACGTCATCGTCGATGGGGTACGACAATGGCGACCGGCGTCTGTCTCATGCTGGCGCAGCCCGGACGAGCCGCTGAGGCCGCACGCGTGGATCTCGTGCGTGTGAAAGCCACCACGGTGACGGCATCGAGCGTCCAATCGGACATTTCGCTGTCGGGCGAGATCGCGGCGCGTGTCCAATCCGACATTTCCTTCCGGCTGACCGGAAAGATCATCGAGCGCCTCGTCGAGGTCGGCCAGCATGTCGGCCCGGAGGACGTGCTCGCGCGTCTCGATCCGACCGAGCAGAAGGCGGATGTCGACAACGCGCAGGCCGGATTGGCCTCGGCCGAAGCTTTGTTGCAGCAGGCGCAGTCCACCTTCGCACGGCAGCAAACGCTGCTCGGAAACGGCTACGCGACGCGCGCCAGTTTTGATCAGGCCAAGGAGACCCTGCAGACGACCCAATCTCAGGTCGAAGCCGCCCGCGCCGCGCTCAGCACGGCGTTGGAGCAACTGTCCTATACGGATCTGAGGCCGGGGGTCGCGGGCGTGATCGTGTCGCGCAATGCGGAGACCGGTCAGGTCGCCCAAGCCGGACAGACGGTATTCTCGGTAGCGCAAGACGGGCCGCGCGACGCGGTCTTCAACGTCTACGAGGCCCTGCTGACCAAGCCATTCGAGAGCAAGGTCGTCGACATCGAGCTCCAGTCCGATCCGAGCGTGACGGCGACTGCGCATGTGCGCGAGATCTCGCCCTTGGTCGATGCCGCGACCAGCACGATCAAGATCAAGGTCGGGCTCGACACGACCCCCCCAAAAATGACCCTCGGCGCGGCCGTGATCGGGCGCGGGCGATGGGATCGCAAAAACGAGGTGAGCGTTCCGTGGAGCGCTTTATTCGAGTGGCAATCAAAACCCGCCGTCTGGGTCGTCGGAGACGGTGACGTCGTCTCGCTCAAGACGGTGTCGGTCGATCGGTATGGCGCCGGCATTGTCGTGCTCTCGGGGGGGCTCGACAGCGGAACTCGCGTGGTCACGGCTGGCCTGCAACTTCTCCGGCCCGGTCAGAAGGTCGACGTCGCGACCGGAGACACGCCATGACGACGCCTCGACCTCTGCGGCAGGTCGCCGCCGCTGCCATCCTCGCGACCCTGTTGTCGGGTTGCGATCGCCATACACAGGACGATCCGCCGCCGCCGGCGATCCGGCCGGTGCTGACGACCGTCGTCACGCCAACCACGGCCGACGTTTTCGGACCCTTCACCGGCACGGTCGAACCGCGCTACCAATCGACGCTTGGCTTCCGAGCGGCGGGCCGCATCGTCACGCGGGATCGCAATGTCGGAGATCAAGTCGTGGCGGGCGACCGGCTCGCTTCCATCGACCAGACTTTGCCACGACTTGCCCTGATGTCGGCGCAGGCTGATCTCGCCAATGCCCAGGCTCAATTATCCAATGCGGTCGCGACGTTGGCGCGGCAGCGCATCTTGATCCAGACCGGCAGCGTGGCTCAATCCCAGGTCGATACGGCCGTCGCGGCCAACGATACGGCGGAAGCCCGCGTCAATCAGACAAAAGCTGCCCTGCAGAAAGCGCAGGAGCAGCTCGGCTATACGGATTTGAACGCCGACCATGATGGCGTGGTCACGCTTTACAGTGCCGAAGTCGGTCAGGTCGTCTCCACCGGACAGACGATCGTGACGGTCGCGCGTCCAGCCATTCGGGATGCGGTTTTCGATGTTCCCGATGACCTCGTCGGCGCGGTCAAGCCAGGTGCCGCCTTCGCAGTGTCGCTTCAGGCCGACGCCTCCGTCTCGGCGAGCGGCGCGGTCCGCGAGATCGCGCCCCAAGCGGACGCATCGACCCGGACACGGCGGGTGAGGCTGACCCTGACGGATCCGTTACAAGCCTTCCGGCTCGGCACCACCGTGACGATCACGCTCGTGCGTCCGATTTCGCCGCGCTTCACGCTTCCGGCGACCGCCATTCTTGAACAGTCCGGCAAGCCTTTCGTCTGGTTGTTCACCACCGGCAAGACGGCAGAGCGACGCGCGGTGACTCTCGCCGGCCCGCCTGACGCTCATCTGAGCGAGAGCATCGCTCCAGCGCATCTGCCCTCCGACGAGGTCGTCGTGATCGACGGGTTGGCGGCCGGCGACCGTGTCATCACGGCCGGTGTGCATTCATTGACGGACGGCCAGACCGTCAAGCTCATCGGGGATTAGATGAAAAGCTTCAACGTCTCGGAATGGGCGCTCGAACACCGCTCGTTCGTGTGGTTCCTGATGATCGTCTCGATCCTCGCCGGCGTCCTGGCCTATCGCGGGCTCGGTCGCGAGGAAGACCCGCCATTCACCATCAAGACCATGGTGGTGCAGCAGCAATGGCCCGGCGCGACCCTCGACGACACGCTCAATCAGGTCACCGACCGGCTCGAGAAAGAGCTGAAGCAGATCGACGCCCTCGATAATACGCGGAGCTATACGGTCCCCGGTAAAACCACGATCCTGGTCACACTGAAGGATACGACCAAAGCCAAAGACGTTCCGCAGCTTTTTTATCAGATCCGCAAACACGTTCAGGATATTCAATATACCCTGCCCTCAAACGTCCAAGCGCCAGCCTTCAACGACGAGTTCGGCGATGTCTATGGCAACATCTATGCGTTTACCGCCGATGGACTGACTCAGCGGCAGTTGCGGGACTATGTCGAGATGGTCCGCTCGGACGTGCTGTCGGTCCCGAGCATCGGCAAGGTCCAAGTCATCGGCGCCCAGGATGAGGTGATCTACCTCGATATCTCGATCCGCAAACTCGCCTCGCTCGGCCTCAACGTTCAATCGCTCGTCCAGACCCTGCAGAATCAGAATGCCGTGCAGCCGTCCGGCGTCGTGCAGGCGGGGCCGGAGCGGATTTCGCTTCGGGTCGGCGGACAATTCACCAGCGAGGACAGCCTGCGGGCCATCAACCTGCGGGTCAACGACCGCTTTTTCCGGTTGAGCGACGTCGCCACGATTACGCGCGGCTACAAGGACCCACCCGATCCTTTGTTCCGGGTTGACGGTCAACCCGCCATCGGGCTTGGCATTGCGATGACGGCCAGCGGCAACCTCTTGCAATTTGGCGAAGCCCTCAAGGCCCGGATGCACGAGATCGAGGCCAATCTGCCGGTCGGGGTCGGCGTGCATCTTGTCTCCGATCAACCCAAGATCGTCGAAGAAGCGGTCGGCGGCTTTACCGAGGCGCTGGTCGAGGCCGTGTTGATCGTTCTGGTTGTCAGCTTCATCAGCCTCGGCTTCCGGGCCGGGCTGGTCGTGTCCTTCTCGATCCCGCTCGTGCTGGCGCTCGTCTTCGTAGCCATGAGCTATTTCGGCGTGTCGCTGCAGCGCATTTCGCTAGGGGCGCTCATCATCGCGCTCGGGCTTCTGGTCGACGATGCCATGATCACGGTCGAGATGATGGTCAGTCGACTCGAGCTCGGCGACGATCTCAAGAAGGCAGCAACCTTCGCCTATACGTCGACCGCCTTCCCGATGCTGACCGGCACGCTCGTGACGGTCGCGGGCTTTATCCCGATCGGCTTTAACGGGTCATCGGCCGGCGAATATACCTATACGCTCTTCGTCGTGATCGCGGCGGCGCTGCTGTTGTCGTGGATCGTGGCGGTTCTGTTCGCGCCGCTGATCGGCATCAAGCTACTGCCCAAAACCATGAAGAGACATGCCGAAAAGCCCGGCATGGGTCTGCGCCTGTTCTCGTCCATGCTGATCGGCGCAATGCGCTGGCACTGGCTGACGATCGGCGTGTGCCTCGTCCTGCTGGGCGGCGCACTTTATGGGATGGGCCACGTCCAACAGCAATTCTTCCCAAGTTCCGACCGGACTGAACTGCTGGTCGATCTCGCGCTGCCTCAGAACAGCACCATCCTCGAGACCAAAGCTCAGATGGATCGCTTTGAAAACGGCCTGAAGGGAGACCCCGATATCGTCGGCTGGAGCTCTTATGTCGGCGAAGGCGCGATCCGTTTCTATCTGCCGCTCGACCAGCAACTGGAAAATGCCTTCTTCGGCCAAATCGTGGTCAAGACCGCATCGCTGGAGGCCCGCAGCCGCGTGTCCGACAAGCTGAAGGGGCTCGGGCGGAACGAGTTCGTCGGCATCGACACCTTCGTTCATCCGCTCGATCTTGGGCCGCCGGTCGGTCGGCCTGTGCAATATCGTCTGAGTGGCCCGGACGTGCAGGTGTTGCGTGAGCAAGCGCTCAAGCTCGCGGGCGTCATCGCCGCCAATCCGCACCTCGCTGCTCCGACCTTCGACTGGAACGAGCCCGGCAAGGTGATCCGGGTCGATGTCGCGCAGGACAAGGCGCGGCAACTCGGCATCAGCTCATCCGATGTCGCCACCATTTTGAATGGAGTGGTGGGCGGCGCCACGATCACGCAGGTGCGGGACAGTATCTATCTGGTCGACGTTGTGGCGCGAGCGCAGGCGAGCGAGCGGCACAATATCGGAACCCTGCAAAGCCTTCAGATCCCGATGCAGAATGGCAATGTCGTCCCGTTGCTCTCGTTCGCGACGATCCGTTACGACTTGGAACAGCCGATCATCTGGCGCCGGGATCGCGTCGCCACGATCACGCTGCGGGCCGCGATGGCTGACGACACCCAGCCCGCGACCGTCGTGCAGCAGCTTCAGGACCCGCTGAAAACCTTCGTGAGCGAGTTGCCGCCAGAATTCCATGTGGCAACAGGCGGCGCGGTCGAGGAAAGCGGCAAAGGACAAGGGCCGATCGTGGCCATCGTTCCCTTGATGCTGCTCACCATGGCGTTTTTCATCATGGTGCAACTGCAGAGCTTCCAGAAAATGTTCCTGGTCGTCAGCGTCGCGCCGCTCGGTCTGATCGGCGTGGTGGCGGCATTGCTTCTCTCGGGCAAACCGATGGGCTTCGTGGCGACACTCGGCATTCTGGCGCTGATCGGCATCATCATCCGCAACTCGATCATCCTGATGGCGCAGATCGACACGGTGCTGGCAGAGGGCAAGGACCCCTGGACGGCGGTTGTCGAAGCCACTCAACATCGTATGCGGCCGATCCTGCTGACGGCGGCGGCCGCGAGCCTTGGCATGGTGCCGATCGCGCCGCAGATCTTTTGGGGCCCGATGGCGCTCTCGATGATCGGCGGCATCCTGGCCGCGACAGCCCTGACGCTGCTGTTTCTACCGGCGCTCTATGTGGCTTGGTTTCGGGTCAAGGAGCCGAAGCCAGGGCAAGCCGAAGACAACCACGTCGTCGCGCCGATGGTGGACGCGGCCCACTAATCGCTTCAGGCCGCCGTCACGCGACCAATTGCTCGACGCTCGCCTGCAGGTAGAGGTCGAGCGCTTCGATCTCGCCGGCCGTGAGACGAAGCCCGAGCTTGGTGCGGCGCCAGACGATGTCCTGCGCGGTGCGGGCCCATTCGGTTCGGACCAGATGGCCCACCTCGGCTTCGGTCAGGGTCGCGCCGAAGTCGCGGCCTAATCCCGCCATCGATGTCGCGGTCCCCAAGATGTCGCGCGCCTTGGTGCCATAGAGGCGGGCCAATCGAGTGGCGTGACGTTGTGTCAGGAATGGCCAGCGCGACGCGATCTCCGCGACCAGAGCCGGAAAACCGTCGATCGGGAAATCCCCGCCGGGCAAGGCCTCATGCCCAGTCCACCCCTCCTTGCGGGTGCCGGCCGGGATATGGGGGGCGAGCAGCGTCAGCGCATGTTCGGCGAGCTTGCGATAGGTCGTGAGCTTGCCGCCGAACACCGACAAGAGAGGCGCTTTGCCATCGGTATCGAGCGATAGCACGTAGTCGCGCGTGGCGGCCTGCGCGGCGCTATCGCCCTTGTCGTAGAGCGGCCTAACCCCGGAATAGGACCAGACGATATCGGCTTTCGTGATCGGCTTGGTGAAATATTCGGCCGCTGCGTCGCAGATATAAGCCACCTCCTCGTGCGAGGCTGTGACGTCGGCGGGGTCGCCTTCGTAATCGCGGTCGGTGGTACCGACCAGCGTGAAATCCTGCTCGTATGGTACGGCAAAGAAGATCCGGCCGTCGGCATTCTGGAAAATGTAGCACCGGTCGTGATCGTAAAGCTTGCGGACCACGATATGCGAGCCCTGGACGAGCCGGACCTTGGCGGCCTGGTTGATCCGCAAAGTCGCATTGAGCACCTGTCCGACCCACGGTCCCGCCGCATTGACCACCACCTTGGCCCGGATCGTCTCGCGCAGCCCGGTGTCACGGCTCTGCACCGTCAGGGCCCATTCGGCCGCGCCGCGTTCGGCCGTGATGGCTTTGGTCCGCGTGACGACTCGGGCACCGCGATCGGCCGCGTCGCGGGCGTTCAACGCCACGAGGCGCGCGTCCTCGACCCAACAATCCGAATATTCGAAGCCTTTGGTGAACTCGCCGCGTTTCAGTGGCATACCCGCCTCGTCCGTCGTGAGATCCAGGGTGCGGGTTGCGGGCAAGCGCTTCCGGCCACCCAGATGATCATAGAGAAACAAGCCGAGCCGCAGGATCCAGGCCGGGCGCAACCCCTTGTGGTAGGGCAAGACGAAGCGGAGCGGCCAGATGATATGCGGGGCGATGCCCCATAGCACCTCCCGCTCCATCAACGCCTCGCGTACGAGGCGGAACTCATAATGTTCGAGATAGCGCAAGCCGCCGTGGATCAGCTTGGTGGCGGCCGACGATGTGCCGCTGGCGAGATCGTTCTGTTCGCAGAGATAGACCTTGAGGCCACGCCCGGCCGCATCGCGCGCGATGCCGCAACCATTCACGCCACCGCCGATGATGGCGAGATCATAGGGACTGTCCAAGGCCGTCGCTCCCGCCGCTGTCTCGTTGCTTTTAAAAGAGGATAAAACGAATATCTTTGCCGAACAAGCGATCAAATCGAACCCCGAAACGAATAGTCAACGGCGTTTCGATTTGACTCGATCATCCCGGGTGGCTGGGATAGGGCTGCTGAAGCGTCCGAAGGCCCGCACGCACGACGTCCGGGGTCACGGCGGACGGCAGGGAGAAACCACATGGCCACTCGGCTCGATGTCGCGGTGCGCGGATTATTCGCAACCCCGGTGGCGGCGCTGGACGTGCCGGGCGCGGAGGCGATCAACACCGAGTTGCAGCGCGTGATTCTGGCCAGGCGCGACGACACACCCTCGGTGCAAGCCTCCAATGCCGGCGGTTGGCATTCGGATCGCGATATCCTCGCCTGGGGTGGTCCGCATGTCGGGCAAATCATCGACATGGCGAAGGGGATGGCGGGCCAATTGACGGCCGACCGGAACGGACAAGCAATTCGCCCAGCCTGGCAGGTGCGGGCTTGGGCCAACGTGAACACCAGCGGTCACGCGAATATCTGCCATTATCATCCCGGCTCGTTCTGGTCAGGCACCTATTATGTCGATGACGGCGGCTGCGCGAGCGACCACGAGCTCGGAGGGGAATTCGAAATGCTCGATCCGCGCGGTCCTGGTCCCGGCATGTATGCGCCCGCGCTCAAATTTGCCGGTGAGGATGGCGCCTCGGTCGGCGGGGCCGAGATCATCCGGCCGAAACCCGGCTTGCTGTTCCTGTTCCCGTCCTGGCTGATGCATCAGGTCCGCCCCTATCGGGGCACCGGCACGCGGATCTCGATCGCGTTCAATCTCAGCTTGTGACGGAGCGACGCCCCGCGATGACGCTTCCGGTTTCGAAAGCCTCGTCTCGCCGCCAGATCGAAATCGTCGATCTGCTGCGCGAGAAAGGCCGCGTCGCGGTCGATGATCTCGCGTCTCATTTCGGTGTGACGCCGCAGACCATCCGGCGCGATCTCAACGATCTCAGCGATGCCCAGATGGTGGTACGCGTCCATGGCGCCGCGATGGTCTCGTCCGGCGTGGTCAATCTCGCCTACGAGGCGCGCAAGATGATCGCGCAGCCTCACAAGAAGCTGATCGGCGAGGCCGCGGCCAAGCTCGTGCCTGACCATTCCTCCGTGCTGATCAACATCGGCACCACCACCGAGGAGGTCGCCCGCGCCCTGGCGAGCCACACCGGACTCTTGGTCATCACCAACAACTTGCACGTCGCCTTCGAGCTCTATCGCAACAGCGCAATCGAAGTCTTCGTCATGGGCGGCACGGTGCGGCAGAGCGACGGCGGCATCGTCGGCTCCCATGCGGTGAACCTGATCGGACAATTCCGGGTCGATCTCGCGATCATCGGCGCTTCGGCCATCGAGCCGGACGGAACTCTGCTCGATTTCGACATTCGCGAGGTCCAAGCGTCACGCGCCATCATCGAACATGCCCGCAAGGTCGTTCTGGTGGCCGATAGCAGTAAGTTTGCCCGATCGGCCCCGGTACGGGTCGCCCACCTCAGCGAAATCGACATCTTCGTCACCGATCGGCTGCCCTCGGCGGAAATTGCCGAGCTGTGTCGCACCCACGGCGTTCAGGTTGTCGAGGCGGGCGGGCCGCTCGACGCGGACCCGGACGATGCCGACTAAACGCGACACGGCAGGGATATCGCCTCCGCCAGCACTTCCACGTTTTCGTTCTGATGATCGTTTTATTCGCTTGCGGCGTCCGTAATCTTCGACATAGGTTACAAACAAGATCGACGGCGCAACAATGCGTCGCCAGGGCAGCCTCGGGCTTTATCCCGACAAAGCTCTTGATGGAATGCGGAGCGACGTCGCCCAATGCGGCTGCGCTTCTAAGGGGGAGACCGATGCCAAGGACGCGCCGAATCGAGATCGACCTTTCCACGATGGATCGGGTCGCTTGAGCTTCATCCTCGATCATATCGTTCTGCAGGTCGGCAAAGACGTCGTCATCGGAGACGTGTCGCTGACACTCGAAGCCGGCACGATGAACGTGCTGCTCGGCCCGACTCTGTCGGGCAAGACCACCTTGATGCGCGTGATGGCGGGACTCGATCGGCCAACATCGGGGCGGCTGCTGGCCGATGGCGTCGACGTGACCGGCATGTCGGTCCGGAAGCGCTCCGTTGCGATGGTGTATCAGCAGTTCGTCAACTATCCGACGCTGACGATCTACGAGAATATCGCGTCTCCCTTACGGGTTCAGGGCCTGCCAAAGGATGAGATCGAGGCTCGGGTCGCCCGAGCCGCCAAGCTGCTCCGGCTGGAGCCGATGCTCCAGCGCCTTCCGGCCCAACTCTCCGGCGGCCAGCAGCAGCGCACAGCCATCGCGCGCGCGCTCGTCAAACAGGCCCGTCTCGTGCTGCTCGACGAGCCCCTTGCCAATCTCGACTACAAGCTGCGCGAGGAATTGCGCGAGGAACTGCCCCGCATCTTTGCCGAGACCGGCGCGATCCTGGTCTATGCGACGACCGAGCCGACCGAGGCGCTGCTGCTGCGCGGCAAGACGGCGACACTCTGGCAAGGTCGTGTCACCCAAGTCGGGCCGACCGCCTCGGTCTACCGGCAACCCGACAATCTCGACGCCGCGCGCGTCTTCTCCGACCCGCCCCTCAACGAACTCGCTCTGACGATCGCGGGCGGCACCGTGCGGCTCGAGAGCGGGCGTACGCTGCCGGCGGAGGGGGGGCTCGCGGCCCTCGCGGACGGCGCCTATCGGCTCGGCTTCCGGTCGGATGCGGTGACGATCGGTGCGGCACAACCGGGGCGGCTCGGCTTCCCAGGCAGGGTTGCGGTGACCGACATCAATGGATCGGAGAGCTTCGTCCATGTCGAGGTCGGTCATGGCGGCGCCGGTCCGGTCGGCACGACCTGGGTTTGCCTTGTCGACGGCATCCAGGAATGGCTGCCCGGCGACACGGTCGAGGTTCAACTCGATCCGTCGCAGATCTTTGTGTTCGGCGCTGACGGACAGCGGCTCGACGCCGCCGCGGCGCCGCAGCTTGGACGTGAACGACGGACCGTTTCTGCGTCCGCATAAGGTTTGTGAGCCGCTTCGCTGGTGCAGGCTTAGTCCGACCAGCAGGCAGTGAGGCTCGGAGAGGATGGTATGGCGCAGATCACCCTGGATGGCATCGGACACGCCTATGGCGGCGGACCGGCGCGCAGCGACAAAGACTATGCCCTGAAACCCTTGCATCACGTGTGGGAGGCCGGGAAAGCCTATGCGCTTCTCGGACCATCGGGCTGTGGCAAGACGACGTTGCTCAACATCATTTCGGGGCTGGTGATCCCCTCCGAAGGGCGGTTGCTGTTCGGCGATCGCGACGTGACCCGCCTGCCGACCGAACAACGCAACATTGCCCAGGTGTTCCAGTTTCCGGTCATCTACGACACAATGACGGTGGCCGAAAACCTCGCCTTTCCGCTCAAGAACCGGAAGGTTCCGAAAGCCAAGATCGATGCGCGCGTGCAGGAGATCGCCGCCATGCTCGATCTCACGAGCGACCTGAAGCGCCGCGCGCGGGGCCTCACGGCCGATGCCAAGCAGAAGATCTCGCTCGGCCGCGGCCTCGTCCGCTCCGACGTCTCCGCCGTGCTGTTCGACGAGCCGCTGACCGTCATCGACCCGGCGCTGAAGTGGGAACTGCGCTCGAAGCTGAAGGAGGTGCATCGCGCCCTCGATCTTCTGATGATCTACGTGACCCACGACCAGACCGAGGCGCTGACCTTCGCCGATCAGGTGGTGGTCATGAACGAGGGACGCGCCGTGCAGATCGGCACGCCGTCGGACCTGTTCGAACGCCCGGCCCATACATTTGTCGGCTATTTCATCGGCTCGCCCGGCATGAACTTCCTTGACGGTCACATTTCGGGCCGCACCATCACGGTCGGCGGACATGCGATCGCGCTCGGCTCAGCCTATCCGACCCTGGCCGACGACGCGGCCGTGAAACTCGGGATCCGCCCGGATTACGCGACACTAACCGGCTCGGGCGGTTTGCCCGTCAAGGTCAGACGGGTCGACGACCTCGGGCGGCGACGGCTCGCTCACGTGAGTCTCGGCGACCAGCCGATGGTGGCCTTCGTGCCGAACGGCCTGTCGATCGAGGGCGACGAGGCGCGCGTCCATTTCGATCCGGCCCGCACGCATATCTATCGCGACGACAAGCTCGTCGAAGGTGTCGCGGTCGCCGGTCTGCAACCGGCCTATGCCGAGGGGAGCGCCCGATGACCGAGACCAAGATCTGGGACAACCGCGCCTGGTTTTTCGTCGTGCCGGTGCTGGTCTTCGTGCTGTTCTCGTCGCTGATCCCGATGATGACGGTGCTGAACTATTCGGTTCAGGACACGATGGGCCAGAACAACTTTTTCTGGAACGGCGCGGGCTGGTTCCAGAACCTGCTCGATCCCACCACGGAGGTCGGCAAGCGCTTTCAGGGTGCGCTGGCCCGCAATCTCATCTTCTCCTTCGTGGTGCTGGCGCTCGAAATCCCGCTCGGCATCGCCGTGTCGCTTTGCATTCCGAAACACGGCTGGAAGGTGGGTGCCGTTCTGGTCATCATCGCGCTTCCGCTTCTGATCCCCTACAACGTCGTCGGCGTGATCTGGCAGTTGTTCACGCGCGGCGATATTGGCCTGCTCGGCGTCGGCCTGCGGGCGATCGGCTTCACCGGCTTCAACGTCACGCAGGATGCGACCTCGGCCTGGTTCACGCTGATCATCATGGATGTCTGGCACTGGACCTCGATGGTGGCGCTGCTCTGCTACGCCGGCCTGAAGGCAATCCCCGACGCCTATTATCAGGCCGCGCGGATCGACGGCGCAAATCGCTGGGCGGTGTTCACCAACATCGAATTGCAGAAGCTTCGCAAGGTGCTGATCATCGGCATGCTGCTGCGTTTCATGGGCAGCTTCATGATCTACACCGAGCCCTTCACGGTGACGGGCGGCGGCCCGGGTGAAGCCACGAGCTTTCTGTCGATCGACCTCGTCAAGATGGCGCTCGGCCAAGTCGACCTCGGCAATGCGGCCGCCTATTCGCTGGTCTACAACCTCATCACGCTGACGGTGTGCTGGATCTTTTTCACCTATACGACCCATGCAGACGCCAAGGAGACGGCCTGATGCGCGGCACGATGGGGCGTCCCCTCGGCATGGCTCTCTACATGCTGTTCCTGCTGATTCCGGTTTATTGGCTCATCAACATGAGCTTCAAGACCAACACCGACATCATGTCGGGGTTGACCTTGTGGCCCCATGCACCCGTCCTCGACAATTATCGCAAAATCTTCAACGACCCCGACTGGCATGCGAGTTTCATCAACTCGATCCTTTACGTGGCCGTGAACACGGTCGTGTCGGTCACCATCGCGCTCCCGGCCGCCTATGCGTTCAGCCGCTACCGCTTCATCGGCGACAAACCGCTGTTTTTCTGGTTGCTGTCGAACCTGATGGCACCCCCGGCCGTCTATGCGATGCCGTTCTTCAATCTCTATTCGTCGATCGGGCTGTTCGACTCGATCTGGGCCGTGGCGCTGGCGCATTGCCTCTTCAACGTGCCGCTGGCGGTCTGGATCTTGGAAGGCTTTATTTCGGGCGTGCCGCGCGAGATCGACGAAACCGCGATGATCGACGGCTATTCGTTTCCGCGGTTCTTCATCAAGATCTTCCTGCCGCTGATCGCGAATGGCATCGGGGTCGCGGCCTTCTTCTGCTTCATGTTCTCCTGGGTGGAGCAATTGCTCGCCTCGACGCTGACGACCGTGGATGCCAAGCCGATCGCCGCGATGATGTCGCGCGCCTATTCGGCCGCCGGCCTCGATTGGGGCCTGCTGTCAGCGGCCGGCGTCCTCACCATGATTCCCGGCGCGATCGTGATCTGGTTCGTCCGCAACCACATCGCCAAGGGCTTTGCCCTCGGGCGGGTTTGAGGAGCATCCATGGACTACATCGCTCAACATCTTGCCTGGATGGCCTGGACTTGGCAGACCATGGTGTTCTTCGGGGCCATCGCGGCCATGCTGGTCGTCATGACGCTGCTGGCGGTCTATCGGCCCGAAACCCCGCATGTCGGCATTCTGCGCTTCGCCACGACCCGCAGCGACAGGCTGTTTGCCTCCTTGCTGGCGAGCGCCTTCATCTTCCTGTTTTTCATTCGGTTCGGGGTCGACAATTTCCTCTATCCCGCAATCGCATCGCTGCTTCTGGCCGCGATCATGTTTCGTTTCGCATGAGGCGAAATCGTTCCGTTCGCTGAGGTTTGGGCGGAGCCAAAGACAAAACCGGAGCGATTCCGCATCCGGACCAAAGCAAAGGAGGACACCCTATGGATCGTCGTGACGTATTGAAGGGCGGTGCCGCCCTCGGCATCGCCGGAGCGGCTGGTATCATCAAGAGCACACCCAGCTTCGCCCAGAAGGTCGATGCCGCGAAAAAGTGGATCGATACCGAGTTCAATCCCTCGACCTTGTCGAAAGACGAGCAAATGGCCGAGATGGAATGGTTCATCAACGCCGCCAAGCCGTTCGCCGGGATGAAGGTCAATTGCGTTTCGGAATCGCTCAAGGTTCACGATTACGAATCCAAGACGCTCACCAAAGCGTTCGGCGAAATCACCGGCATCGATGTTAAACACGACATCATGGACGAGGGAACGCTCGTCGATAAAATCGAAGTCGAGATGCAGTCGGGTCGTCCGATCTATGATTTCTGGATGAACGACACGGACTTCATCGGCACCCACCCGCGCTACAACGACATCGTAGGCGGCTCGCTGACCGACTTCATGGCCAACGACGGCAAGGACGTGACCAACCCCGGTCTCGATCTCGCCGATTTCATGGGCTTGTCTTTCGCGACCTTCACGGACGGCAAGCTCTACCAGCTGCCCGACCAGCAATTCGCCAACCTTTATTGGTTCCGGCACGATTGGTTCCAGCGCGCCGACCTCAAGGAAAAGTTCAAGGCCAAATACGGCTATGAGCTTGGCGTGCCGGTCAATTGGTCGGCCTATGAGGATATCGCCGACTTCTTCTCGAACGATGTCAAAGAGATCGATGGCCAGCGCGTCTACGGCCATATGGATTACGGCAAGAAGGATCCCTCGCTCGGCTGGCGCTTCACCGATGCTTGGCTCTCGATGGCCGGCGCAGGCGATCGCGGCCTGCCGAACGGCAAGCCCGTCGACGAATGGGGCATCCGGGCCGAAAACGGCATCCCGGTCGGCTCGTCGATCACCCGCGGCGGTGACGCCAACGGTCCGGCTGCCGTCTATGCTTTGACCAAATATATCGAATGGTTGAAGAAATACGCGCCGCCGGAAGCTGCCGGTATGGACTTTCTCGAATCCGGCCCGGTTGTCGGCCAGGGCCATATCGCCCAGCAGATCTTCTGGTATTCGGCCTTCACGGACAGTGCACGCCAGCCCGGTCCGGTCATGAACGAGGACGGTACGCCGAAGTGGCGGATGGCGCCCTCGCCGCATGGCGCTTACTGGAAAGAGGGCATGAAGCTCGGTTACCAGGACGTCGGTGGCTGGACGATGCTGAAATATGCGCCGATGCCGAACCTCAAGGCGGGTTGGCTCTACGCGCAGTTCTGTACCTCGAAGACCGTGTCGCTCAAAAAGGCGCTCACCTCGTTGCATCTCATCCGCGAGAGCGACGTGTGGCACCCGGCCATGACCGAACTCGCCCCGAAGGTTGGTGGCCTCGTCGAGTTCTATCGCAGCCCGGCCCGCAAGCAGTGGACCCCGACCGGCGTCAACGTGCCGGATTATGGCAAGATGGCCCAGGTCTGGTGGCAGAACATTTCCAACGCGATCTCGGGCCAGGTGACGCCCCAGCAAGCGATGGACGGCCTCGCCCGCGACCAGGATGCCATTATGGCGCGCCTCGAAAAGTCGGGCGTGCAGGGCAAGCTCGGACCCAAGATGAACAAGGAAGAGACGGCCGAATATTGGTTCGCCAAATCCGAAAAAGACGGCAATCTCGCGCCCCAGCGCAAGCTGGCCGATGAGAAGCCGAAGGGCGAAACCGTCGATTACGATGCTCTGATCAAGAGCTGGCCGTCGACCCCGCCCAAGAAAGCCTGACGCACACGACACGTGGGCGGTCCCCTCCTGGGGATCGCCCATCCCCGACCGGCATTCCTCAAGCGAAGCGCCGCAACGATCCCTGAGTTGAAGGCCCTTTATGTCCGGTTCGGTTCTCGTCATCGATCAAGGCACCACCTCGACCCGCGCCATTGTGTTCGGTCCGGATGCGTTGCCGACCGCGACCGCACAGGAAGAATTTCCGCAGCTGTTCCCACAGTCCGGCTGGGTCGAGCACGACCCCAAGGACCTCTGGCGCACCAGCCTCTCGACCGCCCGCATCGCGCTGCAACGCGCCGCCGCGGCCGGCACCACCATCGCGGCCCTCGGCATCACCAATCAGCGCGAAACGATCCTGATCTGGGATCGTACGACCGGTGAGCCGATCCACAATGCCATCGTGTGGCAGGACCGACGCACCGCCTCGATCTGCGCGACCCTCAAGGCAGAAGGATGCGAGCCGCTGGTGCAACAGCGCTCCGGACTGCTGCTCGACCCCTATTTCTCCGCCACCAAGATCGCCTGGATGCTGGACCATGTGGACGGCGCGCGTGAGAAAGCGGAACGCGGCGACCTCGCCTTCGGCACCGTCGACACCTTCCTATTGTGGCGGCTGACCAATGGAGCGGTGCACGCCACAGACGCCACCAATGCGTCGCGGACGGCGCTCTACGACATCCACAAGGGACGTTGGGATGCCGACCTGCTGAAGCTGTTCCGCGTGCCGCGACCCTTGCTGCCCGAGGTGAAGGATTGCGCGGCCGAGTTCGGCATCGCGGCCCCGGAGCATCTCGGCCTGTCGTTGCCGATCCGTGGTATCGCGGGCGACCAACAGGCGGCCCTGATCGGTCAGGCGTGTTTCGCACCCGGTATGGTCAAATCGACCTTCGGAACGGGCTGCTTCGTGCTTCTGAACACCGGGCCGAAGCCGATCGCCTCGACGCATCGGTTGCTCTCGACCATCGCCTACCAGCTCAAGGGGCATCGACATTACGCACTGGAAGGCTCGATCTTCTCAGCGGGCGCAACCGTCCAATGGCTTCGCGATGGGCTCGGGATCGTCCGCTCATCGGCCGAGACGGGGCAACTCGCCGAGAAATCTGACCAGGAACAGGCCGTCTATATCGTTCCGGCCTTCGTCGGGCTCGGAGCACCGACCTGGGATGCCGACGCGCGCGGCACCATCACCGGGCTGACGCGCGCCACGACGCGGTTCGAGATCGCCCGCGCGGCGCTTGAAAGCGTCGCCTATCAAACGCGCGATCTCATCGACGCCATGCAGAAGGACGTGCAGCAGAGCGGCGTCAGTCTCGACAAATCAGTGATCCGTGCCGACGGCGGCATGAGCGCGAGCGACTGGACCATGCAATCGGTCGCCGACATGATCGACGCGCCGGTCGATCGCCCGATCGTGCGGGAGACGACGGCGCTCGGGGCGGGCTATCTGGCGGGACTACAATCCGGCCTCTACCCGAGCCCGGAGGAATTTGCCGCCACATGGCATCTCGAAACGCGGTTCGAGCCTGCCATGGCGCCTGCTCGACGCGACGCCAAGCTCAAGGGCTGGCACGAGGCGGTGGCCCGCACGGTGCTGAAGCCTTGAGGTGAGACCCGACGACGGTCGCGTCTCACTTGAAGTCCAGCAGATTCCGCATGCAAGTCAAGCCGCCGGGACCGCGAGCGAACCTCGGCACGAAGCCGTGGGCGGCTGGATGGTTGAAGACCGAGTCGGCATCTTCGTCGAGAAGCGCGTAGAAGACCTCGCCGATGATGCGTCCGCCGACCCAGCCCAATTGGCTCAGGGCACCGGGGCCGTTGAGCAACTGCGTCTCGGTAAAGACCCGGCTTGTGTCCCCTGGGATCGCTTGAACAATCGGGGCTTGTGCTTCGGCGAGCACATAGAACCAAAGCGGCGTGCGCGTCGCAAAGTCTTCCGGCGGCGCCGTCCATTGGAACGCCTGCGGCTTGTCGGGCGCATTCGGATCGTCACCGACCGGCGTCGCATCGGTCGACACGCGGACCACGATCCTATGCGGATCGATAACCGTCACCGGCTTTCCTGCCAACCGCAATGCATGCACGAAGCTCTGGCCCGTCGCGATGCCGTAGGTGTTGCCGCGAAGCAGGTTCAGCAGCGCGAGTGACGGAAGCGGATTGGGTCCGTCCTGCCCTGGATAGGTCGGGAGCGCGTCGGGAGCGATGGCCGCGGCGGCTTGGTCGGCCGCATGGGGCTCCGGGACGATCAGGGGCAAGACGGCGAGCGGGTCGACGATCGTCGCATCAAGCTTATAGGCATATTGCAGCTGCACTTGAGTGTCGGGGTGGTCGCCAGCCGCGACCCGTCCGGTCAATCCGATGTCGGCACCCGGCGCGGAGGCTGGGAAGAACCGTCCCCAATCGTCGATGACGTGGGTTGTCGGAAGCGGATCGAAGCCGAGCAGGCTGTCGTCGACGACCGGGGGTTTGGTCCCCTTGAAGATCGACAGAATCGTGATCGTGTTCAGCCGATAGCCGAAGCGGACCCCCGAATGGCCATAGCGATAGGCCGCGCCGACGAATTCACGCGGAAGATTGGCTCTTTTTTCTTTCGTATAGAGCGCATACGCCCCTTTGCGCTCATGCGGCGTCTGTCCTTCGAGATCCGCCAACACCTCGTGTTTGATGATGCGCGGCAGGAAGTCTTGAACCAGAATGAGGTGATAGGTCCAGCGGACCTCGTTCTGCGCCGAAGCGAAGAGGTCGTTCGGCACATTCCACGTGTCCGGAGGCTCGGTCTTCAGGGCCGCCACGATCGTGTTGTGATAGCGGATCATCCCGAGCTGGATCTGGCAGACAATCGAATTTTCGTCGTTGCGCTTATCGCCAATGATCGCGCGACCGTTCGGCGCCCTCAACAGGTCGTTCGTACCGGTCAGAAGCGTGGCGCCGTCCGAATCATACATGAAGGGTTGGGCGTCCGGTCCGTCGCCATAGACGTTATCGAGGTCGAAGCGCGGCGTCCGCAGGTTGGAGGGGATATGCGACCCTTGCGGCGGCCGATCGGCTGGATTGAGCGACGACGTGCTGTCGAACGTCAGGTCGTGATCGACGAATTGGGCGAAATACGTATACCCCGCCGGGACCCACAGATTTTCTTCGGGGTCTGGGCCATCTTTCAAGGTGTCGAAATCCGCCTTCATCATCTTCGACAATTGAAGAAGCTTGTGCGGATCGAACATCGCCATCTTCAGTGGCAAGAGTTCAGTGAAGGGCTGGAGATGAGATCCTATGAATCCATGCGCGCTTGCGGACATGATCAATATCCTCAAATGAATAAATTAAGTCTTTTATGATTTATTTGATAGTTTATAGATAAAATGAAATGTAATTTGTTTCTACAGCCGCAGTCTGCCCAATTTGTCCGAATGCGTCAAGTCGATGATGTATAAATCTATACAATACGCAAGCGTCATCTGTCGCGGTTCACGTCGATAATGAAATAATAATGACGAAACCGGAAGGACATGTGTTCAAGCGCACCGCGTTTCAGCCGCCCGGGTTCACACGTCGCGCAGCCGCATCCGCCAACCGAACCCAATGCGCCATGATGTCGGGATCGTCGAACGCCTCCTCCGGGATGGACCAATAGGGCATCCCGACCGCCTTGCCCTTGCGGTCGGTGTAGGCCCAGCGTCGGGCACCCGCGGCCTCGAACGCCGGAGCGCTGATCGGATCCGCCTTGAGCAGCATCTCTCTCGCAACTTCGACCGCGATGATCCGGCCCTCGTGATAGACGCCCTTGCCGCCAAACAGACGTTTGATCGTGACGGGCCCGAGGGCCAGGAACATCTCTTCGATCACGGCCTTGTCCACGTCTGTGTCGTCCCTCTGGGTGGTCGTCTGGGCAGATCCATATAGACTGCCGTCGCCCTCGAGTCAGAGGCGCGGCTCCGACGATTGCGGGATCACTGCCGTCCATGCGTATCACCTTCCGTTGCGACCCGGCCTTGATCGACCGGCTGGAACGGCCCGTTCCGGCGCGAGCCGTCCTGCCGGATTGGCTGCGCGCCATGCCGGCCAAGGCGTTTTCCGAGACGCACGGGCAGGATGTTCGCACCGTCAAGCAATGCCCGCCCTTCGTCGATGCGATGAGCCATGGATTCATGATCCTGCTGCCTTGCGATGTCGTCGCCAGCGATGGGCGGCTGTCATGGGACTGGGATCTGCCGCCGCTCAACGTCGAAGCCCATCCCCGTTCGCCGCTCAGCTTCCATGTTCCGGCCCAGGTCTCGGGCACGCCGTTTCATCGGGACGATTGCGCCATCGTCAAGTTCAACAGCTTTTGGACCATTGAGCTCGAACCCGGCTATTCGCTCTTCGCCATGCACCCGGCCAACCGGTTCGACCTGCCGTTCCGGCTGCTCACCGGCATGGTGGATGCCGACCTCTTTACCGACGTTGGCATTCTGTTTCCGGCCGTTTGGATCGACCCCGATTTCGAGGGCGTGCTGAAGCGCGGCACGCCTGTGGCACAGTGTTTTCCGGTGGCGCGGACGGCGCTGGATCTCGACATCGGCGGTTTCACACCGGAGCAGCAGCAACGCTACGACGCGACGGCCGCGACCCTGCTGGGCCAGCAAGGCGCCTATCGGACGCGCTTCCGGGCCAAGCGCCCGCGCTCAGCCGGCGAGATCGCGCCGGAGACGCCCGAGATCGAGCCATAGCTCCCCTTTGGCCGAGGTCGTCAAAGCCTGGGCGACGCGGCCGAACGTGTCGCCGCGGGTCCGCACGGCGCGTCCATAGGCCTGTTTCGCCTCGTCGAGCCGTCCCGCATCCTGCAGCACCGTGCCGAGATTGACGGCGGCTTCGGCCAAGGCCGGTTCGCTATCGAGTGCCGTTTGATAGGCGGTCGCGGCTCCCGACAGATCGACCGCATCCTGGCGGCACAACCCGAGCCGAAACCACGCCAGGCCGTTTCCGGCATTCAGCGACACGGCCTGCTCGAAGCACGCAGCAGCCGCGGGGTGACGGCCAAGTTGGCGCAACAGCCCCCCTTGCCGCATCGCGAGCATGAAGGACGGGGCCACGGCGGCGGCTTTGCCGAAACAGACCAGCGCCGCCTCGGCTTTGCCGGCCTGTTCGAGCACCACGCCGAGCCCCTCCCAGCCGGGCGCATCCCGGGGAAACCGAGCCAGGAGATCGCCGAGCATCGCCTGTGCCTCGGCGGCGCCCCGTTGCAGCAGCAGGGCGCATAGCCCGAACAGAGGCTCAGGCGCGTCAGGCGAAAGCACGGCGGCGCGTCGTAGCGCATCTTCGGCGGAAGGTTGGTGGTTCGGCACGGCTCCCGGCTCTCCAAAACACAAAGCGCACGGCTTGACGCGCGCACGCGGCCCCCGCAAAAGCGAGCCAATCGCCACTTGAGCACGGATCATCGAGACATTCGACCGCATGGACGACACGGCTCGATCTTCGTCCACCCTCCTTGTTCCCCGCCCGCATCAGATCGAGGCGCGGGACCGTATCCTGGCGGCTCGCGCGGCCGGAAGCCCTGGTTTTCTGCTCGGTGATCTGACCGGCCTCGGCAAGACATTATCGGTCTGGGCCGCTATCGCGGCCATGCCGGAAGCCGACATCCTCATCGTTTGCCCCAAAGGCGGCCTCCCGCAATGGCGCCGAACCATCGCGCGGTCTGGCCTCGCCGCAAAGCAGGTCACGCTGACCAATTACGAGCGGAGCAAGGCATTGCTTGCGGCGCCGCCAGCCAGCACGCGCCGCTCCGTGCGGGCCAAGAATAACGAGATTGCGCGCCATGGAAGGCCGAAGCGAACCTGGCCGATCGTCGTGTTCGACGAGAGCCACCGGCTTCGCAATCCCTATGCGCAGCAGACCATGGCGTGTCGGCAGATTGCCGAGGCGGCCCGCTTCACCATCTACATGAGCGCGACGGCCGGCCAGTCGCCGCATGAACTTGGCTATCTCGGCAAGCTGCTCGGCCACGCGGCCCATTGCCCGACCGAGACGCTGGCCGATTTTCGGATGCTGATGAAGGGGCTCGGGATTGGCCGTGCCAAGGGCCGCTGGACCAATTGGAGCTGGGAGCCGAATGCACGCGATCGCGGCGTCATGGCGGATCTGCTCTACAAGGGCGATCGCGCCATCGGGCTGCGGCGGCGTCCAGACGATATCGCGGGCTGGCCCGAAGTGCAGCGCGAGCTTGCGCCAACGGCTCTCGATCGCGAGGCGCGGCGGCTCTACGAGGCAACGTGGCGCGAGTTCCGGCGCGAGTTCGGCCTGCTGGGCGGCAGCACGCGCAAGCCGGCGGGCTGGGCGGCCGACCTCCGCTTCCGGCAGAAAGCCAGCCTGCTGCGCGTCGCCGGCACCGCCGACTTCGTGGAGGAACTGTTGCTCGATGGGCAACAGGTCGCTGTCTCGGTCGCCTATCTCGAAACCAGCGCGATCCTATCCGACACGCTTTCGGCCAAAGGGCGGCGCGTCGCGATCATCAACGGGACACGAAGCGGCGACGCGAACGAGGCGGCGCGCGTCGCTTTCCAGACCGGCGAGGCCGATGTGGTGGTGTTCACCGTCACGGAATCGATCTCGCTGCATCGAAACGAGATGGTGGGCGGATCAAAACTGCGCTCATTGGTGATCCACGATATGCGCCATAGCGCCATCCAGTTGCAGCAGGTCGAGGGCCGCTGTCACCGCGATGGTCAGCGTGCCCTAATCTACTACGCCTATGCGGAGGAGACGGTGGAGGAACGGATTGCCGCCACCGCTGTCGGCCGCATGGCCGCGATGGACGGCATGGCCGGCGACGATACGGCCATGGTCGAGGCGATCCTCAGCGTCATCGCGGCAGAGGTCGAAGCCGCCGCGTAACGGCCGAGCGAGGCTCGACGACCCATCGCGCAGGCGGTCAGGCGGTCAGGCGATCCGATCGGTCAAGGCAAGCCATGCCTTGGCGATCGACATGTCGTCAAGGGTCAGATTGTGGCCGGCCTGGAGCCGCCGATGTTCGACCGCGGCGCCCCCCGCCATCAACCGCGAGGCGAGCCATTCGGCGCTCCCGGCCGGAACGATCGGGTCATTCGAACCCGACAGCATGAGAATCGACCGCCCCGCCAGCAGCGGCAAACCCGCCTCGCCCGACGCCAAGTCATCCAGCACCGCCATGGGCCGCAGCAGGATGGCGCCGGCCAAAACGTCGGGCCGCAGCATCATGATGACGGCCGCGACATTGGCGCCGTTCGAGAATCCCACGGCGATCGGTGCCGCAAGATCATAGGTGCGTCGCGCCTCGGCGATGAAATCCGCGAGGCCAAGGGCGCGTTGGCGCACCTCGTCGGGGTCGAACACGCCCTCGCCGCTGCGGCTGAAGAAGCGCGGCATTCCACGCTCGAGCACCTGACCTCTGGGCGACAGCAGCGCCGCGCCGCGCGATAGCGCCTCCCCGAGCGGCACAAGATCATTCTCGTCGCCGCCAGTGCCATGCAGCAGCAGCAAAGGCGTTCGGCCCGGCACACTAGCCGGGACGACGCGATGATGGAACGCGAGGGTCATCGACGCAGCTTTCAGGTGAGGGCGGGCAGGACTGCCTCGATACGGCTTCGGCTGGCTTCCAGGAAAGCCGGAAGTTTCAGCGCCTCGCCGAGCCGATCCTGCGGTTCGTCGACCGCAAAACCAGGCTGATCGGTCGCGATCTCGAAAATCGTGCCGCCGGGTTCGCGGAAATAGACGGAGCGGAAATATTGCCGATCCTTCTGCTCCGTGGTGGGCAGCCCGTGATGCTCGACGAGTTTTCGCGCCATCTCGGCCTGCGCTGCATCGTCGGCCGCCCGAAACGCCACATGATGGACCGAACCGGCGCCCTGACGTCCACGTGACATGCCGGGCACGGCTTTGAGATCGATCACGCCGCCTTGAGTTGCGCCCGGCGCGACGAAACGCGTCACCGCGCCCTTCCTGCCGCTGGCCTCGAAGCCGAGGACGTCGGTCAACACGGCGGCCGTCGGCGCGACATCGGCAACCAGAAGCGTGACCCCGTGAAAGCCACGGATCGCATGGTCGGCTGGGATATCGCCGTCAGTCCAGCCGGGCTCACCCTCAGCGCCCGTGACACCGACGAGCGCGAGACGCATGCCGTCGGGATCGACGAAGCGCAGCACCGGCTCGCCGAACCGATGTTCGATCGGTTGCACCGCGACGTCGCTCTTGGCGAATCGGTCCGTCCAATAAGTGAGCGAGGCAACCGGAACCCGGAACGCGGTTTCACCCGTCTCGCCGGACCCGATCTTGCCTGCCGCGGCATGCTCCCACGGGAAGAAGGTGAGAATGCTGCCGGGCGTCCCGCCCGCGTCTCCGTAATAGAGATGGTACGTGCCTGGGTCGTCGAAATTGACGGTCTTCTTGACGAGGCGCTGCCCAAGCAGCCCGACATGAAACTTGAGGTTGCGGGGGGCCGGGCCCGAAATGGCCGTCACGTGATGGATGCCGTATTGCATGATCGTCTCCTGCCAATCATTGGCGTTGAACGAAAGATAGGCGGCATGACCCATCTTCGAAATCGCGATAAACTTGTCGTGATCCAGCAAGAGTATTGATATGCCGAGCGTCGGTTTCCCTACCTTCGAGCAGCTTCAGGTGCTCACGACCATCGCCGAAACCGGCAGCTTCTCGGCGGCGGCGCGGCGGCTGAACCGTGCCCAATCGGTCATCAGCTACGCGGTTGGCCAGCTCGAGGAGCAGATCGGCGTCATGCTGTTCGACCGCTCCGGCCGGGTGCCGCGCCTTACGGAAGCGGGTCGGGCGGTGCTGGCCGACGCCCGGCGCGCCACGGCCACGATCGAGACGCTGCGGGGCCGCGCCGCGAGCCTGCAGAAGGGTCTCGAGGCGGAGCTCCGCGTCGGGATCGACGTCATGTTTCCAATGGATCGGTTGGTCGCGGCGCTCGATGCCTTCGCGACCCGATTTCCGATGGTCAGCCTGCGGCTCAGCATGGAGGCGCTCGGCGGCGTCGCGCGATTGGTGGCTGACGAGGCCTGTGACTTCGGCATCAGCACCGAACTCGACGCCATGCCGGCGGCGATCCGGCAGCGGCCGATCGGCACGGTCCGGCTCGTTCCGGTTGCAGCCCCTACCCATCCGCTGGCCCTTGCGACGGCCGATCGCGATGCCGTGCGCGATGCGACCCAGATCGTGCTCGCCGACCGCTCGGCCTTGACCGAGGGACAGGATATTGCAGTTCTGTCGCTCAAGACATGGCGGATCGGCGACCTCGGGGCCAAACATGCGCTGCTGCTGGCCGGTCTCGGATGGGGCAACATGCCAGAGGCGATGGTCGTGGCCGATCTTAAGGCCGGGCGGCTTGTCCGCCTCACCTTGAGTGAGGCGCGTTCGCATGATTATCCGCTCGGCGTGATCCACCGAGCCGACCGGCTGCTCGGTCCAGCCGCGACCTGGTTGGCCGATAGGCTCACGGTCTAGCTTCGGCCATCGTCAGGTGTCGCCCCGTCGCGCTGAGGCAACGGTCGCGGGGCGTTCGGCCGCCGCATCGAGCTGAGCCAGCCGTTGCGCCGCAGCCGCGTTGCCGCTGGCGGCCGCGAGCCCATAGAGACGCCGCGCCTCTGCCATATCGACCGGTGTCCCCTCGCCATTCCGGTAGAGGTCGGCGAGGCACAGCTGCGCCTCGGCGACGCCGTGCTGACTGCTCCGCTGCAGCCAACCGATCGCCTCCGCCTCGTTGCGCGGCGCGCCCTGCCCTTTGAGCAGCATGATCGCGAGATTGAACTGCGCGAATTTATGTCCCCGGCGTGCCGCCTGTTCGTACCACAGGACCGCGGCCGCGAAATCCTCCGCCACGCCCTGGCTGGTGCAATACATCACCGCAAGCTGAAACTGAGCCGAGACATGTCCGGCTTCGGCAGCCTGCTGAAACCACAGCGCGGCTTTCTGCTCGTTCTTGTCGACGCCATGGCCATTGAGCCGGATTTGCCCCAGCACGAATTTTGCGTCGATGTCGCCGGCTTCCGCCGCCGAGGTAAACAGCGCGATCGCCTCTTTCCGCTCCTCGCTTCCATCCGACGCCATGTTGATCCGCCCAAGCTGAACCATGGCAGGCGCATGTCCGGCGTCGGCGGCTTCCCGCAGCAAGGCCTTCGATCGTTCGGGATCGAGCGAAGCGCCCTCGCCGCTGATGTGCAGCATCGCCAACGCGGTCTTGGCTTCCGCGTCACCCGCCACCGCCGCCTTGCCGAAGAGGGAGGAGGCCTTGGCCGGATTGCGGTCCACCCCTTCGCCGTGCAGATACATCTTGCCGAGTTGCACCTGCGCCTGGGTCATACCCTGATCGGCCGCCTTGGCGTACCAGGCGATCGCTTCGCCGAGATTTTGTTCCGTCCCCTCGCCCCTGACCAGAAAGGTCGCGACGTTGAATTGCGCCGTGACATGTCCCTGTTCGGCCGCCCTCGTGAACCATTTGACCGCCTCGGGCATCACCTGCGGAACACCTTCGCCGCGCGCGTGGAGACGACCGAGCGTGAACTGCGCCTGCGCGTCACCCGCTTCGGCGGCGCGTCGATACCAATGCGCCGCCTCCTGCAGATTGGGTTCGATGCCATCGCCCCGGCTATAGAACTCTCCCAGGCTCAGCATCGCGGGCAGATAGCCCTTCTTGCCGGCTTGACGAAACAGCGACTCGGCTTTTGTGCTGCTCTGGACGACGCCGTCACCGGATAAATGCAGCAGCCCGAGTTGATGCGCGGCGCGCACGTCGCCCACCTCGGCGGATCGGATCAAGAGATCGATCGCCTCCAGCTTGTCCTGTGGGATGCCCTCGCCCTGCAACAGCATGATGCCGAGCGCCACCATCGCGGTCTGGTCGTTCTTCGCGGCAGCCTTGCGATAATGATCGGCCGCCGTGACGCGATCGATCGGCACGCCGTGTCCACGGTGATGGATCATCCCGAGGCCAAGCTCACCGCGGACGTGACCCTGCGCGGCAGCCGCCTCGAACCAGTCGCGGGCCGCTGCATGGTCGACGGAGCAGCCGACGCCCTGGAACAGCATGAAGCCGAGATTGGCCTGCGCGTCCGCCTTGCCGTTCTTTGCTGCGGCCTCCATCCAGCGGAACGCCTCGCGCGGGTCGGCGTCGTGAACGACGCCGGTTGGAAACAAGACGGACCGGTTCTGTGACGCGGCGGTGGCATGAAGCTCGCTCGAGGCCGTGTACCAAGCCAACGCGACTTCGGTCGATTGAGGCGCGGCATTGAGCAAGGCCAGGCCGAGCTCATATTGCGCATCGGCGTAGCCGGCGGCCGCCGCCTTGCCGTACCAGACGAGCGCATCCGGCCCGTGACGCATCACGCCATGGCCGCGCGCATACATCTGTCCAACCCGAAAGCAGGCCTCCGGATTGCCGGTGCGGGCCTCCGTCATCCAGCCCGCGAAAGCGACGGCATAATCGCCCCGATCATAGGCCGCTCGATGCGGGTCGGCGTCGACCCGGCGATTGAGAAAGCGCGGCACGAAGGAGAGAGGCGGCGCCACTCAGGGCTCCCGCATCGCTTCGCCCATGGTGCGGAAGAAGCCGCCGAGGACATATTCGAGAACCGATCGCTTGCCGACGCTGATATCGGCCTTCAGCGTCATGCCCGGGATCAACCGAAACGTCTGGGGAACGCTGCTGAAATTCATCGAGTCGATGCGAACGCGCGCCTTGTAATAGGGCGGATCGGCCGGTTTCCCGTCGTCGTCCATCGTGAAGGCATTTTCACTCACCCACATGAGCGTGCCTTTGGCGCTGCCATGCTCGCTATAGTTGAAAGCGTCGATCTTGAGGACGCACTGATCACCCGCCCGGATATAGCCGACGTCTTTCGACGAGATCTGCACCTCGGCTTCGACCGGCGCGGCGGCGTTCATCAACGTCATGACGGGATCGCCCTCCTTCAGGACCGACCCGACCGACAACCGCGAGAGCGTCAGGACGACCGACGGTTCCTTGGCGACAAGGCGCACGAGATCCTGGTGTTTGGTCGCCTTCTGCAACTGCGCGTTGGACGAGTCGAGCGAGTTCTGGGCCGTCACGATTTCCTGGCTCAAGGTCCCGGACCGCTGCTGCACGAAGGCATCTCGATCGGCCTTCAGCGAGGACAGTTGATGTTGCGCCTCGATCAGGCTGTTCTGGCCGAATTCACGCGTGCGCTTCATCTCGAGGCTGGCGTCATTGGCCTGCAAGAGATTCAGCAGACTGCTCGACCCGCTTTTGTAGAGCGTATCGCGCATCGTCTCGACCTGCTTGGCGATCTTCTCGCGTTCCTGGTAATGCAGTTCGTCGCCCTGGAGCTTGGTGATGGTGGCCCCGGTGGTCTTCATCTTTTCGTCGAAGCTTCGCATCTGCGCGGCGAAATCCGCCTCGTGCTGATCGAGCAATCCCTTCTGCAGCGCGTAGTAGGGAATCTCGTCCTTGCTCAGCGTGGCCGGCATGACCATCGGCGTGTGATTCATCTCAGCCTTGGCGCGTGCGATCTGCGCGTCGAGGCTGGCGACCTGCTGTTTCAACTGCCCGACATCGGCGGTCGTGAAAGTCGGGTCGAGGGTCGCGAGCAACTGCCCCGCCTCGACCTGCTGGCCTTCTTTGACATCGATGGTTTTGATCAGAGACGTATCGAGCGCCTGATAGGTCGTCACCGACTCGGTCGAGACGATCCTGCCATGCTCACTGCCGATGACGCGGTCGAGCGAGAGAAACGGCGTCGCACCGAGCAGACAGACGAACAATCCTGCCAGCGCGAAGACGGCCCAGCGGGCGCCTGTCGGCTCGGCCGCCTCCCGGATCGAATCCGTTTCGGACTGCCATTGACGGACGGTTTGAAGAGCTCTGGCGTTACTGCGCGACACCGGGACCTCGATAAGCCAATGTGGGACGAGCGGGCGCCCGGGGGGGTGTGGAATGGTTCTGCTGGTTCCAGAGGCTCGCGTAGATGTCGCACCGATCGAGCAATTCCTCGTGTTTGCCGATGTCGTGCACCGACCCGCGATCGAGCACCAGGATAGCGTCGGCGCGAACCAGCGAGGCCAAGCGGTGCGAGATGATGATCATCGTGCGACCAGCGGCGATCCGCTCGATGTTGGCGTTGACGATCGCCTCGCTTTCGGCGTCGAGCGCACTGGTGGCTTCATCGAGGATCAGAACGCGCGGATTGGTGATGAGCGCGCGCGCGATGGCGATACGCTGGCGCTGCCCCCCCGACAGGTTGGGGGAGCCTTCGTAGATATGCGTGTCGTAGCCCTGAGGCAGCTTGTCGATGAACTCTTCGGCCCCGCCGAGCCGGGCCGCCACGACGACCTCGTCGAAGGTCGCGTCGGGCTTGCCGATCATGATGTTGTCGCGGATCGACCCGGTGAACAGGAAATTCTCTTGCAGCACGACACCGAGACTGCCGCGGAGATGGTCGACGTCATATTCACGGACATCGATCCCATCGAGTTTGATCAGCCCGGAATAATCGGAATGAAGGCGTTGCAGGAGCCGCGTGATCGTCGTCTTGCCGGAGCCGCTGCGACCCATGACGCCAAGCGTCGTGCCTTGCGCGATTTCGAAGGTCACGTCGTTCAGCGCCGGCGAGGTCGATCCCTTGTAGGAGAAACGGACTTTCGCAAATTCGAGATGGCCGTGCAGCGTGTTCTTGACCCCGTGCCCGGTGCGACCTTCCTCAGGCGCCTGATTGACGAGGTTTCCGACGATCTGGACCGCGGCGCGCGCCTCGTCGAGCTGGTTGATCAATTGGCCCGCCTGCACGAGCGGCGCGGCAACCCGCTGGCTGAGCAGCAGGAACGCGAAAAGCGCGCCCGTATAGACCGGATCGTTGGTCTCGATCGCCAGATACACGCCGAGCGCGTAGGTGCCGCTCACCAGCAGCTTTTCGAGCGGTGCCACCACGGTCTGAATGAGGTTTGAGGTGGCCCCCTCGGCCAAGCGAGCCCGGGCGCCGCGCGCCACCAGCACGTCCCACATCTTGCGCTGCCGGTTGTCGAGCGCGAGCGATTTGACGGTCCGGATCCCCTGCAAGGTTTGGATCATGAACGAATGGCGCGCGCTTTCGGCTTCGATCACGACGGCGCTGCGGGCCCGGAGTGTCGGAACCATCAGTCCGATCGACGTGAAAATCAGCACGCAGAAGGTCGCGACCACGATCGTCAGAACCGGACTGTAGAAAGCCATCACCGGGAGGAAGACGAACAAGACGAACATATCGAGCACGGTGCCGAACATCTGTCCGACCAGGAAATTCCGGATCTTGCCGATCTCGTTCATGTCATGCGCGATACTTCCGACCTGCGTGCGCTCGAAATAGTCGACCGGGAGGCTCAGCACCTTGTCGAACATGTAGGTCGACAACTGTGTGTCGATCCGCGTCGTCAGATGGAGAATCAACGACCGCCGGATCGCCGCGAAGATGATGTCGAAGGCAATCAGAATACCCATGAGCGTGCAGATCACCACGAAGGTATTCATGCTGTGATGATATAAAACGCGATCGATCATCTCGCGCCAAAACACGATCGGGGCGAGCGCCAGAATACTCATGGCGACCGCGCAGATCGCGACGTCGCGCACCGTCCGGCGCTCGCGGAAGACGAGATTGACGATCATCCCGATGTCGAACGGCTTGGCCTTATCCTCGATCTCGTGATCGCGCTTGAAGAGGATGACCTCTCCGCCCCACATCTCATCCAACTGGCTGCGGTCGACCACCATGTCGATCGGGGTCGCGGACATCGGATCCCGCAACTTGACCCAGGCCCGACCGGCCTCGTCTCCGACCTCCGACAGAACCATCGAGCCGCCGCCGCGCAGGCGCAGGACGACCGGAAGTGCGTTTCCGAGCTGCATCAGTCCGGAGAACGTGAGGGTCAGCGCAGTGGCCTTGAGGCCGACGTCTTGCGCGCACGTGACCAGTTCGGGCGTCGACACCTCGCTGCCGGACAGCATGTGGTCGCGAATCATCTGCTTGAGCGAAAGCGTCAGCCCGAAATGAGCCGCGATCAGGATCAGCGAACGAAGGCCGCTGTGGGTCGAATCCTCTTGGACCACGAGGGCATTCGGGATCTGGTCTGTCATGAATGAGGTTCCACAACGGGGCTGTGCGTGCCTCGAGATCTCGTGACAACGGCGGCTCGACTGCTCCGGTCGGCGATCCGTGTTGACTTGATCTTAACCGTGCTATTTTCGCCTTTAAAGCCGTATTGCGTCCTGAAGGTGGCGAGGTGGGGCTCGTCACTATGGCGGCTTATGACAAACCCCACCGTCCGCCCGCGTCCATGAACGAAGAAGCTCCCCCGAGATACCCGGGAGAGCTTTGTGATCAATGATCGCTAACAGCCGTGGCCGTGCCGCCCGGCAGAGATCAGGTAAACTTGATGTGGGTCGTGTCGATGCCACTGACCTGGATCGTCTGGCTCGTGGTGCCCGAGTTGAGATACAGGGTCGAGTAGCTGCCGTGGTCGGTGATGGTCGACTGGCTGGCCGAATAGCCCTTGATATCGAGCGTCGTGGTCGAGCCGTTGCCGTTCGCCGACACAACCGAGTTGTTCGACGCGCCGACGATGAGCGCGTCGACCCCGGTCCCGCCCGACAAGGTATCGTTGCCGCCGCCCGAAATAAGCGTGTTGTTGCCCGAGAGCGCGAAGATATCGTCGTTCCCCGTGCCGCCCGAGAGCGTATCGCTCGCCGTGCTGCTGAAACCACCCTCCAGCGTGCTGCCACCGCTACCAGCCTGAAGAAGCGAATGGCTCGCAGTGGCCGCGCCCTTCAGGAAATCGTTGCCCGTTCCACCCGTCAGCGTATTGGCGCCGCTGCCGGCGTAGAGGAAGTTGTTGCCGGCCGACACGCTCAGGCTGTCGTTGCCGCTGCCGCCGTACAAGGTATCGCTCGACCCTGTCGTCGATCCGCCCGTCAAAACGTTATTGCCGGCATGCACATAAAGAAGGTCGCTACCGGTCCCGCCGTTCAACGTGTCATGCGAGGTTGACGAGAAGCCGCCATTCATCGTGCTTCCGCCGCTTCCGGCGTTCAGCAGACTCTGGCCGCCACCGAACATCATGTCGTGACCCGCACCACCCGTCAGGGTGCTGGCGCCCGAGCCAGCCACCAGAAGGTTGTTGCCGGCGCTGACCGTCAAGCTGTCGCTGCCGCTGCCGCCGTAAAGCGAGTCGCTTGAGCCGTTGGATGACCCGCCGATCAGAACGTTGTTGCCCGAGTGAACAAAAATATCGTCGCTGCCCGCGCCCCCAACCAGCGTGTCGTGTGCGGCCGCCGCGAAGCCACCGTTCAGCATGCTGTTGCCACTGCCGGCAATCATCAAAGCATGGCTGGCCCCGTCGAAACCGGTCAGCGTATCGTTGCCCGTGCCGCCCTGAAGCGTGCTGGCACCCGATCCTGCATAGAGCTTGTTGTCGCCGGCCGTGACCGTGAGCGAGTCGCTCCCGCTACCGCCGTAAAGGGTGTCGTGCGCGCTGGAGTTGGACCCGCCAATCAGGGTGTTGTTGCCCTGCTGAACAGAAATGTCGTTCGTTCCGGTCGCGCCGTAGCTCGAACCCAACGACCCACTGCCGCCGATCAGCGTGTCGGCCGCCGTCGCCGAAAGGCCACCGAACAGGACGTTATTGCCGTTTCCACCATAAATGACCGACTTGCCACCACCGACCAGAACGTCGTCTCCGGCGCCGCCGATCACAGTGTCGCTGGCCGTGCCAAAGATCTGCAACGACGCCGAAAGATCGCTGATTGCGATCACGGCCGGTGACGCAGTTTGCAGGACCACGCCGCCCTGCGCTTGTCCGTTGATATCCACGAAATTGACGCCGGCCGTTTCGGTGAGCTTGCCGCTCGCATCGAAGGTCGGCGCACTATCTGCCGCCAGCGGCTTCGCGAGGGTCGGATAGAGATTCGCGCTCTTGAGAGCACGCTCAACAGCAGCCTGAACCGACGGAGACACGGTTGCCTGCAATTCGGCGCTTAACTGCGCCTGAGTGAAGTAGGTTGCCATTGCTGATTTCCCTCGAAGCGCCGCGGAAATATTTCAATGCAGCATAGGCTTGTTAAACGACCTACTGCCGTTACGTCAATCGACAACATGACGTAACGGCAATCTTTTTCGCACCTGCGGTAGATCAGCCGATTCAGAGTTAAGTCGACGTTTATTCTAAAGACAGAACTAGAACGAAAGATCTTTCATCTCACGCATCTCGACGGGCACTATTCGATCACAGCTTTGCTTATGGAACGCGCAATTGCCTGAAAGAGCGGCTTGATTTCGCGTGAAGATTGCGATCGCTACGTTTGTGAGCGGCATGAAGTGCGATCCTGAGCATCCGCTTGTGCCGCCGAACACCACATCTCGCACGTCCCGCATTGCAGCATCAGCCGCCCAGATTCAATTCGGGAGGTTGGCATCCGGAAGCGGTTTCGCGGCGGCATCTTCGGCCAGGATGCCAAGCAGGTATTTACCATAGGTGCTCTTGATCAAGGCCTCGCCCAAACGCTGCAATTGAGCAGCGTCGATCCAACCTTGCACGAAGGCGATTTCTTCCGGACAGGCAATGCGGAAGCCTTGGCGACGCTCGAAGACGCGCACGAACTCGGCCGCTTCGAGCAGGCTATCGGGCGTGCCCGTGTCGAGCCAGGCGAAGCCGCGCCCCATCCGCTCGACGCGCAGATCACCGCGATCGAGGTAAATCTGGTTGACGTCGGTGATCTCATATTCGCCGCGCGGCGACGGTTTGAGGCTTCGGGCGATCTCGACCACTTCGGCGTCGTAAAAATAAAGCCCTGTCACGGCCCAGTTCGACTTCGGTTTGGTCGGCTTCTCCTCGATCGAGGTGGCGCGGCCCTCCGTATCGAAGTCCACGACCCCATATCGCTCGGGATCGGTCACGTGATAGGCGAAAACGGTTGCGCCATTCTCCCGCGCCAGCGCCGGCTTCATCAACTGCGGCAAACCATGTCCGTAGAAGACGTTGTCGCCCAGAATCAGGGTCGAGGGCTCACCGCCGATGAAATCCGCCCCGATCACGAAGGCCTGGGCGAGACCGTTCGGCTGCGCCTGCTCCTCATAGACAAGCCGGAGGCCCCATTGCGATCCATCGCCGAGCATCCGCTTGAAATGGGGCAGATCATGCGGCGTCGAGATCAAGAGAATATCGCGGATGCCCGCCAACATCAGGGTCGACAGCGGATAATAGATCATCGGCTTGTCGTAGATCGGCAATAATTGCTTCGACATGATGTTCGTCATCGGATGCAGCCGCGTTCCGCTGCCTCCGGCCAGGATGATGCCGCGCATGGTCAGACCGTTCTTTCGTTGCGAGGATCGGAAGTTGAGGATGATTCGGCCAGCAGCGTGTCGACGCATGTCGCTAGCGAATTTTGCCAAGGCGGCATGACCAGGCCGTAGACCGACGCGAGCTTGCCGCCATCGAGCCGCGAATTTGCAGGGCGCTTCGCCGGCGTCGGGTAATCGGAGGTCGCGATCCGCCGCACCGTCGCATGCGGCCCGTTCTGCACGGCGGAGCGAGCGAAAATGGCTTCCGCGACATCGGCCCAGACGGCTTCACCCGTCGCCGCCATGTGAAATCGTCCAAACAGGTTCGCGGCCGCATCCGGTTCGGCAGCGGTGCGCTTCGCGACCGCGATCAGCACCCGGGCGATATCGATCGCGGAGGTGGGGCATCCATGCTGGTCGGCCACCACCCCGACCTCGTCGCGCGTCGCGGCGAGCCGCAGCATCGTCTTGACGAAGTTCTGGCCGAATGGCGAAAAGACCCATGCGGTCCGCAAGATGACGTGGCGGGGATTTGAGGCTGCGGCCGCCACCTCGCCCGCGAGCTTGCTGCGGCCGTAGACGCCGAGCGGGCCGGTCGGATCATCCTCGCGATAGGGACGGAGGGCCGTGCCGTCGAAGACATAATCGGTCGAGATCTGGAGCACCGGAACGCCCGCCTGCGCGGCCGCGGCCGCCACCGCGCCGGCGCCGCGTCCATTCACGGCGTCGGCCAGGTCGGCCTCACCCTCGGCCTTGTCGACCGCCGTATAGGCGGCGGCATTGATGACGACATCCGGTTCTGCCGCCAGGATCGCGGGCGCGATCGTCTCGGGTTTGGCAAGATCGAGGGTTGGTCGACCAAGCGCCACGATCGTGACGCCTTCCTCCGCACCGATCGACAGCAGCGCGCGAACGACCTGCCCGTCTTGTCCCGTTACGACGATACGCATGGATACCCCTTGTCGAAATACGGCCGCCAGCAGCCCCCAGCCATGGCGTCAGGGCTTGGCCAGGCCCAGTCGTTCGCCGGCGTAAACGCCTGCGCGGAGGGGCTGCCACCACCAGCCATTGTCGAGATACCATTCGATCGTCCGGCGGATACCGGTCTCGAATGTCTCCTGCGCGCGCCAGCCAAGCTCCGTTTCGAGCTTGGTCGCATCGATCGCATAGCGATGGTCATGGCCGGGCCGGTCGGTCACGAAGGTGATGAGGTCGCGACGCGGGGTCGCTGCGGGCCGCAGATCGTCGAGCACGTCGCAGATGGTCTCGACCACATGCAGATTGCTGCGTTCGTTTCGGCCGCCGACGTTATACGTCTCGCCCACCCGGCCGCTGCGGACGATCGTCCACAGCGCGCGGGCATGATCCTCGACGAACAGCCAGTCGCGGATGTTACTGCCATCGCCATAGACGGGAAGCGGCCGCCCCTCGAGCGCGTTGAGGACAATCAGGGGGATCAGCTTCTCGGGAAAATGGAACGGCCCATAATTGTTGGAGCAGTTCGAAATCACCACAGGAAGCCCGTAGGTTCGCATCCACGCCATAGCGAGATGGTCGGATGCCGCCTTGCTTGCCGAATAGGGCGAGCTCGGGTCGTAGGGCGTTGTTTCCTTGAACAACCCGGTCTCGCCGAGCGAACCATAGACCTCGTCGGTCGACACATGCAGGAACCGGAAGCTTTGCCGATCGGCCTCCGACAGGCCGGACCAATAAGCTCGTGCCGCCTCGAGCAGCGTGAAGGTGCCGACGATATTGGTCTCGATGAAATCCTTGGATCCGGTGATCGACCGATCGACATGGCTCTCGGCCGCCAGATGCATCACGGCATCCGGGCGGAACGAGGCGAAGATGGCGTCGAGCGCCGGGCGGTCCACGATGTCGGCTTGCTCGAACCGGTAGTTCGGCCGGTTCTCGACGGCCCGCAGGGATGCCAGATTGCCCGCATAGGTGAGTTTGTCGAGATTGAGCACCTCGACATCGGCCTCGCCCGCCAACATCCGGACCACAGCCGAACCGATGAACCCGGCACCGCCGGTGACGATGACCCGCTTCATCGGGTGCTCATTGAGTTGGCCTCATAGGTGAAGACGGCGGGCAGGTCGGCGAGAACGGGCAGCTTGGTGTCCTTGTCGGACAGGACGGCGCCGCCGGCGCCGAGCGGCCACGCGATGCCGAGGGCCGGGTCGTTCCACAGGATGCCGCCATCGTCGGCGGGGCTGTAGGGGTTGGTTACCTTATAGGCCACCAACGTGTCCGGCTCGAGCGTGCAATAGCCATGGGCAAAACCGGGCGGCACCCAGAGTTGATCGCCATCGACGCCGTCGAGACGCGCCCAGACATGGCGGCCGAATGTCGGCGACCCCTGCCGGATATCAACCGCAACGTCGAAGATCGCGCCTCTTATGGCGCGGATCAGCTTGCCTTGCGCGGTCGGAGGCCGTTGGAAGTGCAGGCCACGCAACGTCCCAACCGCTCCGGACAGGGCCTCGTTGTCCTGCACGAAATCGAGAGCCGCAACCTGCTCCCGGAACATCCGGGCACTGAAGGTCTCGGAGAAATAGCCACGGGGGTCGCCAAAGCGACGCGGGCGAATCCGAACCACATCAGGAATATCAAGTTTCTCGACGATCATGCGCTCTCGATCCAGTTTGGAACAAACTCTTATTCAGCGTGCCAAAGCCGGTCAATACTGGTCGAAAATGAATTGCCGGTAACACAGGCCGGTCAGAGCCCTATGAACAAAGCTGGCCAACAAGCCGAGATGACGTGACGACGCTACATCTTACGTTGCGTCAAACGCCCGTGCTTTTAGAAGTCTACACGAACAACTCATGAATGAGTGTGCCGGCGAAGAACGACGCGACCTCCTTTGGCTCAGCGGCCGGCATCATCAAAACCGCCCAGAGATCGAACGAAGCGCCCGGCATGACGCGGGTTTCGGCGAAACCGGCCGCCATGGCGCGCTTGCCGATCAGGTCGATCGTCATCCCGGTATGATGCGCCATATAGGTTTGACCTGCCGCGATCGAGGCCGAATGGCCAAACAGCATGTCGAGCGCCGTGATCGGGCCGGAGGGCGAAATATAGGCCACGTCTTCGGCGCCTTTGGTCAGCATCAAGCGGACGACCGCGGTCAGGTCCGGACAGGTCAACAAAACGAACCCGTCCGGCTTGAGGATCCGCCGGAATTCGGTCAGGGCCGGCACCACCTCGTGTGTATGCAGATGCTCGATGGCGTGGGAGGACCAGATCGCATCGAAGGTGCGATCCGGTATGATACTCCGCATATCGATAATCGAACCGACAAGATCGGGCCGCGTTCGCGGATCGATATCGAGCCGCACCTCGTCCCATGTCTGTGGCGTGAAATTGCGAAACAGCTTATCGGCATTGGTCGGGCCTGAACCGGCGTTCAGCACACGCTTCCGATGGGAGGCCGCCTCGTGGCCGCTCTTTTCATCGAGGACGCGATCGGAACCAGTGGTCGAGGGATTGAGCATCTAGAATCCTGGAGGCACGGATGCGGGCGCGGGCGGATCGGGTTGCCTCGCGGCGCGTTCGCGGGGTGTACAGGCGAGGCCCGAATAGGGTCGTGGCCCTAACGACAGCATCGGAGTGTAGAACGGATCGTTGATCAGATCGTTTCCCCAACGAGAGCGTAGCCGGGAAAGGTCCATGTCGTCTGATCGCCATGGATCGTCCCCCGGCATCGAAGACGTCGATGTCTGCTCATGCATGGTCACCCTGGCGTGGGGCGTCATGACCAGTCGAGCGCCGAGTTGGCGAGCGCGAAGGCCGTAATCGACGTCCGCATAGCGTGCGGAAAAGCATGCGGCATCGAAGCCGTTCAGCCGGACGAACAAGCTGCGCCGCGTCAGGAGGCATTGCGCCGACACGCCACCGACCTGATGCGCCACATGGAGCATGTCGGCATAACCCGGATCGTCCTGGCGACGGTCGCTTGCGGCATCGGCGACCGAAAACCGGGGCCCGAGCACATATCCGGCGTGTCGGACGAGGCCCGAAGGCGCGATCAGCACGGCTCCCACGACCCCCGTCTCGGGCGCGGCCATCCGGCCGACCATGTCGTCGAGCCAACCTGGTTGCCGGCACTCTGCGCCGTCATCGAGGAACAGCAGCAAATCGCCTTTGGCCTGCACAGCTCCCAGATTGTGAAGGCCGGCCAAGCCAAGCGGGGCCGGTTCCCGGATCAGGCGAATCCCGGCTGTCGTCAGCGTCTCGAGAAAGCTCCGCGTCTCGTCCAAAAGCGATCCACCGTCGACCACGACCACCTCGAACGGGGTGTCGCGCAGCGTCTGATGCAAGGACACGAGGCAGCGTTGCAGCGAAGCGGCGCGATCGCGCGTCGCAATCACGATCGAGATCAGGCGACGCTTCGCTGCGCGCGCCACGTGGACGGCCGGCAAGGCGCCCCCCGGGGTGATTTGAATCTGCCCGCTTTGCCCAGCCGCCCGCAAGCTGTCCGCGGAGGCCCGCGCCAAATACGGCGCGAGTTGGTCGATCGGGGGCAGGCGGAGGTCGGCCAGCAATCCCGGCACATGCACCGGCATCTCCGACGTGAGCCGCGATCGTCCGGCAGCCGCCGAAAACAGGGCGAAGAGGTCGCCGGCGCCGCCCCGCAGCAACGCGAGCGCGCGATGCCGGGACAGGGCGAAGAGATAGGCGCCGTAGCCCTGTTCGAGCGTTCGTTCGTGATCGAAGGCCGGAAAGGCGATCGGCCAGGTCAGGCCGTCGGATGCCACGAGCCCGATATCGCAATAGGCTAGCGGCGCGGCGGGATGATCGAGCAGTGCCGTTGAAAGGCGCTGGAGCGCATCAACCGAGAACACGGCTGTGGCGAGAGTGAACACCACCACGTCGCAGGCCTCGGCGTCGCGATCGAGAAACGTCGCGACCGCGGCAGGATCGAAGGTCGCTGGACCCTCGACCTCGTCGAAGACGGCGGCGGTCCAGGCCACATCCGCCGCTGGCGGCAGACTGTCGATCGCGGCCTCGGCGCCGATTTCGCCGACCAGAACGACCGCAACCGTCATCGAGCGCGTATCGATGCTGACCGCTTCGGCCTGCATGGCGAGCCGCCACGTCGCAAAATCGCTGAACGGAACCGATTGTGGGATCAACCGATCGTAGAGCGTGCCGCGCAGGGTTTCGGATGCGAGCGCACCGTGGATCGCAAGAAACCGCTCGAGCCCGTCCGCGAAGCCGACGACCGCGCACGGGCTTCCGTCGAGAACGCGCCCGCGATCATCCGTGACGTGAACATGCCGAACACGACCATCCGCGAGGGAGGCCGGAAGCGACAGCGCGAACGCGCGCAGCGGCTCATGCGTGCCGCCGCGATCGCGGCTCGACCAGGAGGCGGGGACGACCTCGCTCACGAGGATCCCATCGATCGTGGCGCGGACCGATCCAGGCGGTTGGTCGGGCTCGTAAGGCACCCAACCATCGAGGCCCAGCCCCCCGCTCCAGCGAACCCGCCCAGCGTCCAGCGGTATCGATGTCGGAGCGGCGGCGGTGGCCCACCGAAAGGCCGCGCCGAGAAGTCGATCCGTGTTGGCGAGGCGAACCGCCACGACGCTGCCGGCCTCGATCGAGGGCTCGAGCGCGAAGCCAAAACCATGACAACCATCGCCCATGTCGGCCGCATGAAGCGCCGGCTCATAGCGCGCCGCCCTTGCGATCGCGGCCACGAGCCCATCGATCACGAGTTCGACCACAAAACGACGTGACGGCATCGTGCGGTCGAGCACGAAACCCGTCACGGACCTGTTCGGGCCGACGCGGACCTCCGACCAGAGATCGGCATCGCGCTGCAGCGACGCGAGACGATCGTCAGCCTTCCTCTCGCTCATGCGGCGTGATCGAGGGCGGCATCGCGGCCGCTCGCCCACACCAGAAGCTCATCCGCGATGGTCTCGTCGCCCCGTCGAGGATCGAAGCAGAGATCGCCGTCCCGCAGCGGCATTTGACCGAACGACCAATCGAAATAGCTCATCGGCAGACCGGTCCTCTGCGCCACATCGTCGATCACCCCGAAGAATCCCGTCCGCTCGGGCAGAAACAGACGCCCGATCCCGTAGGCGTCGATAGCCTCATCGAGATCAGCGTCGTCCACCGGGCCGCTGACCATGATGTTGGCGGCGGCCATGAGCGATAGATCGGCCATGGCGTGGCCGAGAACCACCAGCCCGCAGCGGCTCCCGCGCGCACGAAACCGGCGCGCGATCGTGGTCAACATCCGATCGACAGAGGCGCTGGCATGCGGCACCAGAACACCGACTAAACCCTGTTCCGAGGCATGCGGGGATGCGGCACCGATGCTGGTCCCGGTTGCGAACCCCTGCAGAATGGGCTTGCCGACCATGCGGCGGGCGAAAGCGTCTGAAAGGCGGTCGACCGTCACGACCTGATCGGCCGCGTTCAGGGCGAGACGAAGCCGCGCCTGCGGGACGGCGGTGTCATCCTCAGGGATCGGAACCATCTGATCGCCCACGGGGTCTGGGGGCCGGACCGAGCCCGGCGCAAACCACTCGAGATCGCCGCAGAGAAGATCGAATGGCACTCCCCGATCGAGCAGAGCATGGAGCACGACGTCAGGGCAGGTTTTCGGGTCTGCCATCTCGATGCGGTCGATCGGCATGGCTCTCACGGTTGCGAGGGCCGCATCCCGCTCGTCGGTCTTGCCGAGCGCGAAGCGAAGGTTTTGCGGCGCGCCTCCGTCCGACCGGCGCATCGTCAGCGTCGGGCCCGACGCGCCCGGCCCCCATGCGAGAATGAGGCACGCGACGCCCATGGCCTGCAGCACCGCGGCGCGACGGCGCAGCACAAGCATGGGCTTGCCGGTTGGACCCGCGAGGATGCGGACGGCTTGGCTCGGCACCAACAGAGCCTCGATCCTGGCGCGCGCGGCCGCAAGCGGGTCTGCGGCCGCAAAGGCGGCCGATTGCGCGCGATAGTGCGGAAAGCGATGCTCGAGAATCCGCAGATTGCGCATCACCAAGGCGCGTTTGGAAGCGCCGAACGACAAGCTTCCGGCGTGGCCGACATAGACGCCGGTCGCGCAAAGGTTCCGCAAGCCCGCTTCTGCGGCCTGCAGGCAGAAGTCGACATCCTCGTAATAACCGCGTTCGTAAAGCTCGGGCAACGACCCGACCGCATCGAGGCAGCGACGCATGATATAAAGGCAGAATCCGATGCCGTTCGGCATGTCGACCACGCCCCATCCATTGCGCTCCCGCGCCGCGCGATCGATCGCGGCGATCTCGTCCAGGGCAGGCAGCGGAGACGCCCGATGGGCGAGCGGGAAGCTCGCCTCCTCACCATTGTTGGAGAAGGGCGTGACCGTTCCGACCCGGTCGGTCGCGTCGGCGACCTGCTTCAGATGCCGAATGGCATCGGGCGGCAACAGCGTGTCGGCATTGAGAAGCAGCACATCCCCGGCCTCGACCTCGCTCAAGGCCATGTTGACCGCACGGGCGAAGCCAAGATTGTGGGAGTTGCGGATGAGCCTCAATGCGCCACGGGATGCACGTCGATCGAGATCCTGGCGGATCGCGTCGTTCGGGCTTGCGTCGTCGACCGCGATGACGGCGAGGTCTCCATCGATCGCTTGAGCCTCGAGGCTGTCGAGGCAGGCCCGCGTCGCGGCAGCGTCCTCGTAAACCGGCACCACGACCGTGACACACGGGCGAGCAACGCGACCGCTTGGATCCAAAGGCCCAACGGGTCCGCGCGGCACCGCAGGTTGCGCTAAAGTCTGCTCGAGCAAGATGGTGGTGGCGACGCCATCCGCGCGGACGAGGTCGACCGCGACGGGGGTTGAGCCGCAGTCGATCCGAATCGAGGCGGCAGCGCCGGCAGCGCTTGCGAGCTTATGCCCGACATCGGGGCGGATCGTGACATCGTCCGCCATGCTGGAACCACCGACGACATGGAGTTGCACGGGATCGTGGCCGCTCCAGGCCACCCAGCCCACAACGCTGCCGCCCTGCGATCGCAACACGCCGGTCGCCATCGGCCCTGCTGCGCGAAGAGCCTGAAGCGCCAGGGCCAGATCATCCGGGTCGAGACTTCGCAACAGCGAGGCGGCGGCAGTGTTGCGTTGACCGGCCTCGAGCGACCATCGCAGCAGGGCGCGATTGACGCCTCGGTCGGTCGGATCGAGATCGGCCGCCCGGTCGAGATCGGCAAGCGCGCGGTCGAGTCCCCGCCAAAGACGCAAGGCTTCAAAGCGGAGCAACCGACCCAAAGCGGCCGACGGATCGATGCGGCACAAGCGATCGGCGAAGGCGAAAGCCTGATCGGGACGGCCATCGGCGAGCCGCGACGACGCCATGACGGCCAGCACGTCGCGATGCCGTCGAGGATCGAAGAATGCGGCGTCGAGGTCATCCAAGGCTGAAACGATCATCCAGGCCGGCTCCACCCTTCCACAGGCCACCAACACGATGTGGCCGATGTGACCTATTCTGATACGCCATGTATAGAAGAGATCGATATGCGGCTTTCGGCATGATCTGTCCATGCCGCCACAGCATGCAAGTCGTTCCGCACGAGATCACATCTTGTCGGGATTGTGGTTGTGGATAGACTGACGTTGCGTTAATCGTGTCGTGAAGGGTTTGCGGCTGTGCCGATCAGGCACTCCCGCGACATCAGCGACGGCGATGAGCTTCGGAGTGCCAATGTCGATTGGCCGGCCGTGACACACGATCGTTCTGTTGCGACCTCACTGCCCCAGGGGAGTCTTCATATGTCGTTCGATGTGGACCAGGCTTCGGAACGAACGTCGTCGATCGCCGTCTCGCGCGGGCTCTTCGCATTGCGCTACACCGATAGCGCTGCCGGAGCGGGCGGCCCGATCGCCTTTGTGCGCCAGGGTCCGGGATCGGAAGCGACGATACGACTGATCCCCTATCCAGGCGACGCGCCCGGCCGCTTGGAAGGCGCCGGTAGTTGCATGGTCGTGGTGGCCGAGCAGCCCGGCAATTTGCAGATCACCGTCAGGCGGCGCGACCGGAGCAACAGTCTCAACGCGACGTTTCAGCTCCAGGGTCTCGACGAACGCAAGTCGACCCGCATGGAGGGCACGCCGGTCGTCTCCGACATGACCGGTCAGGGGAGCGACCCGATCGTCTCCGGGGCGCCGGGCCTCCGCATGTTTGCCCATGTGGCGCGGCAAGGCGATGTCGAAGCTCGCGACGGACAATGGATTGCCGGCCCGAACGCGCCGGCGCCGATCGAGGGCATCGAAATCCGCCTCGATACGCAAGAGTTCGACATCGAGACGCAAGTTCTGGTTGGCGGGCGGTGGTCCCGCTGGATCGGATCACGCAGCTATGTGGGAACGAAGGGACGCGCGATCCCCCTCACAGGACTGCGCTTCCGGCTGGTCGGCGACGCCGGGGCGAATGCGGCCATCGAAGCCGAGTGCCTGTTTCTCGGATCCGCCATCCAGTCCCGGTCCGGCCAACAGATCGAACTGGTTGGTTCGAGCGGTGCCGACCCGTTGGTCGGCATCAAGATCGGTTTACGCTTGGCCTCCTCTCGCGCCGCCGGATCGATCGCGCAGCCCATGGTGGCCCAGCCCATGCCGACCCCATCACAGTCATTGCCGCAGGCTGCCGCGCCCTCTCCCGCTCAAAAGCCCGCGCGGGTTCGCGTCTTCCGCGCCAGCGAAGCCCGATCGTCCTAAGGGCAAGGCAAGCGGCGGGGCCGACCTCCGAACGATCACGAAAGCGAGACAGATCCATTCACCCGACATCGCGTTCGATCCGACTTAAAAACGCGAGCCGCATTGTGGTGACAGAGCCGCAGATCACCGCGATCGCGGCGGGTGCCGCTCAGTGCAGCGGTCTCGAATGAACGTTTTATTCGTCCACAACAATTTCCCTGCACAATTCAGGAACTTGGCCGAATCGCTGATCGACGATCCGGCCTATACGGTTGCGGCGATCGGATCGCAGACGGCGCAAGCTCTGCCGGGCTCACGGTTACAAACCTATTCGTTTGTCGCAAAGCCGAGTGTGGGGACGCATCCGTTCGCACGGCGGTTCGACATCGAATGTCGACGCGCCGAGCATGTGCTCTACGCCGCCATCGCGCTCAAGCAATCCGGCTTCATGGCCGATGTGATCGTCGTTCATTGCGGCTGGGGCGAGAGCCTGCCGCTCCGCTCCGTCTTCCCGTCCGCCAGGATCGTGGTCTATTGCGAGTTCTATTATCGGTTCGACGGCCTCGATGTGCATTTCGATCCGGAAAGCCCGCGCTTCGGCACCGATGGACAAATTCTGCTCCATGCCAAAAACGCCTCGACGCTGCTGGCCCTGGCAGAGGCCGATCTCGGCATCTCGCCCACGGCGTGGCAGCGCTCCACCTACCCGCTCGAGCTCCAAAGCAAGATCAAGGTCTGCCACGAGGGTGTCGATACCAAGCTCATCAAGCCCAACGCCGCGGCGTCGCTGCAGCTTCCGTCAGGCCGCATTCTGACCAAAGCAGACCGCGTCGTGACCTATGTGGCGCGGAGCCTCGAACCGCATCGCGGCTTTCACATCTTCATGCGGGCCCTGCCGCAGATCCTCAGCCAAAACCCGGAAGCCCAGATCGTCGTGATCGGCGACAATGGCGTTTCCTATGGGGTCGATCCAGGCACCGGGTCGACCTGGAAAGACGCCATGCTGGCCGAGCTTGGCGATCGACTGGCGCTCGACCATGTGCATTTCCTCGGCCGCGTTCCCTATGACGTGTACCAAGCCACACTCCAGATCTCGACCGTCCACGTCTATCTGACCTATCCGTTCGTCCTGTCGTGGTCGCTGATCGAGGCGATGGCGACGGGGTGCTGCCTCGTCGCGTCCAATACCGCCCCGGTTCAGGAGGTGCTCAACGACGACAGCGCCATTCTGGTGCCATTCCTCGATCATGCCGCCCTCGCCGATGCGGTCGGGACCGTGCTGGCAAATCCTCAGGCCTTCGAGAGTCTTGGAACGCGAGCCCGCCTCGAAGCGCGAACCCGCTACGACAAGGGCATCCTGGTCCGGAAGATGCGGCGCCTTCTCGGGATGACGATGGATCCGCCGATCGTCACGGATTGAGACCCGTTACGACGCGAGACTGACGCACTCACCCGACGCTCCGATGAGCATCCAATGGGGCATGCCGCGCGCGATGATGTGCGGCGAGACCGGGATCACGACTTGGTGTCGATCGAAAATCGCATGGATCGGGATCGAAACCAGGGGCCAGGGCTGCGGCCCACCGGTCGCCAGCACGAGCCTGCGCCACACCTGGGTTGGGTTAAGATCATGCGTGTGAATCGACGCGCTCAGCACCATTTCGTGTCCGATGGTCGTGACATCGACGGACCAACGCGGAGCGACTTCGATCCCTGTGAGCGCGGGTGACGCGATGAGGCGCGCGATCGGGTCGGCATCGAACGGGAGGGCGGCGAGCAGCAGGCGCGGCGCAACCGGGCGGTCGATGGGGCGCATGTCGATGAAACAGATCGCCACCACGACGGCGGGCGTGTCGCCACACGCGGCAATCAGCTGCAAGGCGAACGGCCCAGATCGGGGGAGCGGGGGAGCATTCACATGAACCGCGTACCATTGCGTATCGGCCGGCACGATGGCCCGTACCGGCTGGCTGCTGGGATCGATGACGGCGCCGGCGTGATGCCAAACGGCCTGAAGGGTCGCCTCGACCGGCCGGGTCGCACCCGTCGCCTTCACCCAGATGGTCACGCCATGCCCCACCGGAACCATCTCCGGATAGGCGACGTGCAATACATGTCGAAGCGGGTCGTAGGCGGAGGTCCTCGTCGGATTGACGGGCCGGGGTGGCATCGGCTTCGGATGCCCCCGGCGCTCGCCGACGCGGCGCTCGGTCTGGCCTGAGTCGAGCATGATCGCTGCCGGGTCGTCGGCACCACGGACGGCATCGACGCCTCCGAGCGGCAGCGCCGCGCCCGCGGCCGTGAATTTATGCCGGACCACCACCTGACCCTCGTCGGTCAGATCGACCGCGTGGTTCAGTCCGAGGGCGCCACGGTCGCGTCGCAGCGGGAGTGAGCCGAAGAACGAGGCCTTGTCGTATTTCCGGACATATTCACGCGAAACGTCGGACCGCGTCCGGGCGCCGCCGCCGACCTCGATCATCTGGTCGAGATCCCACTTGTCCAAGAAGAGCTGCCAGCCCGCCTGACGGTCCCGCAAGGTCTTGTAGCCGCTGACCCGGGGATGATGATGGTCGGCCACCATCGTCGGCAGATAGGCGACCCGCAAGGGACTGAACCGCTTCAGGGTCAGAAAGAAATCCTCATGCTCGCCGTTCGATTTGAAGCGAGGGTCCCACCGGATCTTTGCCGAAAACAGGGCCTTGCGGACCACGAACCAATTCATCACGGCATCGACCAGGAAGTAGTCGACGCCCGCCCGCGAGCGGCCGACGGGTTGCGCCAGATAGATCGGGATCGAGAACAGAATGCGGTTGCGCTCGTCGTGTTCGAGGAAAAGCTCCCAGTAGCGGTTCACCCGCTGCGTCTCGTCCTGCGAGATATCGATCAGGCGGCCGCCGACCAGACCGATCTCGGGGTCGTGGTCCAGGATCGTGAAGGCGCCACCGAACGAGGTGTCGGGCGTCAGGATGAAGTCGTCGTCACAGATCACGAGATAGTCTTCGGCGCAGCGATCCACGATGGCGTTGCGCGCGACCGTGACGCCGCAATCGTAATCCATCCAGAGAACCTCGACGCCGCGTGAGGCGTAGAAATCCTGCATCGGGATCGTCGGCAGCGACTGGTCGGCCACGTAGATCACGGCGTCGGGAAACAGGCTGCGGATCGAGAGAATGAGCCGCTGCACCACGAACGGGCGGTCGATCGTCGCAAAGCCGATCGCAAATTGGCGGGAAAAGCTGGTTGGGGGCGCCGGATCGATCATCGACCGAGAACGAGTCCCTGCGAGGCGAACAGATAGCCGAGGTTGGAGGTGATTCGAAGCGACGTTCGGAAGGCCGCATCATTCGCATCGTCGAAAAGCTCGGCCCACGACCGCTCCGACGTCGGCACTTCGAGATCGGACCAAGCCGGCGTGGCGATCCCGTTCTGTCGGAGATAGCCCTGCACCACGAAAGTGGTGATGCCCTGCCAATACATGCGCCGACGGAACCAGGCTTTGGTGATGCGGTCGCTCGAAATCATATGCTGAACGCGGATATGCGGATCGAAGTAGAAGGTGCCACCATCACCCGCCAGCAGGATGTTGACGGCATTCTCGCCGGACAGCAAGTTCATCCCGATGCGTCCGAGCCGTTCGGGGAAGCCGCCGTGCTTCAACAGCGGCGCCTTGCGATAGGCGGAATTGACCTCGCAGATCCATTCCTCGGGCTTCAGCGTGATGGGATCCAAAGACCAGCCGAGACCCGCCGACAGCGGTTTCAACAACTCGTCGTCGAGCCAGTCCGGGCGAGGCGTCTCCCAGATCGGATCGATCTCGCCGCCCACCGCGACCGTTGCGGGAGGAGCTGCCTCGAACGCGCGGAGCAATTGATCGATCCAGCCGGGCGGCACGATGGCATCATCGTCGGTGAAGGCGCAGATGTCGTAGGCGGCCGCCGCAAGTCCGACGTTGCGGCTATTCGCCAAACCCTGACGAGCCTCGAACAAATAGCGGAAGTTTGGAAAACGGCCGCAGAATTCCTGCGCGACGTCGGCGGTCGTGTCGGTCGAATTATTGTCGACGATCAGCACCTCGAACGTGGTCGGCCCGCACGTCTGATGCGCCAGGGCGTTCAGGCACTGAAACAGAACGCCGGCGCGGTTGTAGGTGCAGACGATGACCGACACGCTCATCGTTGCGCTCAATGTTTAAGAACGACGAGATATTCGAAAGCCCAGTCGAAGCGGGGTCGCGGATCGAGCAAAAGAACGATCTGCAGGCGCGACGCGACGGGGTCGTTCAGCATCGCCTGCGGTGCGACAGAGGTGAGAGACGCGGTCTCCATCTCGTCGCCGATCTTGAGAGCTCCGAGATTATGCTCGGCCAGCGCTGCCCCGCCGGCGCCGAAGCTTTTGATCTGGACGCGGACGTTGGAGGGTTTGGCGGACCGGCCCCGCATCTGCACATAGAGGTCCCGCGCGCCCCGGAGCGCATCGACATCCAGCCAGAACTCCAGCGTCAACCACCGGCTTGCGAAATCCGGCCCCGTCCGCAAGTCAAAATCGAACGGCTGTTCGGGCGAGCTCCAACTCGTGGCTTGCTTCGGCAGTTGCCGGATCTCGACCACGTTCCGATCGAACAATTCGAACCCGACCATGAAATCCGGCCCTAGCGGCTCGTATCCTTTCGCGATCCGCCAATCGAGAAGCGCGAACGGCACCGCAAAAGGCTGTTGGATCGCGCGCCCGATCAAGCTCGGATCGGCTTGCGACGCGCTCGCGACGGCACGGCGCACAGCCGCGAGATCGACCTGGAGTTGATCGAGCAATTGATTGATCTGCGAAATATTGTTCAAAGTCATCCCTGACGCAGCCGCTATGCTTGACTACAGTCATGGATGCCGTTGCGTCAATTGATGCAGAGTTCGAATTCCAGGCTCACGTTTAACCGTCGAGGCAGCGGGAGGAGACGAGCCACAGACTCGGCTCGCATCCCGCGCTTTCGGCTTGTTCAGTCGAGCGAGACCGCGACGAACCGTACCTCGCCCTGGCCGTTTGAAACCAGAAGCAACGCCGATTTCTTACCGCCGTCCTTGATGGCCTTGACCTTGAGGGAGATGTCGGCCGGCGACGTCACGGGTTCCTGGTTGATCTCCGCCACGACGTCCCCGGCCTTGATGCCTTTGGTGCCTGCCGGCGATGTCGCGTCGACATCCGTGACGACGACGCCCTTCACGGTATCCTTGATCGAATATTTCTTTCGGAGATCATCCGACAGGATCGACAGGCTCATGCCGAGAGCCGTCTGCACCGCGGGAAGGGCCGGTGTCTGATCGGCCTTCGGATTGGCAGCTGCCTGTTTCTCGGTATCTTCCAAGCGGCCGAGCTTCACCGTCACGGTCTGGCTCTTGCCATCGCGGAAGATGCCGACCGGCACATCCTTGCCGACCGGCGTGGACGCCACGATGGCGGGCAAATCACGCGATTCCTTCACGTCCTTGCCGTCGAAGGTCAGAATCACGTCACCCGCCTTGAGGCCGGCCGGCTTGCCGGGGCCTTTCTCGTCGACACCCGCAATCAACGCGCCGCGCGCCGTGCCGAGGCCGAGGCTTTCGGCGATGCCGTCATCGACACCCTGGATGCGGACGCCCAGCCAGCCGCGCCGCGTCTCGTGGAATTCGCGGAGCTGGTCGACGACCGGCATCACCGTATCGGAGGGGGTCGCGAAACCGATCCCGATCGATCCGCCGGACGGCGACAGGATGGCGGTGTTGATGCCGATCACCTCGCCGGCCATGTTGAACAGCGGGCCGCCCGAATTCCCCTTGTTGATGGAGGCATCGGTCTGGATGTAATTGTCGTAGGGGCCGCTATCGATGTTGCGATTGCGGGCCGAGACAATCCCGGCCGTGACGGTGCCGCCGAGCCCGAACGGATTGCCAACCGCCATGACGGCGTCGCCGACCCGCATCTTATCGCTATCGCCGAATTTCACGGCCTTGAGTGGCGCGTCTGACTTCACGCGCAGCACCGCGACATCGACCTTGGAATCCTTGCCGACGACCTCGGCTTTCAGCTTGCGACCGTCGGTCAGGATGACGGTCACCTCGTTGGCACCCTCGATGACGTGATTGTTGGTGATCACGATACCCGAGGAATCGATGATGAAACCGGATCCGAGAGAACTCGAGCGGCGCGCGCGCGGCGCTTCAGTCCCGTCGCCCTTGCCATTCTGGCCCTGCAACTGCCGCTTGAAAAACTCCTCGAACAGGTCGTCGAAGGGGGTGCCCGGCGGGAGTTTTGGCATAGCGCCGGCCTGTTTCTGTTCGACCACCTGCGAGGCCGAAATATTGACGACCGCGTCGACGACGCTGGCCGCGAGATCGGCCAGCGACTCAGTGCCGCCCTTGGCGGCGGCGGGCGCGACGCCAAATGGCGCGGCAGTGAAGGGGGATGCGACCAAACCGACCCCGAGAGCCAAGGCACACACGCCGTGAGCAATCCTCTGGCGCAAGAGATGCTTCTGGCGAGTGGGACGCGAATGAGAATCGAGGATCATGGATAAGGGGTCTCTCGTTCGAAGGCCGTGAGGCGAATAGGCTTGCGCTCAGCATATCGGAAACCCGCGCCTGTGCGACAAGGGTCTTTGCCTTCATGCATTCTCACCTTCGCAACGCCGGTGCGCCTTAAACGTCGAAGATTAATGCAGTCGTTCCGAAACTCCGCGAATGGTCCAACGTATTTTCACTCAGCCGGCACAGTCCCGGCTCAAGTATCGGCCGATGTTTCAACCCGCTCTTGTTGGGAACGACCGGTCGGTACTTTGACTTTTTTATGACGGGGCGGCATTCGCCGTTCCGGCGAGAGGAGAATATCATGATGACGTTCAATACAAACGCACGATCGATGATCCTCGCTGTGGCCTTCGTGGCCGGCCTCGGCGGCGCGAGCTATGCGGCCGACGTGATGGTCGGTGGCGCTCCGATGTACCCCACCAAAACGGTGGTCGAGAACGCGTCGCAGGCCAAGAACCTGACGACCCTGGTGGCCGCCGTGAAGGCCGCCGGCTTGGTCGACACCCTGTCGGGCCCGGGTCCGTTCACGGTGTTCGCGCCGACGAATGCGGCCTTTGAAAAGCTCCCGGCCGGCACGGTCGAGAAGCTCGTTCAGCCCGACATGAAGGCGACCCTCACCAAGATCCTGACCTACCACGTCGTGGCTGGCAAAGTGACGGCCGAAGACCTCGTCAAGGCGATCCAGGCGGGTGGCGGTATGGCCAAGCTGAAGACCGTCGAAGGCGACAGCATCACGGCCAAGATGGACGGCAGCAAGGTCGTCCTGGTCGACGACAAGGGCGGCATGGCCACGGTCGAGCAGGCCGACGTCATGCAGTCGAACGGTGTCGCGCACATCATCGACTCGGTTCTGATGCCCTGATCGTCTCGCTTTCCTGACCCGTTTTCTCGGCTCGCCGACCCGCAAGGTCGGCGGGCTTTGTTGCGCCCGGCGTTGGACCGCGCGTCCGCCGCAGGACAGACCGAAGCGCATTCGGAACATGCAAGGCCCGCCGCCCGTTCCATGATGGCAACGCCAGATCGAATGATCGGCGCCAGCAACGGGAGATTCGCATGAGTGGCAATCGCGGGGTCGTGTATCTCGGCAAGGACCGGGTCGAGGTCCAGTCCATCGACGATCCGAAGATGGAAGCACCCGGTGGCCACGCCATTACGCATGCCGTCATTCTCAAAGTCGTCTCGACCAACATCTGCGGCTCCGACCAGCATATGGTGCGTGGTCGCACAACGGCGCCCGAAGGGCTCGTGCTCGGCCATGAGATCACCGGCGAAGTCATCGAAGCGGGTGTCGATGTCGAGATGATCAAGAAGGGCGACCTCGTATCGGTGCCGTTCAACGTGGCCTGCGGCCGCTGCCGTACCTGCCGTGAGGGCCATACGGGCGTTTGCCTGACGGTCAATCCCGGTCGCGCGGGCGGCGCTTACGGCTATGTCGACATGGGCGGCTGGATCGGCGGCCAATCCCAATATGTCATGGTGCCCTATGCTGACTTCAACCTGCTGCGGTTCCCCGACAAGGATCAGGCGATGGCGCAGATCCGCGATCTCACCATGTTGAGCGACATTCTGCCGACCGGCTTTCATGGCGCCATCAGCGCCAAGGTCGGGGTCGGCTCGACGGTTTACATCGCGGGCGCAGGTCCCGTCGGCCTCGCAGCGGCTGCTTCGGCCCGGATCCTCGGCGCCGCCGTCGTGATGATCGGTGACTTCAACGCCGGGCGGCTGGCCCATGCGAAAGCGGTCGGGTTCGAGCCGGTCGACCTCTCCAAGCACGATCGGCTTGGCGACCTTATCGAACAGATCGTCAAGGTGCCGGAGGTCGACAGTTTCATCGATTGCGTGGGGTTCGAGGCGCGCGGCCATAGCGGCGGCGAGCAGCCCGCCGTCGTGCTCAACCAGGCCATGGAGGTGACCCGCGCGGCCGGGTCGATCGGCATTCCGGGCCTCTATGTGACAGCCGATCCGGGGGCCGCCGAGGAAGGCGCGAAACAAGGCTCGTTGAGCCTGCGCTTCGGCCAAGGCTGGGCCAAGAGCCAGCAGTTCCATACCGGCCAGACCCCGACGATGCGCTACAATCGCCAACTGATGCAGGCGATTTTGCACGGCCGCCTGCCGATCGCCGAGATCGTGGGCGCGACCGTCATTCCGCTCGAGGAGGCGGCGCGGGGCTACAAGGCTTTCGACGACGGCGCCGCCAAGAAGTTCGTGCTCGACCCGCATGGCATGTTGGCCGCCTAAGGGGCGGCTTGGCCGCCTAAGGGGCGGCTTGGCCGCCTAAGGGGCGGCTTGGCCGCCTAAGGGGCGGCTTGGCGTCATAGACGTGGCTTTGCGATCTGCGTCCGAGCACCGTAAGACCGCTCGACCACGGGATCGACGGGAGCCGGACGATGACGAACGCGAAGATCACGGTCAAAGGCGGCTGGATCGATGTCAGCTTCGAGGGCGAGATCCTGACGATGGCGGCTATCGGCTCGCCGTTGCATTATCTCGTCAAGGCGCCGACCTCGATCCCGGCTCGCCATAAGCAATCCGAGGATAAGAGCCGTTTCCGGCGGCTGGCCGTCGAGGCCATCCTCGAGCGCGATCCCACAGCGACGCCGGACGATGCCGAGGTCGTCTGGTCTTGGCGCAACGGGTGATGGGTCTGGTAACGGTTCAAGGCGGCTTCGGCTCGCCGCGCGCCCAGGTGGCGACCACGAGGCATAGACCGAGCGCCACGCCGATTTCAGCCCAGAGATAGATCAGGACATCGGCCCGCACCCCCAGCGGGGGCGACCCCTGCAGACCGTATCGCATCACGGGAAGCGCGAACAGCATGGCCGCCAAGGTGCTGGCGATCGAGATTTCCATCTTGCGGACGTGCAGGAACACGAGGCTGGCCATCGTGAGAGCCGCGATCGCGATGATGGCCATCACGGCATAAAGCGACAGAACGAAAAAGCGGACGGCGCCGCTGCGTCGCAGATCGATCGCAATCGTCACAGCGCTGGTCCCATCGGCCGCGCGTTCGGCAGTTCGGATCGTCCAACCCGCGAACCCATCCCAGAGCGCGACCTCGACCGCGAGATGGTTCGGCGCAACCCCCTCCTGCCCGGCTGGCGGGTCCTCAAAAGCATCCACGCTGAGCCGAGCCGTGAACGCGTCGAGCGGGTAATCGAACACCGACCCATTGTTGAGATCAACGTCGATGAGCTGCGAGGCGACCGGCTGGTCTGCCGCCAGCGGGTATTCGTAATCGGCGCTGTCGTCAGCGATTCGGACCGTCATGTCGCGAAGTGGTGTCTTGAGGCGGCGACCCTGCAACACCTTCGCAGGTGTGAAGCTGAACCGCATCCGCATCGAGCCGTTGACGGCGTCGATCGACACGATCTCGGCATAAACCTGCAACTGCGGCCGGACGCCATCGGCCTTTTTAGATGGCCCGTAGCTCTCGATCGCCAGATTTGCCTCCGACCCGAGCGTTCCAAGAAAAACCGCATAGCCGAGGCTGAACAGACCCATCAGCGCCACCAGCATCATGGCGTGAAAACTCGGCCGCTTCACGTCGTCATCTCCTACCCGGCCTGGTCATAGCTTGCGAAGCGCCACTTCCTCGATCCGGTGGCTGGCCCCCTTGGTCAGGATGAGGCTGGCACGCTCGCGCGTCGGCAATACATTTTCGCGCAGGTTGCGGAGATTGATGCGGGTCCAGATGTCATGCGCGACCGCAACCGCCTCGTCGTCGCTGATCTCGGCATATTTGGTAAAGTAGGAGCGCGGATCGCGGAACGAGGTCTCGCGCAGCCGCATGAAGCGGGACACGTACCACTTTTCCAGCAGATCCTGGTCGGCGTGCAGATAGACCGAAAAGTCGAAGAAATCCGACACGAAGGGTACGCCGGGTCCATCCTTATGGGGCCGGTTCGGCGCCAGCACGTTGATGCCCTCGACGATCAGGATGTCGGGACGGTCCACGGTCACGAATTCGCCGGGCATCAGATCGTAGGAGAGATGCGAGTAGACCGGCGCTTTCACGTTGCGCATGCCGGCCTTCACGTCCGAGAGAAAGTGCAACAGGGCCGCGCCGTTGAAGCTTTCCGGAAACCCCTTGCGATCCATCAAACCCTGCTGTTGCAGGATGCGATTGGGCAGAAGAAAGCCGTCGGTCGTCACCAAAGCGACCTTGGGGGTGTTCGGCCAGCGCGACAGCAGCGCCTGCATGACGCGTGAGGTCGTCGATTTGCCGACCGCGACGGAGCCCGCGATCCCGATGATATAGGGCATCTTGCCCTCGCCCTCGGCCCCGAGGAAACGCTGAGTCGCCTTAAAAAGGCCTTGTGTCGCCGCGACATAAAGGGCGAGCAGCCGCGACAGCGGCAGGTAGATCGCGATGACCTCCTCGAGCGAGATCGGGTCGTTGGTGGATTGCAGCTTGCGGAGATCGTCGACCGTCAGGGTCAGCGGCGTGTCGGCACGCAACTCTGCCCATTCGTCGCGCGTGAAATGCCGGTGCGGCGCCGCGACCGTCGCGATCGGCTTCTTGACCCGCTCGTTCATGCGCCCTCCCGGACAACAACCTGCCGGTCTTTCAGCCACCACGCCAGCCATCGAGCGGCTTCATCGGCGCGCGCGATCGTCTTGGCAATGTCACACGTAGCAGAACCCCCTTGGTTCCGGAACGATCCTCCTATGTAAACTTTGATCGCGCGCGCGCCAACGACGCACGGCGTGTCTTCTCGCATCGCAGCCTTGGAGTTGGACCATGGATCTACATCTCGCCGGCAAGCGCGCCCTCATCACGGGCGCCTCGAAAGGAATCGGTCGAGCCACGGCGCTGATGCTGGCGGACGAAGGATGCGATCTGGTTCTAGTATCCCGCACCGAAGCCACTTTGGCCGCCACGGCCGACGAGATCCGATCCCGCCATGCCGTGGCGGTCGACATTATCGCGGCGGATCTGTCGGTCACCAGCGCGATCGAGCGGGTCGCCGCGGAAGCTGGCGCTCTCGACATCCTGGTCAATAACGCGGGCGCCATTCCGCAAGGCGATCTGCTCGGGCTCGACGACGCGGCCTGGCGCAGCGCCTGGGACCTCAAGGTGTTCGGCTTCATCGGCCTGACACGCGCGCTTTATCCGCGCCTCAAGGACCGTCGCGGTGTCGTCGTCAACGTGATCGGGGCGGCGGGCGAATGGCTCGATCCGAACTATCTCGCGGGCAGCACCGGCAACGCCGCCTTGATGGCCTTCACTAAGACGATCGGCAAGGCGGCTCCGAAAGACGGTTGCCGCGTGGTCGGCATCAACCCCGGTCCGGTCGAGACCGACCGGATCCAGCAAGCGCTTCGGGCCCGGGCCAAGCGCGAGTGGGGTGACGAAGAGCGCTGGCGCGAATTCTACGCCACCATGCCGTTCGGCCGCCCCGCCAGCCCCGAGGAAATCGCGGCCGCCGTCGCGTTTCTGGCCTCACCGCGCTCCGCCTATACGACCGGGACGATCCTGACGATCGACGGTGCGCCGAAATGATCGTTCAGGTCGAGCGCGAGGCTTTTTCGTCGAGCCCGGATTGGCGCGTGCGACGGCCAAGCTCGGCCACGACATCCTGCAACGCCACGCCGCTGCCCTGGAGCAACACCAGAAGGTGATACAGCACGTCCGCCGCTTCGGCCGTGATCTCGGCCTTGTTTCCGCCCATCGCCGCGATCACGATCTCGACGGCTTCCTCGCCGAACTTCTTGGCGATGCGAGGCACGCCCGCATCCAGCAAGGTGCGGGTGTAGGAGGCATCTGCGGTCGCGGTTGCGCGCGCCGCGATCAATTGGACGAGATCGTCCAACGTGAAGGGGCGTTCGCCCGTCCTTGGAACCGTGAGGCTCATCCGTCCATCCGCATGTGAAGTCCAGCCTCGCTCATATGGCGCTTGGCTTGCCCGATCGTATAGGTGCCGAAATGGAAGATCGAGGCGGCCAGCACCGCATCGGCCCGCCCCTCGCGCACACCCGCGACGAGATGATCGAGCGTGCCGACGCCCCCCGACGCGATGACCGGCACGCGCACGGCATCCGCCACCGCGCGGGTCAGCCCGATGTCGAAACCGATCTTGGTGCCGTCGCGGTCCATCGAGGTCAGCAGGATTTCGCCGGCGCCGAGGTCTGCCACCTCTTGGGCATAGCCGATCGCGTCGATCCCCGTCGCGCGGCGTCCACCATGGGTGAACACCTCCCAGCGCGGCGGCGCACCCTCGGGTGACACGCGTTTGGCATCCACGGCCACCACGATGCACTGGCTGCCGAATTTCTCCGCCGCCTCGCGCACGAAGGCGCGATTGTTGACTGCGGCCGTCATGATCGAGGCCTTGTCGGCGCCGGCCAAGAGAAGCTGGCGAATGTCGTCCACCGTTCGCACACCGCCGCCGACCGTCAGTGGCATGAAACAGGCGGCCGCCGTCCGGCTCACGACATCGAACAGGATGCCGCGATCCTCATGGCTCGCCGTGATGTCGAGAAAGCAGAGTTCGTCCGCCCCCGCCGCATCATAGGCGATCGCGCATTCGACCGGATCGCCGGCATCGCGCAAATCGACGAAATTGACGCCCTTGACGACGCGTCCGTCCTTCACATCGAGGCAGGGAATGATGCGGGATTTCAGCATGATGACTGCCGATTCGTCCGGATCAACGCCAAGGCCTCGGCGGGATCGAGCCGCCCATCGTAGAGCGCGCGACCCGAGATGGCGCCGGCGATGCGGGCGCAATCGGGCTGGAGCAATCGCTCGATATCGGCCAGCGAGGCAAGGCCTCCCGAAGCGATCACCGGGATCGCGAGAGCCTCCGCGAGCGCGATGGTGCCCTCGATGTTGAGGCCTTGCAGCGCGCCGTCGCGGGAAATGTCGGTATAGATCACCGCCGCCACCCCGGCATCCTCGAAACGACGCCCAAGCTCGGGCGCGGAGGTTTGCGAGGTCTTGGCCCAGCCATCCACGGCCACGAAGCCGTCGCGCGCGTCGATGCCGACCGCCACGCGTCCGGGAAACAGCCGCGCCGCCTCGCGCACAAGATCAGGGTCGCGCAAGGCGGCCGTGCCGATGATGACGCGAGAGATGCCGCGTGCCAGCCACGCCTCGATGGTCCGCAGATCACGGATGCCTCCGCCAAGCTGCACCGGCATGGCGACCCGGCGGAGAATTGCCTCGACGGCCTCGGCATTGACGGGTTTGCCCGCGAAAGCGCCATCGAGATCGACGACGTGGAGATAGTCGAACCCCTGGGCTTCGAAGTCCGCCGCCTGTGCGGCCGGATCGGAGTTGAAGACCGTGACCTGCTGCATGTCTCCATGGACAAGCCGGACGCATTCGCCGTTCTTGAGATCGATGGCGGGAAACAGGATCACGGGCGCCACCTCAGAAAATTTGCAATCAGGGCCAAGCCGAGCGTCTGGCTTTTTTCGGGGTGGAATTGCGTGGCCGCGACCGTGCCGCGCCCGACCATGGCGGTCACGGGACCGCCATAATCGGCGGTTGCCACGAGATCGGCGGGATCGTCGGGATGGAGTTGGTAGGAATGCACGAAATAGGCATGAAGGCCTGTCTCTCCGGTCGGAATGCCGGTCAGCAGTGGATGCGTTGCAGTCGTGCGGAGCGTGTTCCATCCCATATGCGGAACCTTGAGGGTCGGGTCACTCGGCACGATGGCCCGCACGGTGCCTGGGATCCAGCCTAGCCCGTCGGACACCTCGTGCTCACGCCCGGTCGTGGCCAGCAATTGCATCCCGACGCAGATGCCGAGAAATGGTTTGGCGTCTCGCGTCACGGCTTCGTCGAGAGCCTCGATCAGGCCGGGCACGCCCCGGAGGCCGCGCATACAGGCTGCAAAAGCACCGACGCCCGGCAGCACCACGCGCTCGGCGGCCCGGATAGCCTCGGGCTCGGCAGTGACGCGGATCGGCACGTCGAGGCCCGCCTCGCGGGCCGACCGCTCGAACGCCTTGTGGGCCGAATGGAGATTGCCCGACCCGTAATCGACGATGACGACAGACACGCCCTAACCCTCGTGCTGCGGGAACGACCCGATGATCGTCTCGTTGTTCGTCAGGCGGCTCTGCTGCCGCGACGATGCGGTCGCTCGGACGAGAGGCGAGGGGGAGCGATCCGCGACGGGTTCGACGTCGTGACTGGCAAAGTAGCGGCGCTCGCTCGCCTCGCGGCCCGCGCCGGCCACGACGTCGGTCGATCGATAGCCGCGCGACCCGAGCGCCGCGCCGCGAAGGGCGTTGCCTTCGAGACCCATGAAGATCGCGAGTATGACCAAGAGGCCGAACCTGACCATGCCGGGCAGATGCAACGCCTGCGCGCCCCAAGCGCCAGCGACGACCAGGACGAGCCAGACGAGAGCCGCGAGCCAAGCCCGATACCGGAGGAGGAACAACGGACCGAACAGAAAGGCCCAGACGCTGAACCCGTCTCGGACGAAAACCGTCCGATCGGCGAGCGCGACCCGGTCACCCGCGTCCTGCGGCACGTGTACCGTATAGATCGTCATCCTATCGCTCCTACCCGGCCAGCGAGCCCTTTGTCGAGGGCACTCGACCGGCCTGCCGCTCGTCGATGCTCACGGCGCTACGCAAGGCCCGCGCCAACCCTTTGAAGCAGGATTCGGCGATATGATGATTGTTGTCGCCGTAGAGGGTTTCGATGTGGAGCGTCATATGAGCATTGACGGCGACGGCCTGGAAGAATTCACGCACGAGTTCGGTGTCGAAGTCGCCGATTTTGTCGCGCGCGAAGGACGTGCGGAACACGAAGAAGGGCCGGCCTGAAAAATCCAGCGCCACGCGGGTCAGGACCTCGTCCATCGGCAGATGCACGTCCGCGTAACGCGTGATGCCCGCCTTGTCGCCCAGGGCTTCACGCAAGGCTTGCCCCAGCGCGATGCCGGTATCCTCGACCGTGTGGTGCATATCGATATGAAGGTCGCCCTTGGCCTTTACGCTCAAGTCGATCAGCGAATGGCGCGCGATCTGATCGAGCATATGGTCGAAAAAGCCGATCCCGCTGGCGATGTTGCTCTCGCCGCTGCCGTCGAGATCGACCGCGACCTCGATCTCGGTCTCTTTCGTGTGACGGGTCACGCTCGCGCGACGCATGGGGTGTCTCCAGCCTGATGGATCTGGGCCGATACGGCTCTCGCGTCGTCTTACCGGCTCGGAGCGGGGCGCCGCAAGTGCGCGGCTGCGTGCACGCCGCCGTCCGATGTCACACGTCGGGCTTGACGCTTGAGGGCTGGTAGAAAATAACCCGCCTGAGACGAGCCGTGTTTGGGCTCGACGGGTCGACCGGCATGTCGATGCCGGATGCCGTGCGTGCCGATCGGTACGACGGCTTGAGGGAGAGGACGCATGACCCGGGACACCACCGCGACCGACTTCAATACGCGCCTGAGTGCGGTGGCCGACGACATCGAAGCCATGCTGGATCGGCTGCTCGGAACGGCCGCCCTGCCCGGTGAGATCACCCGCCCGGCGCGCCTGCGCGAAGCGATGCGCTATGCGACCCTGGGCGGCGGCAAGCGGCTTCGCCCCTTCCTGCTGGTCGAAACGGCGCGATTGTTTGGGCTTGAGGGGGACGGTCCGCTGCGGGCCGGGGCGGCGCTCGAAATGATCCATTGCTACTCGCTGGTCCATGACGACCTGCCGGCCATGGACGACGACGCGTTGCGCCGGGGTCGCCCGACCGCCCATATCGCCTTCGACGAGGCGACCGCCATCCTGGCCGGTGACGGTTTGCTGACCTATGCGTTCGACGTGATGGCCGATACGCCGACCCATCCCGACCCGCTGGTTCGCGCCACGCTCGCGGTCGGGCTCGCGCGGGCGTCGGGCCTCGGCGGCATGGCGGGTGGACAGGCGCTCGATCTCGAGGCGGAACGCGCGACCGAGCCGCACAAGACGGAGACGATCCTGCAGCTGCAGGCGATGAAGACCGGCGCGCTGCTTCTCTTCGGTGTCGAAGCCGGTGCTCTGATGGGCGGCGCGACCGACCAGCAACGCGACGCCTTGGGTCGCTATGGACGCGCGCTCGGCGCAGCCTTCCAGGTGGCGGACGACATTCTCGACACCGAAAGCGATGCAGCGACGCTTGGCAAAGCCGCCGGCAAGGATGCGGGACGCAACAAGGCGACCTTGGTCTCGAGCCTCGGCCTCGCGGCCGCCAAAACGCGGCGTGACGCGCTCGCAGCCGAGGCGCAGGCCGCGCTCGACGCTCTCGACATGGGGCACAAGACCGCGATCCTGGCCGAAGCGGCGCGGTTCACGGTGGCGCGTAAGAGCTGACGCCAAGAGGATTGTCCGGCACGGCACGCTGCGGACACGCTCGGCTTGCTTCCCTTGTGCCGGGCATGACGGTAAAACGACGATCCAACGTCCGAAATACGTGTCGTCGGGATTTTATTTGGAGCTGGTCCGCCAAGGCGACCACGCTCTCGTAAGCCGCATCGGGAACCACCATGGCTGGACATAGTCAGTTCAAGAACATCATGCACCGCAAGGGGAAGGTGGACGCGGTGCGGTCCAAGGTCTTCTCCAAGCTGGCGCGTGAAATCACCGTCGCGGCGAAGCTCGGCCTGCCGGACCCCAGCATGAATGCGCGGCTTCGCTCCGCCGTCTTGGCGGCGCGGGCCGAAAACATGCCCAAAGACAATATCGAGCGCGCCATCAAGAAGGCGGTCGGCGGCGAAGGGGATAATTTCGACGAGATCCGCTACGAGGGCTATGCGCCCGGCGGCGTCGCCGTCATCGTCGAGGCCCTGACCGACAATCGTAACCGGACCGCCGGCGAAATCCGCTCCTTCTTCACCAAATCCGGCGGTGCCTTGGCCGAGACGGGTGCAGTCTCGTTCATGTTCGATCGGATCGGCGTCATCGAATATGACACGGGTGTCGCGTCCGAAGACGCCATGATGGAAGCCGCGATCGAAGCCGGGGCGGATGATGCCGCCACGACCGAGGACGGCCATGAGGTCATCACCACGATCGAGGGCCTGAAGGATGTCGCAAAGGCCCTCGAGGACAAATTCGGCGAACCGCGCCGCACCGCCATGGTCTGGCGCCCGCAGAACACCATTCTGGTCGATGACGATGCCGGCGAGAAGATCCTCAAGCTGGTCGGCAACCTCGAAGACAACGACGACGTCCAGAAGGTCTATGCCAATTTCGAGATTTCCGACGCGCTGATCGCCAAGATGGAGGCGTGACCGACCACGGTCTCGGATCGTGCGGGGCCACTCGGATGCTGCCATGAGCAACGTCGTCCGCATTCTCGGCATCGACCCCGGCCTTCGCAACATGGGCTGGGGCGTCATCGACACCGAAGGATCGCGGCTGTCCTTCGTGGCCTGCGGCTCCATCCACCCGGCCCAGGATGCCCCGTTGAGTGAGCGGTTGCGGCAACTGCATGTTCAGCTCGCGGCCATCATCGAGACGCATCGGCCGGACGAGGCCGCAGTGGAGGAAACGTTCGTCAACCGCGATCCGCAAGGCACGCTGAAGCTTGGGCAGGCGCGAGGCATCGCGCTCGTGGTGCCGGCGCTGGCCGGTCTCACGGTCGCCGAATATTCGGCCAATCTCGTCAAGAAAACCGTGACGGGCACGGGTCATGCCGAAAAACAGCAGATCGGCATGATGCTGAAAGTGCTGCTGCCACGCAGCAACGCCACAAGCCCCGATGCGGCGGACGCGCTCGCGGTCGCCGTGACCCACGCCCAGCATCGCGCCTCCGCGGCCCTGGCGGCGCGACTCGGATTGAAAACGGCATGATCGGCAAGCTCAAAGGGACCGTCGACAGCCAAGGGACCGACTTCGTCATCCTCGACGTGCATGGCGTCGGCTACATCGTCTATTGCTCGACCCGGACCCTCAGGGCGTTGCCGCCGCCGGGAGAGGCCGCTAGCCTGGCGATCGACACCCAGATGCGCGAGGACATGATCCGGCTCTACGGCTTTGCGTCCGACCAGGAACGGGACTGGTTCCGCCTTCTACAAGGCGTGCAGGGCGTCGGCTCCAAAGTCGCACTGGCAATCCTCGGGGTGCTTCCGACGGGCGATCTGGCGCTGGCGATCGCGCGCGGCGACAAGACTGCCGTGGCGCGGAGCCCGGGCGTCGGACCGAAGCTCGCGGCTCGGATCGTGGCCGAACTCAAGGATAAGACCGCAACCCTCGGGGGTGGCGAAACGCCGGGAGAGGTCCTGGCATCGACACCGGCGCTTCCGCTCCAGGCCGACGACGCGGTCGCGGCTTTGGTCAATCTCGGCTATGGCCGGCCTCAGGTCATGGGAGCGGTCGCCGATGCCGTGAGCCTGCTCGGCGACGAGGCCGGAACCGCGGCCCTGATCCGTCACGGCTTGAAGCGCTTGTCGTCTTAGCCGACGTCTGGCCGCATGACGAACAAAGGCAGACAAGCCACGATCGTGGCTTGACGCCCTTCGTTCATCCTTCTTTGATGGTCACAAAGATAGGGAGGACCGATGTTCAAGCAACTGCTCACTCCGGTGAGCGACAGCCTCGTGCTGTCATTTCTCGTCGCGGCTATTCCGATCGCGATCGTCCTCGTCCTTCTCGGCATTTTGCGCCGACCCGCTTGGCAGGCTTGCGCGGCAGGGCTCGTCGCCGGCGTCCTGATCGCCGTCGGGATCTGGCAGATGCCATCGGGTCTCGCGCTTCGGGCCGTCGCCAACGGCACCGTCTTCGCGCTTTGGCCGATCATGTGGATCGTGGTCAATGCGCTGCTGCTCTACAACGTCGCAGTCGCATCGGGGCGATTCGAGAGTTTCCGTCGCTGGCTGATCGATCATTTGCCGAACGATCGCCGCGTCGTGCTCGTGGTAGTCGGCTTTTGTTTCGGCGCTCTGCTCGAAGGCATTGCCGGCTTCGGCACGCCGATCGCCATCACCAGCGCGCTGCTGATTCTAGTCGGGTTCGCGCCGCTCGAAGCCTTGACGTTCACGCTGATCTTCAACACCGCTCCGGTCGCGTTCGGCGCCTTGGGTGTGCCGATCACCGTCCTCGGCGCAGTGACACATTTGTCGGACGTAACGCTCGGCGCCATGGTGGGCCGTCAATTGCCGTTCATCGCGCTGATCCTGCCGTTCTACGTCATGTTGATCTATGGCGGGCGGCGGTCCGTTGCACAGCTCTGGCCCGTGCTCCTGGTGGCCGGCGGTGCCTTTGCGTTCGTGCAATATCTGACCTCGAACCATATCGACTACAAGCTGACGGACGTGCTCGCCTCCATGGGGTCGCTCATCGTGACGCTCTTGTTCCTGCAAGTTTGGAAGCCTGCCGTCGATCCGGCCTATGCGATTTCATCCGCCGCGATCGCCAAGGCGCCGCCAGTCGGATCGACCTGGGGCGGCTGGCTGCCCTGGATCGTGGTCTCGGTGGTGGTCATTCTCTGGACCACGCTGAAGGTCTTTCTCATCGGCGACACCAAGATCCCCTGGCCCGGCCTCGATAAGGCGATCTCGATCACGCTTTACAATGACGCGCCCTATGCGGCGGTCTGGGACTTTCAGCCGCTGGCGACCGGCACCGCGATCCTGCTGTCGACGATCATCACGGCGCTCATCGTGCGGTTGCCGTTCGGCACGTTCGTGGAACAGATCGGCATCACGTGGCGGCAGAGCCGCATCGCCATCCTCACGGTCGTGCTGATCCTCAGCCTCGCGTTCATCATGAACTACTCCGGCATGGCCTATACGCTCGGAAAAGCGGTCGCTTCGGTTGGTGTCATCTTCCCGCTTCTGTCGGCCTTCCTGGGCTGGATCGCGGTCTTTCTCTCGGGGAGCGACACATCGGGCAACGCGCTCTTCGGCAACCTTCAGGTCGTGGCCGCCAACCAGCTCGGCCTCAATCCGGTGCTAATCGCGGCCACCAATTCGTCGGGCGGTGTCATGGGCAAGATGATCTCACCGCAGAACATCTCAACCGGTGTCGCGGTCACCAACCTCAAGGGTCAGGAAGGTCTGGTGTTCGCCCGCACATTCAAGCACAGCATCTTTTTGACGCTGCTGCTCGGGGTTCTCGTCGTGGCGCAACAATACCTGTTTCCGTGGATGATCCCGAGCTAGGTCGGGAATCGTCCAAGGTGGCGTCAGGGCGGCGGGGGATCGCCGGCCTGCTCCTTCAACGCATAGACCTCGACGGGTTCGCCGACGCCGCGCAGCGGATACCGTCCCATCGGGTCGAGCCCCATGGCGCATTGCGCCATGGTCACGAAAGCACCGGAGAACAACACGTTCCGGTGCACCTCCTTGGTGAGGCTCTCGAGCCGTGCCGCGACATTGACGGCCGGCCCGATCACGGTGAAATCGAGCCGCGACCGGGATCCGATATTGCCATACATGACGTCGCCGACATGGATGCCGACGCCATAGCCCAGCGGATCGAGTCCCCGGGCCGCGCGATCGACGTTCAGCTCCTTCATGGCGAGCCGCGCCTCCGTCACGGCCATCAGCGCGTCGGCACAGGCCTCGGGCTTATCGAGCGGGAAGATCGCCAGCATCCCGTCGCCGATGAATTTCAGGATTTCGCCGCCATGCCGCTCGATCGGGACCGACATGGCGTCGAAATAATCGTTCAGCAGCGAGATCACGTCGTCGCGCGGCCAGAGTTCGGAGATGGACGTGAAGCCCCGCAGATCGCAGATCAGGATGACGGCGCTGACCGTGACGCCGCTACCGCGTCGCGTCGCGCCGGCGAGGATCTGTTCGCTCGCATGCGGCCCGACATAGGTTTCGAGCAGGGTGCGGGCGAAGCGGTTCTTCAGCCGGATTTCCGTCACCAGCGACAGGGCGGGCAGCAGGTCCGCCAATAACGCCAGTTCCTCCCCCGCAAAGCCACCTGGCCGATCCGAGGCGAAACTCACGACATGCCGCTGCCCTTGGGTGAAATCCATCGGCCATACGACGTAATCGGTATAGCCTTGCTGACGCAGGTCGGCGTAGATCGGAAAGGCATCTTCGTCGTCCGTATCCATGGCGTCGAGCCGGTTGCGGACTTCGTTGGACCCGTCATAGAGCGCCTTGATGGGACTATTCAGAAACTGCGGCGTCTCCATCGCCTGATAGTCGATCCGCTGCAGCTTGGCTTCCGCCATGCCGGGTTTCCAGAGAAACGAGGCGCCGCTCCATTGCGGATGATGGATACGCAGATGCAGGGTCGCCCGCGCGATCATGATGCCGTCGGCTCGAAGCCGGGCGCAGAATTCCACGAAGATGTTGTCGAGAAACCGCTCGTCCCGCGTGCCGCCCACCAGCCAATCGAGAATGGTGGTCCGACGCAGCGGCCAGTTGCCGGCCATGATCGACGCAGGATCGTGAGAGTCAGAAGGGGTCGAAGTCATCGAAGAGCTTTCGTTCGCGACGATGAGCGCCGTCGGTAGCGCTTTGTGGCCTGTTCGCGTTCTGACATCTTGCACGGATGGGCGATCGGTCGCTACCTCCAGCTCCGAGAGGCGACCAGCGACGGAGATGATGATCGAATGACGGGATCAAAGACGCTCGGCCTCGTCTTGGCGGGCGGCGCGGCACTGCGGATGGGCGGCGGCGACAAACCCTTGCGCCGCCTCGGCAACCAAACCATTCTGCAGCGCATCCTCGACCGGTTTGCCGGACAGGTCGACGGCATCATCCTCAGCCTCAACGGAGATCCGAAGCGGTTCGCGACATTCGGGTTGACGACCGTGCCGGACACCCTCGAAGAGGCGGCCGGCCCGTTAGCCGGCATTTTGGCCGGCCTCGATTGGGCGGCGTCTTGTCGACCGGACGTCGCACTGGTGGCCAGCGTGGCCGGCGATGCGCCGTTTCTGCCGCGCGATCTCGTCATCGGGCTCGAGCGCGAACGCGCGTCGACCGGCGCGACGATTGCCTGCGCCGAATCGGGAGGTCGGATGCATCCGGTCAATGCTCTCTGGCCGGTGTCGCTTCGTCACGATCTCCGCCGCGCCATGCGGGACGACGGAATGCGGAAGGTCGGCCTTTATTGTCAGCAACGCGGCGTCGTTCGGGTGCCTTGGAGCACCGATCCGGTCGACCCGTTCTTCAATGTCAACGAACCGGCAGATCTCGCGGAAGCCGAGCGTTTGATCACGCGCCTCGCCGGTCAGAACAGGGCCGTATAGGGCAGGAAACCAACCCGGTCGCCGACTTCCACCGCGAGGGTCGTCTCGTGCAGTTCGACGAAGCCGTCCGTCTCGGTCAGCGACGTGATGATGCCGCTGCCGTCCGCCGGATGTTTCACGGCTTCGAGCCCGAACGGACCGAGGCGCAGTCGCGCCCGCAGATAGTCGCGGCGACCCCCTGGCTTGCGATGCGAAAAGCCCGCGCGCACCTCGAAGGGCAACGCCGGATCACGGCTCTCGCCGGACAGACAGGCCAGCGCGACACGGCCAACTTGGGTGAAGGTCACGAAAGCTGCGACGGGATTGCCCGGTAAACCAATAAACGGCACGCCTTTGACGACCCCCATGGCGAGCGGGCGCCCGGGCTTGAGGGCGAGGCGCCAGAAAATCAGCGATCCCGCCTCCGCCACGGCGGCCCGAACGTGGTCCTCCTCCCCGGCCGACACGCCGCCCGACGTGATCAGAAGATCATGCGAGGCGGCGGCCTCATGCAGAGCAGCCGCCACCGCATCGCGACGGTCGGGCAGAATACCAAGATCATGGACATCGGCGCCGCATCGGACCAGCAGCGCCAGCAGCATGGCGCGGTTTGCGTCATAGACCTGACCGCGCCTCAGCGCGACGCCAGGAGGCACCACCTCGTCACCTGTCGAAAACAGGGCGACGCGGAGGCGCCTCCGCACCGTGACGTCGGGCTTGCCGAGGGCCGCCATCAAAGCGATCTCGGCCGGGCCGAGGCGTCGTCCCGCGGTCAGCACGGTAGCGCCGTAGGCCATGTCTTCACCAGCGAGCCGCCGATTGGCGCCCTTCTGCAAGCCGGACGAAATCGTCACTTCGCCCTGCTCGAAAGCCACGTCTTCCTGCATCGCGATCGTGTCGAACCCTTCAGGAACAGGCGCGCCCGTGAAGATCCGCACCGCGCCACGCGCGCCGTCGAGCCGGACGGCTGGCCCGCCGGCGGCTTGCCGCCCGAGCAGCCGCAACGGCGTCGTGGTATCGGGGTCGAGATCGGCAAAGCGGACCGCGTAACCATCGACGGCGGCATTGTCGAAGGGTGGCACATCGAGCGACGCGACGACATCGGCCGCGAGGATGCGTCCGTCGGCCAAGCCAAGCGCGATCGTCTCCATGCCGGTCGCAGGGCTCATGCGGTCGCCGATGAGCGCCCGGGCCTCGGAGACCGTGAGCGACTCGCCCGAATAGGCGAAACAGTCGTTTGCGAGTTGAGCCATCGACCACCCATCCTGTGCCGTCCGTTCCGACACCTGATCGTCACGCTCCCGTTCTGATCGGCTTCGTTCCGAGGCGTCAAGCGCGGCATGACCGAGCAGCCGGTTGTTCGGAGATGGACGTCCCAGAGGCTTGTCGTCCGTGCCACGGCTCGGCGGCGGCTGACCTCGACGATGGACGACCGCTAAATCTTGGCCGCGAGGGCCGTTTTGCAGAAGGCGAGTCGTCTAAGAAGTCGCGACCGTTCCGCTTCTTCGCAGCGGTCGAGCGCCATCTGGGCGCAGCCGAGTTGGAACGCCAGATAGGCGATGCGGTAGAAGTGTAGCATCGAGGCATCGATCGGCTCGCCTTTGGCGGAGGCGATCTGATCGCAAACATCCGCCTGTTGGTCGGGCGACAATCCCCACTCGACGCTTGCGCCCGCAATGTCCCATTCGACCGGCTGGCAGCCGATGAGATCATGCGCCGCATGGTGGTCAAGCGCGTCGGTCTTGAGCAACGTGCCATCCGGCGCTTGCAGCCATTCCCAAAGCTGCAGCCGCCCATCCACCGCGATGCGAGCAAGGCGAGGTGCAAAACGATGCAGCGTCCGCTCCCATCGGTCGAGCCCGGCGGCGGCGACATGGCCGAGACCTTCCGCGATATTGTGGCGCGCCATCGACAAGAGCGTCTCGAGCGACGCGCCGCTGTCCGGCGCGGCCGGGAAGGCGCCAACGCGAAACGCCAGATAGGTGGCGAGCCGGTGCGGCATGTCCTGCTGGAACTGGTCCACGCTTTCGACCGGCCGACAATCATCCCGCCAGGGCTCGACCAGAAACCCGTGCCGCCAACCCAGCGGCTCGATGCCGAATCCAGCCCGGCCCAGCGCGCGGGCCATCTCGAGCTTCCGCAGCCCCATGGTGCCGAGGCCGACGAACCGCAGCAGAAACGTGCCGCGCGCCGTCGTGAGGAGAAATTTCAGCGCCTCGCTCTGGGCATCGACGGGAGGCCATACCGGCGCGCGCGGCAGAAGCTGTTGTCGCCACCAACCGCCCGACACATTCTTGACCGGCAGCAGCGCGGGGCCGATCAGGTCATAGGCCCAATGCCCGATGCGCTGCTCGATCCGGGCCGTCGGTCCCGTCAGACGATCGAACGGGAGAGTCAGCCGACGGCTCACGCCCCATCGCGCCCGATGCGCCGGACTGGCCTCCGGGCCGAGATCCCCCGCGTGGCTCGGAAAGAAAACGACATCGGACCCCGCGATACCCTGACGGTCGAGCCTGTCGGCGACCGCGCCGAAGGTCGATCCCGAAAGGCCGGGGCCTTCGTCGACAATCGCATGAAGCGCGCGGGGATTGCCGACGAGCGCGGCATCGAGTTTCGAGTCGAGTTGCAGTGTCCGGGCAAAGGGAGGACCGACCGGGCGGATCGTGACGGGAGCCGGGGCATCCAGGGCCGATGCCACCATGGCCGATAGCGTCGTTCCGATGGACCGGATGCCGATCACCACGGCGGCGGTCGAGCCGGGTCGCTCTGCCGAGACCGCGCGGGCCGCCATCCAATAAGCCTCGGGGTAGACGGCATAATGCGCAAACCCCTCGGGGGTCTTGATCGCGAGCGGTTCGCCCGACACCCCGAGGGCGCTAAGGGCCGCCGAGGTCGGAATCGGGCCGAATGTGGCAAAACCGCTGTCCCAGGATCGACCGACCACCGACGCCAGCACGAGGGTGAGCGCCATGGCGGCTGACGGAAGCGGAGCGATCCCATCCGCTCCAGCTTCGGCGGCGGCCGCATCGGCAAGCCCTTGAACCAGTTCTCCCGCTTCGATCAAAGCCGCCACCAACAGGCCATGACGATCGAGCCCCCGTGGCGCCAGCGAGGCCTGCCGCAGAAGATCGTCGATCGTCTCGATTTTGCGGCGTCCGCCTTCGCGCCGAATCTGGTCGCCATAGACGATCATGCGTCGAGCCCCCACACATTGCTTTGGGAGCGACGCGTGAGGCCAACAGCGAGCCAAGGCGTAAGTGTCGTCGGCTTTAAATCACGCAAACCGACATCCTGATCTCTCGCAGCGGATCATTAACATAGGATATCTACTTGTCTCCATTCGCGTTGCTTGAGTTCAAACAATTTGAAATCCCGCCAGACCGACCTACAATCCTTTCAGGCTCGAGGAGTTCGGATTTGGCACAAAAACAGGTGCGTGTTGGGATTGTCGGCGTGGGGAATTGCGCGTCGTCTTTCGTGCAGGGTCTCGAATATTACAAAAGCGCACAGTCGAACGAGCCTGTGCCTGGGCTGATGAATGTCGATGTCGGGGGCTATCACATCCGCGACGTGGTGGTTGCGGCAGCATTTGACGTCAATGCCGACAAGGTCGGTCGTGACGTCGCCGAGGCGGTTTTCGCAGCACCGAACAACACACAGGTGTTCTCCGCCGTGCCCACCACTGGCGTCACGGTTCGGCGAGGACCGACGATGGACGGGCTCGGCAAATATCTGCGCGACGTCGTGCGGGAGTCCGATCAGGATGCGGCGAACGTCACCGAGGCGCTGCGCGACTCGCGGGCCGACGTGTTGGTGTCTTATCTCCCGGTCGGGTCGCAGAAAGCGGCGGAGTTTTACGCCGAATGCGCGCTCGAAGCGGGCTGCGCCTTCGTGAACTGCATGCCGGTGTTCATCGCCTCGAATCCCGCTTGGGAGAAGCGCTTCGCCGATCGCAATTTGCCGATCATCGGTGATGACATCAAAAGCCAGGTTGGCGCCACGATCATCCACCGGACGTTGGTCAATCTGTTTAAAGATCGCGGCGTTCGGCTGGATCGGACCTATCAATTGAACTTCGGCGGCAATACCGATTTTCAAAATATGCTGGAACGCGAGCGTCTCGAGTCCAAGAAGATCTCGAAAACACAAGCGGTCTCGAGCCAATTCGACGTCCCGCTTGATGCCGAAAACATCCATGTCGGACCAAGCGATCATGTGCCGTGGCTCACGGATCGCAAATGGGCTCACATTAGGCTCGAAGGCACCGCCTTCGGCGGTGTCCCGCTTAATGTCGAACTCAAGCTGGAAGTGTGGGATTCGCCCAATTCAGCCGGTATCGTCATCGATGCGGTGCGCTGCGCGAAGCTGGCGCTCGACCGGGGCATCGGCGGCGCGCTGATCGGTCCATCGAGCTATTTCATGAAGTCCCCGCCGCAGCAATTCACCGACACCGAGGCGCATGACCGAACCCAGGCGTTCATGGCCGGCGAGCACGCCTGAACCGCAACAAACGCTCGACCTGCCGATTATCCTGCGACGTAACCGAGGGGAATGCGCGTGGATCTTAACGGGTGTCATAACCATCGGAACCATGCGGGATGACCCGGGTCTATCTCGTCCGTCATGGCGTGCATGATCTCGTCGGCAAGGTTTTGGCGGGCCGTATGGACGACGTGCCGTTGAACGAGGCGGGACGACAACAAGCGAGCGCGCTTGCTGCTTTTTTCGCAGATCGCCACATCGGGCGTCTCGCATCGAGCCCGATGCTACGATGCCAGCAGACCGGGGAGCCGATCGCGACCACGATCGGCCGATCGATGGAGACGATCGAGGCGCTGAACGAGATCGATTGTGGCGACTGGACAGGTCAGACGTTCACCGATCTCGACAAGGATCCGCGCTGGCACGATTGGAATGCCGAACGCAGCCGTGCTGGCATGCCGAATGGCGAGACGATGCTGGCGGTGCAAACCCGCGTCATGACGCTGATCGACACGCTCGCGATGGACGATAGCGCTCCCATGGTGCTCGTCAGCCATAGCGACGTGGTCAAAGCGATCGTCATGGCGCTGCTGACCGCTCCTCTCGACCATCATGATCGTCTGACCATCGATCCGGCCTCCGTGACGACGCTCGATCTCTGGCCCGGCGGCGGCAAGATCGTCCGGCTCAACGAGGCCGTGCCGCAGGGAGTAGCGGCGTGAAGATCGTCGTGTTCGGCCTTGCCATCTCATCATCCTGGGGCAACGGTCATGCGACACTGTGGCGTGGGCTGGTCAAGGCTCTGACGCGGAGAGGCCACCACATCGTGTTCTTCGAACGCGACGTCCCCTATTACGCGCTCAACCGCGATGTCGAGAGCATCGCGGGCGGAGCGCTGGTGCTTTATCCCGACTGGGCCGCGATCGACCTGCGCGCCCGGCGCGAGGTGGCCGAGGCCGATGTCACCATCGTGACATCCTACTGCCCCGATGCGGCCGCGGCGGAACGCCTGGTGCTCGACGCGCCCGGCGCGCTCCGTGTCTTCTACGATCTCGATACACCCGTGACCTTGGCGAATCTCGCTGGCGATGCGCGGCCCGCCTATGTGAGCGCGCGCGGCTTCGCCGATTACGACCTCGTGCTGAGCTATACGGGCGGGCGGGCGCTGGATGAGCTCCGCGATCGCCTCGGGGCGCGCCGCGTTGCGCCGCTCTACGGCCATGTCGACCCTGACGTGCACCGGCCGGTTGCGCCAGAGCCGCGCTTCGCATCCGCGCTGTCGTATCTCGGGACCTATGCGGCCGATCGGCAAGCGACCCTCGACAGGCTCTTCATCGAGCCGGCGCGTCGACGGCCACAAGAGCGGTTCGCGATCGGCGGCGCTCAATATCCCGCCGAATTTCCCTGGACCGACAACATCTTCTTTGTCCGTCATCTGTCACCGCCCGATCACCCGGCCTTCTTCGGGTCCGGCCGGATCACGCTGAACGTCACTCGCGCCGCGATGGCCTCCATGGGCTGGTGTCCTTCGGGTCGCCTGTTCGAGGCGGCCGCCTGCGGCACCGCGATTCTGACTGACGCATGGGAAGGACTCGACGCCTTTTTCGCGCCCGGCGAGGAGTTGCTGGTCGGTACCACGACGGACGACGCGCTGGCGGCGCTAGCGCTGAGCGATGCCGAGATCCACCGCATCGCCAAGGCCGGGCGCGACAGGGTTCTGGCCGACCATACGTCCGCGCATCGCGCGCGAGACTTTGAGGCGGCGATCGCGGTCGCGCGGGCCGCCCCCACACCCTTCGCAAGGGAGGCGTGAGCGTGTGGGGCATCATTCCGGCGGCCGGGCGCGGCAGTCGCATCCAACCGCTCGCCTTCTCGAAGGAGTTGCTGCCGGTCGGCAGCCGTCTCGACGACGGGATCGAGCGGCCCTGCGCCGTCAGCGAATATCTGATCGACCGCATGGTGGCGGGGGGCGCCGACAAGCTGTGCTTCGTCATCTCGCCCGGCAAGTCCGACATTCTTGCCTATTACGGCGGAGGATATGGGGCGACGCCGATCGCCTATGTGGTGCAGCCGCAGCCGAGCGGCCTCTGCGATGCGGTGTTCCGTGCCTGCCCGCTTGTCGCGGCAGATGAGGCCGTCGTGGTCGGCCTCCCCGACACGGTGTGGTTTCCCACCGACGGGTTCGCGGCGCTGCCGGATGACGGGCTGACGTTCCTGCTCTTTCCCGTGAACCACCCCGAGTTTTTCGACGCCGTCTTGATCGACGGCATCGATACCGTGATCGAAATTCAGGTGAAACGGCCTGATGCGACGTCGAATTGGATATGGGGCGGCTTCAAGATGCCGGGATCGGTGCTCCATGCCCTGCATCGGCTGTGGCTCGATCGTGGCCGCACGGACGAATATTTCGGGACACTCGTCAACGCCTTTCTGGCCGCAGGGGGCACGGCGCGTGGCATCAAGGCCGGGCAGGCCTATGTTGATGTCGGGACGCTGAACGGTTATCGAGCCGCCTTGAGCCTGCTGGCCGACCAGGCGCCGCTCGTGCGCGAGGCGGCGCCACAGAATTTCCACCCCGATCCTGCGGCGCATCGCGCCGCAGCAGCAGAGGCGCCATGACAACCATCGCTCCGCCCCTGACGGATGACGACATCCGCGATCGCCTTCAGCAGCTCGGCCCGTGGTTTCACAATATGAAGATCCACGGCATCTGGACGGCGCCCGACCACTTTCTCGGTGATTACCCGAACGTGAAGTTCAAGGGTTTCGCGCAGGCGATCCCGTCCGACCTCACCGGCAAGAGCGTCCTCGATATCGGCTGCAACGGCGGCTTCTACGCGATCGAGATGAAGCGCCGGGGTGCCGACCGCGTGCTCGGCATCGATTTTGACGACGATTACCTCGCTCAAGCGCGCTTTGCGGCCGACGCCAATGGCCTCGACATCGAATTCCGGAAAATGTCGGTCTACGATCTCGGCACGCTCGGCGAGCGTTTCGACGTCGTGATCTTCATGGGGGTTCTCTATCACCTCCGCCATCCGCTGCTGGCACTCGACATTATCCATGACACGGTCGCCAAGGATCTGCTCGTGTTCCAGTCCTTGCAGCGGGGCTCCGAGCAGGTCGACGTGATCGCCGAGGATTACGATTTTTGGGACCAGCAGCATTTCGACAGCCCCGGCTACCCGAAGCTGCATTTCATCGAACATCGTTACTCCAACGATCCGACCAATTGGTGGGCACCGAACCGTGCCGCCTCCGCCGCGATGCTGCGGAGCGCCGGGTTCGAGATCGTGGCCCACCCTGAATCGGAAGTGTTCATCTGCCGCCGCGTGGAGATAGACACGCCCGGCGCCGTCTATCCCAGCAAGGAGGGTCGTCCGTGATCGAAGCCGCGATGATCTGGAACGAGCCGAACAACAAGTCCCATTGGGACCCGGCTATCGATCCCGACTGGAGCAAGTTCGCGGCCATGACGACGCTGGCCTGCCAAGCGATCCGGGCCGAGAATGCGACACTGCCACGCGTCCTCGGCGGCATGTCGCCGATCGACCCGACCTTCGTCCAAAATCTCGCCGGTCGCGGCGTGCTCGATCATCTCGACGCCCTTGCGGTGCATGGTTTTCCGCTCGATTGGAACCTCTGGCCGCTGGCCGAATGGCCACAGAAGATCGCCGAGATCCAGGCCGTGACGACCCTGCCGATTTGGGTCAGCGAAGTCGGGGTCTCGACGTTCGGGGCCGAGGAGGTGCAGGAATGGGGGCTGCGCCGGACGGCCGATCTGCTCAAGGGCAAGGCTCCGCGCATCCATTGGTACAGCCTCTACGATCTGCCGCGCGAGTGGGAAGCAACCACGCGCCATAAGGAAGCCGAAGGCTCGTCCTATTATCGGCATTTCGCCATGGGCATCCTGCGGCAGGACGGCACCCCGAAGCTGGCCGCCAAAGTGTTCGCGGATTGCACGCCCGACATGGGGCTGTGCCAGTGGTTCCATTATGAGGATCACCGCCTCGACGATGCGGTCGAGTGGATGAAACGGCTCGGCGTCACCTATATCCGCACCGGCCTATCCTGGGCTGATTCGTTCCGCCCCGACGCCAATCGCTGGTTCGATCGGCTGATGAACGCACTCGAGCCCTTCAACACGACCGTGACGTTCTGCTTCACGCCCGAACATCTCGGCATCGAGCCGCATCACACCAGCGCGCCGCGCGAACCAGAATTATTTGCGGAGTTCTGCGCCAGCATGGTGCGCCGCTATGTCGGCGCGGGCGCGACACCCGCGATCCCAACCATCGCACCGACGCGGGCTGCAGCGGCCTGATGGCCGGCCTCGGCACGCTCGGGAGCCAATGGGCAACCCGAACCGTGCTCGTGGTCGTGGCCCATCCGGACGACGAGGTGCTCGGTTGTGGTGCGCTGTTGGCACACCTCCCGGCCGCCAAGATCATCCATCTGACGGATGGCGCTCCACGCCATCAAGCCAATGCCATGCTGGCAGGTTTCGCGACGTCGGCCGATTATGCGACAGCCCGCCGCCGCGAGGCCGAGACAGCGCTCGCTCTGGTCGGCATCGGGCCCGATCAGATCGTGGCGCTCGGTTTCATCGACCAAGAGGTGTCGCTGAGCCTCGTCGAGGCGTCGCATGCTTTGTCGGAGCGCATCCGGCTCGCCGACATCGTCCTGACCCATGCCTACGAAGGCGGCCACTCCGATCATGACGCGACGGCCTTTGCGGTCCGGGCCGCGCATCGACTCGGCGGGTCGCAGGCCGCCGTATGGGAAATGCCATTCTATCATGCCGGGGCCGACACCTGGGTGCGGCAGCGTTTTCTCCCTGATCCCGCAGCCGAACCCGAGATCGTGCTGATGCTGACCAAGGAGGAACGGGAGCTCAAGCGGCGCATGCTGGCGGCCCATGGGAGCCAAGCCCGCACGGTGGCGTCTTTTTCGGTCGACGTGGAGCGGTTTCGTCCGGCCCGCATCTATGATTTTACCGCCCTGCCGCACACCGGCCCGCTGCTTTACGAACGCCATGGCTGGAACCTCACCGGCCCGCTCTGGATCGAGCGCGTTCGTGCCGCACTCCGCGCCCTTAAACCGCAATGATGGGCCGGCGGCTGACCGTGCTGAGCGTCGGATATCCGCTCGCACGCGTCTCGACCGCAAGCGCTGGCGGGGCGGAACAGATCCTCGCCTGTCTCGATCGCGCCATCGTAGCGGCAGGGCATCGCTCGATCGTGGTGGCGCCGGAGGGGTCGCTCATCTCGGGAGAGCTGCACCCGATCGAACCTCCGCGTGAACCATTCGACGACGCCGCCAAAGCGCTGGCGCAACGCCGCACCCGCGTCGCGATCGACACCGTGAGAGCGTTCGGGCGGATCGACGTCATCCACCTGCACGGCATCGACTTTCCGGCCTACCTGCCCGGCGCCGGGGTTCCGGTTCTCGCAACCTTGCATCTGCCGCCCGCTTGGTACCCGCCCGACGCGCTCGCGCCGATGCGGCCCGACACATGGCTAAATTGTGTGTCGGACAGCCAACACCAAACATGCCCGCCGAGCGGCGCGATGCTGCCGCCGATCCCCAACGGCATCGCGGTCGAGGCTTTCGCGGCGACGCGCCATCGCAAACGCGGCTTCGCGCTCTTCCTCGGCCGCATCTGTCCCGAAAAAGGCGTGCATCTCGCGATCGAGGCGGCCCGCCGCGCCGGTCTTCGCCTGGTGATCGCCGGCGAAACCTATCCCTATGCCGAGCACCAGTTTTACGTCGAGCGCGAAATCCGCCCGCAGCTCGGGCCATCGTGCCGGTTCATCGGCCCGGTCGGGTTTATGCGCAAACGCCGTCTGCTGGCAGCGGCGCAATGCCTTCTGGTCCCATCGTCGGCGGCCGAAACCTCGTCCCTGGTGGCGCGCGAGGCGGCCGCGAGCGGCACGCCGGTCATCGCCTTTCGGGTCGGCGCGATGGCCGAAACCGTGCGGGACGGGCAGACTGGTTTCCTGGTGGAGGATGTCGCCGCCATGGCGGCGGCGGCCCGTCAAGCCGTGAGCCTCGATCCAGACGCGTGCCGGGCGGTCGCCCGCGCGCATTTCTCCGACATCGCGATGACGGCCAACTATCTCGATCTCTACGCGCGGCTCGCCGATCCGGATCGGGCGGGGCGCCGCCCATGAAAGCGACACTGATGACGGACGGAGCGATGCTCGAGGCCATCGCCCCGGAGTGGGAGGCGCTCTGGCGGCGCGGGGGCGGCACGACGCCGTTCAGTTCCCCCGCCTGGCTGCTGCCCTGGTGGGAAGTCTTCAGGCCGGGCGACCTGTTCACGGTCGCGGTTCGGCACGACGATCGCCTCGTCGCGCTCGCGCCGCTTTATCGCGAGGATGGGCCCTGGGGTCGTCGCCTCCTGCCGCTCGGCATCTCGGTCAGCGATTACTCCGATGTGCTGATCGACCCCGAACATCGAGAGGCAGCCGGCTCAGCCCTGCTGGCCGTCCTGCATGACCATCATCCGCTATGGGACCTTTGGTCGGCCGAAGAAGCGCCACCGGATGCAGCGGTTTTGACGCTCCCCTGGGGGGCGAGTTGGACCGCGACGATCGAGCCGCACAGCGCCTGCCCGGTTCTGATGCTGCCCCGAACCGTCGCGGATTTGCCAGCCGCCGTCCCAGCCAGAACGATGCGAAAGTGGCGCATGGCTCAAAATCGGGTTGGTCGCCGGGCCTGGCGCATCGAGAGGGCCGAGCCGGGCCATTGGCGGCCCCTGCTGGACGACCTTTTCGCTCTGCACCAGCAACGCTGGATCGGCCGCAATCAGCCAGGCGTTCTCGCGGACGCGGATGTGCGCCGATTTCACCAGCGCGCCGTCCCGCGCCTGCTTGAGGCGGGCCTCCTTCGGCTGTCCCGGTTGAGCATCGACGATTGCGTGGCCGGCGCTTATTACGGCTTCGATCAGGGATTGCGGTCCTTCGCCTATATTGGCGGGTTCGATCCCGCCTTCGCGTTCGAGAGTCCTGGCACGATCTTGCTCGGTGCCGCGATCGAGGCCGCGACCCATCGCGGCGCAAGCGAATTCCATTTTCTGCGGGGCCAGGAACTCTACAAATACGGCTGGGGTGCCGTCGATCGTTGGAATCAGCGGCTCACGATCAAGGGCTGCGCATGACGGATGACGCACAGGATGGCCTGATCGCTCTTCTGCATGACGCGGCCGAAGCCGGCGCACCACCGACCATCGCGCTCATGCGCCTGTTGATCGAGGCACCGACCGAGATCGCCGCCAGACAGGCGATCGACCAAGCCCGCATGGTCGATCCTCGGATCGCGCTCGTGGCCTCCCTCTGGCGCGATTATCCCGAGGCATGGGCCAAGGTGCGCGGCACGGTCGACGATATCGCGCACCAGCATCAGGCCGAGACGCATGATGCCGTCCTGACCTACTGGGCCGCAACGTTCGACCACCTCGTCGAGGCATCGCCCGAGGCGAGCGTCGCGCTCTATAGCCTCGGCAGTCCTGCGCTGCTGGCCGTCGCGACCGACGAGATCGTGACCCTCATGCGCGACTGGGGCTTGCTGGGCCGCACGCGCGACGCGCTCGATCTCGGCTGCGGCATCGGCCGCTTCCTGGTGGCTCTCGCGCCGCATCTCAGACACATCACCGGGCTCGATCTCTCGGCCAAAATGGTGGCCGAGGCGAAACGCCGATGCGCCGCGCTACCGAATGTCACCATCACGCGATCGTCCGGGCGGGACCTCGATCTCGTACCGGACCAGAGCCTCGACCTGGTGTTGGCCGCCGACGTCTTGCCCTATCTGGTCCAGGCGAGCGATCGATTTGCGGCTGCCCATATCCATGGCATTGCCCGCACGCTGCGGCCCGGCGGCGCGGCCCTAATCCTCAACTACTCCTATCGCGGGGATCTCGAGGCTGATCGCCGCGATGTCGCGGCCTTGGCTGAGCGCAACGGTCTTGAGATCCGACGCAACGGAACACGGGATCTGACGTCCTGGGACGCTGCGGCCTTTCTGCTGCGCCGTCCCTAACGGCTGGGTTGGGGCAGGTTCTCGGTTGCGACACCGCGACCCAAGAAGCAAAGGCGCGGCGATCGGTGCTACTCTCAGGAACGCAGCGTCGTAGGCGCGGCGCTATTGAACGGCGATCGGCTCAGGGGCCGCGCGCTCGCCGACAATGACCTCCGGCGTGAGTCGATCGACGAAAAAAGCAATCGTGCGCTCGAGTCCCTCGTTCAAATCAACGGCAGGCGTCCAACCGAGCAGTGCTGTTGCGAGCGAGATGTCGGGCTTCCGGCGCTGCGGATCATCGACCGGTAGCGGCCTCTGGACGATGGTCGACCGTGCCTGGGTCATCCGCATCACCGTGGCGACAAGGTCCGCCACCGTCAGTTCATTGGGATTGCCAAGATTGACGGCGCCCTCGATAGCTCGCGGGTGATCGGCGAGCCGCCTCAAGCCATCGACGAGATCGGTCACGAAACAGAACGAACGCGTCTGCTGTCCATCGCCATAGAGCGTGATCTCACGTCCGGTCAGAGCTTGGCAGATCACGTTTGAGACCACCCGCCCATCTGAAATCTGCATGCGCGGGCCATAGGTGTTGAAGATGCGGGCCACCCGGACATCGACGCCATTATGCCGCTTGTAATCGAAACATAACGTCTCGGCGGCTCGCTTGCCTTCATCGTAACAGGCACGCGGTCCCGTCGGATTGACGTTTCCCCAATAGCTCTCGATCTGCGGATGCACGAGCGGGTCGCCATAGATTTCGCTGGTCGAGCATTGCAGAAAGCGCGCCGCATGTGTCTCGGCAAGCGCCAAAAGGCTGTTGGTGCCAACCACATTGGTCAACATCGTATGCTGCGGCTGCGCCTGATATTGGGGTGGAGAGGCCGCGCAAGCCGCGTTGATGATGAGGTCGATTGTCGCGCTTCTCGGCAGCATCGCTTGAGGGAGCGGGGCCGTAACGTCAGCTTCGACCATGTGAAATCGAGGATGTTGGGCGAATGATTCGAGATTATCGTGCGAGCCGGTTTGCATATTGTCCAGGCAGAGAACGCTTGCGCCGTCATCGAGATAGGCTTCACACAAATGCGAGCCGATAAATCCTGCTCCCCCCGTGATGAAAACAAGCCGGTCTTTGCCGTTCTTCATCCACCCATCCTCTTTCGGTCACGCGTATCGATGATGCTCAACTCCGCTGCTATGTGGAAGATGCTGCTCACGCGCGGTTTTTGTTTTGGCGGTGGGGACGAGCGTCTTTTCTCTCGACATGCTCGACGTTGTTTGGACACAACATCGGTCGCATCTTATAACCTATGTTGATGCTACGCGCGTGGAAGGTGAAGCGCCGCCGTGCTGCAGGATTGCGTCGAGCTCCGCTGCTCGGGCCGCGGCCGTGTGACGGGCCAAAATCTCGACGCGCGCGCTGGTACCGATCGCTTGTCGCGCAGCGTCATCGTCCATCGCGAGAACCGGGAGGACGTCATCGCCGCTCGCGGCCAAAATGATGCTCTCGCCAGGGGTGAAAACGGTTTCGATGCCGGGCCAAATGTCCGAAATGATGGGTGTCGCACAGGCGGCCGCCTCAAACAGGCGGACGCTCGGGCTATAGCCCCACTTCACCATCTGGTCGCGGGTGACATTCAACGTAAAACGGCTCGCTCCGTAAAATTCGGCATGATCCTGCGGCCCCACATGCTCGAACCTTTCGACATTAGCAGGCCAATCGATCGTCGCCGGATATTGCGGGCCTGCCACCACGAAGCGGAGATAGGGCGCGCGACGAGCGGGGTCCAGCAACAGGCGCTCGAGCACCGGCTGCCGGTCGTCGCTATAGGTGCCGAGGTAGGACAGATCCCAGCGCTTGGGCTCGGCGCGCGGCCCATAATGGTTGGGGTCGACGCAGCAATAGAGCGCGCGCGGGTCCGGCGACCCATAATGGTCCCGGAGGTGGTCGAGGATCGGTCCCCCTGTGAAGGACATGTAATGGTCGTAAGCCGGAATGGATGCTGCATCGAGGTAGGCGCAGGTGCCATTCTCGAGCGCCGCCAGCGTCACAGGCGTGTCGATGTCGTAGAAGGCGGTCGTGCCTTGCGCCACCTCGCGCACCCAGGCCCCGAGCGCGATCCCGTCCGGCACATAGGACCCGACCATAACGGCGTCGGCCGCGGCGACATCGGCCTGGTGGCGGTCGAGATCCTGCAGATCCTCGTAGAAGACGAGACGGCAGAAGGACGGATCAGCCAGATCGCGTGCTTGTCCCGAATACCAGGGCACGTTTCGTTCGAAGAACACGATATCGTGCCCGCGCGCCGCAAAGGCCTTCAGCAATGACCGATATGTGGTGGCGTGGCCGTTGCCCCACGAGGACGAGAGGCTGAGGCCGAAAACCACGAGCCTCATCGGGGCATCGCAAAAGCGCTGGCCCGCTCGGCTTTTTGCACGGCTTCGGCCTTCAGGATGATGTCGACCAGCGCACCGCGCCGCTCGTAGGTGTGGTCCTTCAGAATGCGGAGCCGGGAGGCTTCGCCGATGGCGCGCGCCCGCTCCGGCGTCAGACCAGCCACGAGCTCGGCGACGTCGTGACCGTCCCGCGCCACCAGAACCTCCGCATTCTCCTTGAGAAACATATCGATACCGACCCAGGCATCGGTGATTAGGCACGCGCCGGCGCCTGCCGCCTCGAAGACCCGCGTGGCCGGCGAATAGCCGACCGATGCCATGGAGTCGCGGGCGATGTTGAGGACCGCAAGCGGTGATGTGTTGAAGGCATTATGCTCGCGCGTATAGACATGCCCGACATGGCGGACGTTGGTCGGCATCGCCTTGTCGTGCCAGCCGTTGCCGCCGATCAGAAAGGCACGATCCGGCAGCGCGGCGGCAGCCTTTAAAAAGAACTCCTCGACGCGCGCCTCGCGATCCGGAAGGCGATTGCCCAGGAAGGAGAGGTCCGCGCTGAACCGCTCCTCGCCCGGAACCGGATGGTGGGTGCTAGCATCGAGCGCGTTGTAGATGGGAATACAGCGCGCCGCGCCCATCGCCTCATAGGCTTCGATCACCGGCGGGCCGCCGCCATAGGTGAACACGAGGTCGAGATCCGGCAGAATCCGATGCATCGGATGATCGGGATGCTGCCGCAACTCGGCGAGGGTTGCGGGAGCATCGACGTCCCAGAAGATCCGGATGGCATCCGGACGGGCGTGACGCATGACACCCTCGAGCAACGCATCGTCGAAGACCCCGACGCCGCTCGCCTTGACCACGACATCGGCCTCTGCGGCCTCCGCCATCACGATGCGGGCCGCCTCGATCGTTGCGGGATAGACCACCACATGGGCCCAGGTCGGCGGCTCGATGTCGCGATGCTGCTGCCGCTCGAACGCATCCGGTTCGTAGAACGTGACCGCGTAGCCGCGCCGCGCCAAATCGCTGATGATGCCGCGATAATAGGTGGCGGCCCCGTTCCAATAAGACGACAGCAGACTTGACCCATAAAACGCGATCTTCATCGATACGACTTTCTCGGCTTGCGGGAGGCGACCCCGCCCGCCGGTTGCGTTGCCATCATGGGTTCGGTTGCGCCGACGGCGGCCCGGACGATCGATCGAGAGGGCCCGAAAGCGCCTCGGCACCGGTCCGCCAGCGAGCCACGACCGCGAGCAATTCATCGACGCGGTGGGCGCAGGAGTGTCGCGTTCTGATCGTCGCAAGCCCATGCTCGACGAGCGACCGACGCAGCGACGCATCATCGCGAACGGCTTTGAGATGTTTCGCCATCTCGGCACCATCGCGGGCCATGAGGAAATCCTGCCCGACATCGAAAAGTCCCTCGCTGTCCGACCATGGCGCCGAAACGAGTGGAATGCCGCAAGCGAGAGCTTCGAACACGCGGATGGTCGGGATACCCGGCAGCCTGTCGGTATAGAACCGTCGCGGCACATGGACGGTCGCCCGATACTGAGCGAAGACGCCGGGCGCGGCGGCATTCGGGAGCCAACCGTGATAGGCCGCTCCGTAGCGCCGCAGCGTCGCGAGTGCCTCGGCGGGATAGCGAACACCGAAGATATCGAGGCCAAGATCGAGCGCCTGCGCTGGGCCGAAAAGATACGTCTCGAGTTCCGCGCTGCGTTCGCCGTCCCCCCAATTGCCGATCCAGACGAGGCCACGACGCTCGCCCTCCTGGGCTGGCGGTCGGAACACCGCCGTGTCGGCGGCCTCGTGCCAAACGACGACACGGTCGCCCCAGCCCCAGCGTCGATAGACGGCCGCCAGTGTTTCGCCGAACGCCAGGACCCCGTCATAGGCGTCGAGATCGAAGGCGCGGATCGCCTCAGGATCGCTGACGGCGCGATGATGCGTATCGTGAAACAGCAGCGTGAAGGCTGCGCCTGCCCGGCGCAGCCTCCCGATCCCGGCGACAACGGCCGGATCGTTCCATTCGTGTACCAACACGACGTCGGAGCCATCGCACAGGGCCTCAAGATCGGCCTCTGGCCCATAGCTGGTCGAGGTGAGGGTCGGATAAGCGCTGCGATAGGCGTCGAGCCCGGTCTCACCGGCATCCCGCAAGAGGTTATCGAGGCTCCAGGCGTTGACGGGCTCGTAGGCCACAACATCGTGACCCTGCCGGATCAGCTCGCTCAATACACCGCGGAGGAAATGCGCGTTGCCATGGTTCCAGCACGCGGCGAGCGAATGCGTGAAATAGGCAATTTTCACGACGCCATAGCCCTCGGCGGGTCGATCAAGCACCGGTAGAGACGCATCATCTCCCGGGAGAAGGGCTCCAGACCAAACACCCGCGATCGGTTGCGCGCCGCCTCGGCATAGTCGGCCCGGAGCGCCGGATCCGACAAGAGCCGGCCGATGGCGGCCGCCAGGGCTTCGGGATCATCGGTCGGCACGAAGAGAGCGGCATCATGCCAAAGTTCGGTGAAACTCTCGATGTCGCTCAGCACCAGGGCGCAACCCGATTGCGCCGCTTCAAGCACCGCAAGGCCGAAGGGCTCGTATAAAGCCGGCGACGCATAGAGAGGGCGCGCGGCAAATTCGGCGCGCATGGCGGCTTCCGGCAAGGGTCCGAGCATCTCGATCCGCTCGAATGACGCGTGTGCGCCGTTCGGTCCATCGGTCGGCCCGGCCGCGCGAAACGGCACATGATGCAGGCCCGCCGCGCGATCGAGCAAGCCGAGGTTCTTGCCATCGTCCCACAAGCGGCCGGCCGTGAACACAGCATCGAGCGGAGGCGTCGCGACCAGCGCCTCTGGCGCGACGCGTCCGTTGTAGACGACCTCGGGAAGCGCCGCCAAACCGTAGACCCGTTGCGTCATCTCGGCAAAGGCGCGCGTCGGCGCCACCAAGGTCGATGCGGATCGGTATCCACGCCGAACGAGGTCGGTGCGCCACATGAAATCATCCGGCAACGGCGTGCCGCGGACGGCCGCCCACCAGGTCGCGACGCAAGAATGACAAACCGCGAGGACCGGCACCTCGAATGGCGTCGATGCCGCAAGCGCCGGATGATTGAGGTGAACCAGATCTGCCCCTTCGCGGACCGCGAGATCCGCCAGCGCCGCACCGGCCTGTTCGACCTCGCTCGCTTGTGTCGCGAGCCATTCGGGTGCCAGCCCCGTTTCGATCACGTCGATTCCGGCATCGGCCGCCGAGGCCCGCTTATCCTCGTCGAGCTCCGGCCCGAGTACCGCCAGCACGACCCTCATGTCGTGCCGGACGAGATCACGCCCGAGATCGAGCGAATAGGACCAGATGCCGCCAACCGCATCGGTCGTCATCACGATGGAACTTCGGTCGGTCGGCATCAGCAGGCCGAGCAGCAGAAGATTTCGAGATCCGGTAGCGGCACGGGTCGTTCCTCCTGGATGTCGCTGAAAGCCTCGAATTGCGCCAGATAATGTTCATGCGCCCGTTCCCAGGCTCGCGCATCCGGCATCCCCCACAGCTTCCGATAATCCGGGGAGCTCGGGTAGGGATAGAGCGGCACGGGGTCGTTGGCCCAAACACCGTGCTGGCGCAACTGCTCGCGCCACGCCGTCACCAAGGCGGGATCGTCCATCGCGGTCTCGATGAGATTGGCCTGCACGAAAGGCACCGACCGGCGGGCATGGATCAGACGATCGGCGAGATCGTCGGTCGTCATGCGGCATTGTTTATCGAGAGTCGCCCGGCCCTCGACCGTCAGGCTCTCGACCCCCGCCTCGATCGAGACGCAACCTGCCGCGCCGAGCAGATCGAGCATCTCGGGCTTCCACAGATCGATCCGGGTCTGGATGCCGAACTCGATCGGCCGAAGCACCAGCGCGTCGAGCAAGGGCTTGTTGGGCAGAAAAATCTCGTCGATGAAATACACATAGGCGACGCCCTGCGCGATCAATCCGTCGATCTCGGCCAGCAGTGGCTGTAAGTCGCGTTTGCGATATTTGTCGCGGAAATCGATCTTGGCGCAAAACGAGCAATGATAAGGGCAACCGCGCGATGCCTCGACCTCGGCACCGGGCCGATCCGGGGTTCGGTCGAACCGGTGATGATGGTGACGATGCCGCGCCACCCAGTCATCGGGCCAGCGCAACGCTGGCAAATTGCTGAATTCGGACGCATGCGGGCCGCCGGTAACGCGGATTTCCGCGCCGTGCGCGAAGGCGATCGATGGAACGGTCTGCAGGTCGGTTGCCTCGGCAAGACGCAGCACGATCTCCTCGCATTCGCCGCGCACCACGACATCGACGCCGAGTTTTCGCAGCGTCGTCTCCGGCGTCACAGAGCCATGCGGCCCAACCGCGACAGTCCGGCCGCCGCGCGAACCGATGCCAGCCAGAAGCGCACGCGGTACGCGCAATTCAGGCTGGGCGCATCGCCAGAACAAATAGGTCGGAGCCGTGGTCACGACCGTCATGTCGGGCGCGAAAGCCGCGACGGTTTCGGCGAGCTCGTCGTTCGGCGTCTCGCAGAGGTGACCGTCGAGCATCAGAACATCGTGCCCGTTCGCCTCGAGCAAAGCCTTCGCATAGCCGAGTTCCAGGGGCAGATGCGGCGATCGGCAACCGAAATAAATGCTCTGGCCGAAATCCCAACATGGATTGACGAGTGCGACCCTCATGGTTCCTGCGTCTCCCGCATCATGCCAGCCGGCATGCGAAACCCGCGTTGCTCGGCCAACCAACCCACCAGACCCGCGACACCCGTCTGCCAGTCGATTGGTCGACGCAAATCGAGCGCCTCCGAAATGGCCCGCCGGTCCGACACGTAATATTTTTGGTCGCCGGCGCGCCAATCCGAAGTGTCGATCCGGATCGGCCGCCCGACAAGCCCCTCAAGATGACGCAGCAGTTGTCGCAGGCTGACGGCGTTGGATGGCCCTCCGCCAAGGTTAAAGGCTCGCCCCTTGATCCGGTCGATGTTGCGCCACGCTCCGATATAGGCCGCGACAGCATCTGAGACGTCGAGGATATCGCGCACCTGACATCCGTCGCCGAAGATCGAGATCGGCCGGTCCTCGAGGGCCCGAATGGCAAAATGCGCGACCCAGCCCTGATCCTCGGTCCCCATCTGGCGCGGCCCATAGATACAGCTCATCCGCATCACGGCCGTCGGAATGCCGAATGAGCGGGCGTAGTCGAGCACATATTGATCGGCGGCTCCCTTCGAGCAGCCGTAAGGCGTGTGAAAGTCGAGCGGTCTCGCCTCGCCGATCCCAAAATCCCGAATGTGGCGATCGGATGGCACATAAGCGTCGTTGGTCAGATCGAGCGTCACATCGCCGAGGTCGCCGTAAACCTTGTTGGTCGAGGCGAAGATCATCGGCGGTGGCACGGGCCGGCGGCGCAGCGCTTCGAGAAGCAACACCGTCGCCTGAATGTTGATGCCGAAATCGTCGAGCGGATCGACCAGACTGGTCGTCACCGCGACTTGGGCTGCCAGATGAAACACGACATCGGCGGAGGCGGCGGCCTCGCTCAGCAGCGCATCATTGCGGATATCGGCCTGGATCGGGGTGATCCGGTCGCCGTATTGCCCCATCAACCACTCGAGGTTCCTCTCGGTGCCGGCGCGGGCGAGCGAGTCGAACACCACGACATGATGCCCCTCGCGCAGCAGGCGATGCGCGAGATTGCACCCGATGAAGCCCGCGCCGCCCGTGACCAAGACCCGTTGCGGCCGATCCAAACTCGGGTCCGCCGACGCGGTCACGCCACCAATCCCCGCGCTTCGAGTTCCTGACGCGCCTCATGGACCCGATCCTGCGCGGTCTGTCCGGCCACCCATTCGGCGAGCTCGGCCAAGCCTTCGCGGAAGTCACACAGCGGCTCAAAGCCGAGGTCCTCGATCGCCTTGTCGATATCAGGGATACAGTGCCGAATATCACCGGCTCGCGTTTTGCCGGCCAGCTCCGGCTTCAGATCCGGCCGTCCCATCGCTTCGGCCAGGAGAGTCGCGACATCGTTGACGGACCGATCCTCGCCGCTGCCGATATTGAAGACGCCACCCGCTGCCTTGGGATGGTCGAGCGCCAGTAGGAAGGCGCGTGCCACATCCTCCACATGGATGAAATCGCGGCGCTGTTGGCCATCCTCGAAGATGATGGGCGACTTGCCGTTGTGGAGGCGCGACGCGAAGATCGCCAGAACCCCGGTATAGGGATTGGAGAGAGCTTGGCCCGGCCCGTAGGCGTTCCAAAGCCGAAGCGCGACACCTTCCATGCCGTAAGCCGGCGCGAGCGTCAGGGTGAGCCGCTCCTGCACAAATTTCGTGATCGCATAGACCGAGGCCAGCGCCGGACGTTTCCATTCGGGTGTCGGAACCGGCTCCATCGGCCTGCCGTCGGGACCGAGCGGATCCCAACTCGCCTGCGCGTCGACCCGAGGTTGGCGCATGACATCTTCGTGCAGCTTGCCGTCGCTGTCCCGATAAAGCCCTTCCCCGTAGATGCTCATCGAGGAGGCGACAACGACCCGTTTCACCGGATTGTCGAGCAAAGCTTGAAACAAGGTCGCGGTGCCGAGATCGTTGACCGAGACATAACGATCGATCGCATACATGCTCTGGCCGACACCGACTTCAGCCGCCAAATGCACGACTTTGTCGACGCCCTGCAAAACGCGGGCGAGCTTTCCGGCGTCACGAACATCGCCCGCGACGAACTCCACCGCCGGATCGATCGATGTCGCTGACGCGTCGCCATGGACCTGCTCGATCAGATTATCGAGAATACGGACATGATCCCCGCGTGCCAGGAGTTGCTTGGCCACAAAACGCCCGATGAAACCCGCGCCACCGGTGATGAGGATCGTCTCTGACATTCAACTTCCTTTGTTGGTCAAGCTTAACGCACGTCCAAAGAGCAGGTTGCGTCGACGGATCATTGTTGATCAAGCGAATGTCGGAAGCCGGACCAAAAAACCATACCACAACGACGGCTCGTTGTACCGCGTTGTTCCGCAGGTGTTGACGTAGGGTTAGCTATCGGTTACTCCCAAGTTGGAACAACGCGGAACAACATGATGGCAGAGCGTCGCTACACGGCATCGAAGACGAAGGCGCAAGGGCGTCCCGGCTGGAGCATCAGCTTCCGCCATCCTCTCCGCAACGATACGAATGGCAAGCCCGGCCTCAAGATGCGGCGTGGCCTCGGAACGACGGATGATGTCGAAGCGGAGCGGCTGGCATCCGAAATGAACGCGATCCTGGCCGACCCGGCTTGGTGGAATGCCACCAAACAATCAGAGGCCGCGCGCCTGTTCTCGGCGCCGGTTGTGGCGGCGTTCTACGACGAAATCCAGGCGGGCTGGCCCGATCCCTGGGCGATCCGTGAAGACCGCATTCCGCTACCGACCGCCGATGATGGCTATTCCCGCGTCATGCTGGTTGGCACGACCGGAGCCGGGAAGACGAGCCTGCTGCGGCATCTGATCGGCTCGGACCCCGAGCGGGACCGGTTTCCATCCACCTCGACGGCGAAGACGACGGTATCGGATATCGAGGTCGTGCTGGCGGACGGCGGCTTCTCGGCGGTCGTGACGTTTTTCTCGGAATTCTGGGTGCGGGCCAATCTAGAGGAATGCGTGGCGGACGCTTGTTCGGCCGTCTGGGAGCGCGCCGACACCGAACGGATCGCCGAACGCTTGCTCAATCATCGCGACCAGCGTTTCCGCCTGACCTATACGCTTGGCTCCTGGGCCGCCGAGTCGCATGTGGTCGACGAGAATGACTGGGACTTCGAACCGAGTGTCGCCTTGCCGTCGATCGAGGACGAGCGCGCGATCGGCGATGACGAACGCGACGCCAACACCAGGATGCTGCAATCCTTCGTCGATCGCATCCGCGCCTTGAGTGGACGCGTCGCTCACGCCCTGTCGTTGGAACGCGATACGGACGTGCTGCGCCTCGCAGGGTCGGAGCGGGACGAGGCCCAAGGCGTCTTCGAGGAACGACTTCAGGACGACGACGACTTCGACGCGCTGATTCACGACATCATGGACGAGATCCGCCGCCGCTTCGACGGCATCCGAGCCGGGACGCTGCACCATCATCAGTCGGGATGGCCGGCCACATGGGTGCTGGATGAGGCGGACCGGGACGCATTCATCCGTCAGATCCGCTGGTTTTCCAGTAATTATGCGCCGCAATTCGGGCGATTATTGACCCCAATGGTCGAGGGCATCCGGGTGCGGGGGCCTCTGTTCCCAACCTTCACGCAGAGCCGGCCCCGGCTGGTGCTGCTCGACGGGCAGGGCCTCGGCCATACGCCCGACGTCTCGGCCAGCATTACGACGCAGATCACCCGCCGCTTCGCCGATGTCGACGCGATCCTCCTGGTCGACAATGCCCAGCAGCCGATGCAGGCCTCCGCTTTGGCGGTGGTGCGATCTGCGGCCGCCAGCGGGCATCAGCAAAAGCTCGGCATCGCGTTCACGCATTTCGATCACGTCAAAGGCGTCAACTTGCCGACCTTCGCGAGCAAGCGGGCGCATGTCATGGCGTCGGTCGCCAACGGGCTGACGGCCCTGCGCGACGTGCTCGGCGCTCCGATCGTCCGCTCCATCGAGCGCAGCATCGACCGGCAATGTTTTATGCTCGGTGCACTCGACCAGCCGAGCGACAAGCTGCCTCTGGGTGTCAAAAGCGAACTCGGCCGCATGCTCGCGTTCTTCGAGACCGCCATCGAGCCGGAACCCGCGATCGCGGTGCATCCGGTCTACCATCCCGACGGCTTGATCCTTGCGGTGCAAGGCGCGGCCCGTGCGTTCCGTCGGCCCTGGGCCGCCAGGCTCGGGCTCGGATCGCACGAGAGCGTCCCCAAAGAACATTGGGCCCGCATCAGAGCGCTCAACCGGCGGATCGCGGGAGAAATCGGCAACGAATATGACACGCTGCGTCCGGCCGCCGATCTCCTCGGCCGGCTGACCGAAGAGGTGTCGCGCTATCTCGATCATCCCGCCGCCTGGGAGCCACGGCACCCGGACGAGGACGAGGCCGAGGCGGTGCTGTCGCAGATCAGGCGGCAAGTCGCTCGCGACGTAACCGAACTCGCAGCGCGGCGGCTGATCCAGGAACCGCTCCGCGACTGGCGCAACGCCTTCGAGGTTTCCGGTAAGGGCTCCACGTTCGACCGAGCCCAGCGCATCGCCGCCATCTACGAACGCGGCGCGCCGATCGCCTCGACCGTGGTGACGGAGACCTCGGCCGACTTCATCAAGGACATGCGCCGCCTCGTCTACCAAGCCATCCGCGATTGCGGCGGCAAGCTCGACGTCTCCTCGACGCTGTAACGCCCTAAACCCCGTCCGACGCAAGCCGCCCCTCACCGGGGAACGCCCCCGGCTTGCCTGATGTCCGCCCTCGCCGCTCTGCCGCTCACCGGCCGGGCAAAGCCGACGCTTGCCCGATCTTCAACCCAACAGGAGCCTAACGCCTTGCTCGACCCCTCGCTCGACCTGCCCACGCCATGGGCCTTGATCAACACGGTGCCGCGGTACCGCCGCGAGAGCGGCGTCGCCTGCGTGGCGATCCTGGCCGGCATCAGCGACCGTGAGGCCCGACGATCACTGTTCGGCATGGACGCAACGGCCATACCGGATGTTCACAAGATCGGCTTGGCTTTGCGCTACCACGGCCTTCGTCTCGCGCCAGACATGACACCATTCTGGGAAGCCGATTACCGTGATTTGCCCCGGCACGCCTTGCTGGCACTCGATCCGTGGACGCCGAGAACATGCGCGACAGGCCTGTGGCCCTGGGCGGTTTGGGATGCCAATCGCAAGAGGATTCTGGGTCCTCGCAAGCGCTTGAGACCGATGGTGGTCGGTCATCTCACGGTCGAGCGCGTGTCATGACCGTCGCTGGCCACGTCGACGCCTCAGCCGGCCGTTTTGCCCTGCTGGTCGAGGGCTTGCACATCGGCATCCGACAAGCCGATCGACGCCGCTGCGACATTCTCCTCGAGATGTGCGAGGCTGCCCGTGCCGGGGATGGGCAGCATCACCGGTGATCGCTTGAGCACCCAAGCCAGGGCCACTTGGCTCGGTGTCGCCCCGAGGCGCGTCGCGATCTCGGTCAAGACAGACCCGGGCCGCGCCAGCTTCCCCGCCGCGAGTGGATACCAGGGAATGAAGCCAATGCCCTCGGCCGTGCAGAAATCCAGCACCGCCTCACTTTTGCGGGTCACGAGATTATATTCGTTCTGCACCGTCGCGACCTTGAAGTGTTTCTGCGCGGCCTTGATGTCCGCGACCCCAACCTCGCTGAGCCCGACGTGCCGGATCAGCCCTTCCGCCTGCATGGCCGCGATGGCGCCGAATTGCTCGTCGCGGGGGACTTTGGGATCGATCCGATGCAACTGCCACAGGCCGATCTGCTCGACGCCGAGCCGCCGCAAGCTCATCAACACGCATTGCCGGAGATATTCGGGGCGGCCAAGCGGCGCCCATAGGTTCGGCCCGTGTCGGGTGAGGCCGCCTTTGGTGGCGATCAGCATGTCCTTGTAAGGATGCAGCACCTCGCGAATGAGATCTTCGCTGACATCCGGCCCATAGCTGTCGGCCGTATCGATGAAGTCGATCCCGAGTTCCGGGACGCGGCGCAGCGTGGCACGTGCCATGTCTCCATCATCCGGGTCACCCCAAATGCCTTTGCCGGTAATCCGCATGGCGCCAAAGCCCAGGCGGTTGACCGTGATGCCACCCCCGATGGTGAACTGGCCAGAGGCAGTGGCGGAGGGGGTCTGCGACATGGGCGGGTTTCTCTGGTGAGGGGCGCGCGACGGGAGCGCCCGCGTCCCTTACCTGATTAGCCCATCGGCCGTTTTCAACCGACCGATGGGTTCTCTGCTGGTCAGTACGCGAAGGGGTTCGGGCCGCCGAAGGGCGCCTGAGCGACGCGGAACGGCAGCTGCACGAAGCGCCCTGCGGCCATCACGGGGCCACCCACCAACGTCAGGGGCGAATTGCCCTGAGCCGGGAAGATGGCGTTGATGGCCTCGAACGGCAGGCTGACGATCCGACCGGCAAACGCGACCGGAGCCGTGATCAACACCGCGGGTCCGGCGTAGGGGTTATAGACGGGCGCTTGCGGCGCGACCGGAACATAGGCTTGGCGCGGCTGACGTGTGCCACCCACCGTGAGCGGGCGATAGACGCTTTGGGCCGAGGCCGCGAGATCGCTGCTCACAAGAGCTGCGAGCGCCAGGGCTGCGACGGCGGCTGTGCCACCGGCGCGGTTGAACTTCACCATCATACTCTCCTAATCGACGGTTTGACGGCCGTACCTCCACAACCCAAAAGGGGCCAGATCAAGGCTGTTAGGCCCCTCGGTCGGCGATCCTTAAGATAGTGTTACCGACGGAACACGCGCCACCAAGGGGTTTGGAACCCAAGCGTAAGCGCGAGTGTTGAGTGCAGTAAGGCGCGCAAACAGCCACAAAAAGGAGCACCGATGCGACACATGAAGGCACTTGGCTTGACCGCCTTGGCGGCCGCGATGCTGACGGCATCGATCCCCGCTAGGGCGCAGGATTATGGTTACGGCTTCAATGGCTACGGCGATGGCGGCCCCCGCTATGAGCGACGCGTCGACGATGGCGATCATTGGCGCCACCGGTGGGACGACGGCTATCATCGCGACTGGGGTCATGGCGATCACTGGGACCATGACGACTGGCGCCATCACCGCCATTGGCATCGCCCGCCGCCGCCCGATTTCGACGATCAGGATTGATCGTCGATCGCGCGGCTCCAGCTGACGTGAAGCGAGACCCCGGCCATCGTGCCGGAGTTTTTTTATTGAGCAAATCGTCAAAGCCAGCGCGCCGCCGCGGCAGCATCCTTGTCTTTTGCCTCGACCCAATCGCCGGTCGAGCCATCGCGTCGGTGCTCTCGCTTCCAGAATGGCGCGCGCGTCTTCATGTAATCCATCAGGAAATCAGCCGCAGCAAAGGCCGCGTCGCGATGCGCCGAGGCCGTCACGACGAGGACGATCTGCTCCCCCGGGAGGATGGTCCCATAGCGATGGATGATTTGAACGCCGAGAAGCGGCCAACGCGCCTCGGCATCTGCGGCCACGCGCGCAATCTCGGCTTCGGCCATGCCGGGATAATGTTCGATCTCGAGCGCATCGAGCGTTCCGGCCTCGTCGCGGCAAAGACCCGTGAAGGTCACGACGGCGCCGACATCCGTGCGCCCATCCGTCAGCGCAGCCGTCGTTGCGGCAGCATCGAACGCCTCGCGCTGAACCGCGATCGACGCCATGATTAGCCGCCCGTCATCGGCGGGAAGAATGCGATCTCGCGCACCCCCGCGAGCGGCGCGTTGGGCTTGGCGTGAACATGATCGAGAGCCGCGCGGATCGTCGACGGAGTGTCGAACGCATGGGCATAGCCTTCGTCTTTGCGGCTGAGCCATGCCATGAGATCGGCCACGGTGAGGACATCGGCCGGAAGATCGAGCTCTTCTTCGGCTTTGCCGATGCGCTCGCGGACCCAGGCGAAATAGATGGCTCTCACGCCCTTACTCCATGATGTAGCGAAGGCCGGCCTTCATGTAGTCCCACCCCGTGTAGATCGTCAGGAGCGCCGCGATCCACAAGAGGCCGAGCCCGATTGTGATCGTCCCCGGCAGCACCACCTCACCGGCAGGTCCAGCGATCAAAAACCCGATCGCCACGAGTTGCAGGGTCGTCTTGTATTTTGCGACCCGACTGACCGGGACCGACACCTGGAGTTCGCTGAGAAACTCCCGTAATCCCGAAACGAGGATCTCACGGCTGAGGATCACGATGGCGGCCCAAAGCGACCAGCCCTCAATCGAATGATTGCCGACCAGAACCATAAGGGTCGCGGCGACCAAGAGCTTATCGGCGATTGGATCGAGCATGCGGCCGAGAGAGGATTGTTGGGACCAGGCGCGCGCCAGATAACCGTCGAAAAAATCCGTCACGGCCGCGACGACAAACACTCCGAGAACGGCCCAGCGCATCCAAAGCGCGTCGGATGTCATGAAGCCGCCGACCACCACGGGAACCGCGACGAGGCGGCCGTAGGTCAAAATGTTCGGCAGGTTCCAGTTCCGTCCGCGCATCTCGACCGTTGAAAGAGCCATGATCCGAGGGAACATGGCGAGGGTGGCGGCGTCAAGCTCGGACAATGCCAAAATCATGATCCGAGGACCCGGCGCGCCTCATCGCCGGGCCGCGCGCGGACAATCGCCCGCGCATTCTGCCTCAACGGCGGAGCGGCAGACTGGCCTTCGCCACCGGAAGCTCGAACAAATCGCTCACATCGACATCGAGGCGCCGTCGCCAATTCGGGCGCTCGTTATCGGTGCCCGGAAGGTTGACGGCGACGCGTTCGCCCACGAGATCATCGGCTTGCGCCATCACCAGCATCGAGGGGGTCGAGCCGACGAAGCGGTGAATGGCGCCGACCAGTTCGGAACCAGCATCGGGATTGTCGGCGAGACCCGGTGCGCCGAGGACCTCGGCCAGCTTCACGCGTTCGATCGCGCGGTCCGCCTCGGCCTTGTCGGCCTCCTCCGGCGTGAACGAGCCGATGGCGCGACGCTCCTCGATCTCGAGCCCATGCCACCAGCCCGAGAGCGTCGGCAGATCATGAGTCGACACGCAGGCGACCGCCTTTTCGGGATAGGCGCTGGCCGGATCGAAACCAAGCCCCTCCTTCTCGCGCTCGAAAAACACGACGCGATAGCTCAGGATATCGGCTGCCGCCATTCGGTCGCGGAAGCCTGGTGCCACTGTCCCGAGATCCTCGCCGATCACGAGACATTTGGCCCGGTGGCTCTCGAGCGACAACTCGCCGATCATTTCTTCCATTGGATAGTGCACATAAGCTCCGGCCGATCCCGGAGCATTGTCGGGGATCCAGAACAGCCGTGACAGACCCATGGCGTGGTCGATCCGCAGCGCTCCCGCATGCCGCATATTGGCGGCCAGGAGGGTCGCGAACGTGTCGAGCCAAGCCCGGCCCGGGACCGCCGGGTTGGGCGGCGGGAGTGCCCAGGTCTGGCCATTGGCCGAAAAGGCATCCGGCGGCGCTCCGACTGAGACGCCGGTCGCATAGACGCCCTGGTTGGCCCAGGATTCGGCCCCGTCATTCGCCGTGCCGACCGCGAGATCGCGATAAAAGCCGAAGTTCAAGCCCGCAGCGCGGCCCGCGGCAGCGGCCGCACCGAACTGCCGATCCGCCAGCCATTGCAGATAGATCTGAAAGAAGAAGTCGCCGGTGTTGGTGCCCGCAAATTCCGCGATCCCAGCCGCTTCCGGTCGTCGCAACCCGTCCGGCCACTCCCACCAGGGCTGACCTTGGCGCTCTGCCTCAATCGCCATGAAGGCGGCGAAATGGGCGAGCGACGTTCCCCCATCTCGGGCGAAGCTTTCGAAATCCCGAATGTCGGCGTCGTCGCGCGATTGTTTGCGACGCGCATCGAACACGTCGAAGGCGACGCGAAGCACCGTCTTTTTCAAGGACCAGACGCCGGGATAGGCGACATTCTTGAGCGCCCGCAGCGCCGCGATGGCGCCAGCCTGATCGTCCAACGCCTTTTTGACCAGCGGCGAACCGCAGACCACGTCCGGCGAGGTCACATCGATGTAGATCGGATCGAGGTAGCGCCGATCGGACGGGTGATAAGGGCTAGCGCGATCGCGATGCTCGGCGAAGAGCGCATGAAGCGGATTGAGGCCGACGAGTTCGGCCCCGTGCCGCCCGGCCGCATCGGCGAAACGGGCGAGCGTCGAAAAGTCGCCAATGCCCTGATCCGCAGCGCTCCGCAGCGTATAGAGATGCGCCGCGATCCCGAAGGCTTTGTGGCCGCCGAGCAGTTCCGGAGGCAGGTAGCACCGAGAGGGCGCAACCGTCAGCGCACAGATGATCGTCGGATCGCTATCGACCCAGAGGCGATGTCGCCCGATTGGCTGGCTGGGGATGGGTAGGTGATAGGCGGGTGCAGGGCGCCCGTCGGATCCCACCGCTGCGCTCCGCTGGGCATCGTCCAGGTTGAGCCAAATCGAATCGCTCGATCCATCTTCCCGCGCGATGGTAAGACGCAACCGCCCGCCGAGGCGTCGGCTGGCCGCGACCCGCACGATCGGTCGTTGGCCTTCCCACGCCACGAGACTGGCCGGCAGAAGACGCCGCTCGCGGCGTTGTGAGAGAAGATCGAGGCTATCGCGCACCTCGCCGCTGGACCCGACCGCGAGGCCCATGCTTGTCAATAAGGCCAGCTTGGTCTGGCCGGTGACGACATGACGAACACCATTCATCTCGGACCAGTCGGGCGCGATCCCGGCCGCAATCGCGAGCCGGTCGACAAGCTCAGGCGCGAGAGGACGCGAGGTGGTTCCGGTGACGCTCCCCGGCTCTTCGACCAGGGCCACGACGCTTCGGGGCGCGACATCAAGGCCGCTCTCGCCCGCGTGGCGGCGCGTTGTGGCGGCGTCGGGCTCGGCCGTATCGAGAACAAGCCGCCAACTATGCCCGGTTCGAACTTCCGGCAAGATAACCTGAAGCGGCTCGAAGCCGCTGTGATGGATGATGGTGACGCGGTTCGGCGTCTCATCCTCGGAGCCTTCGGCGTTGAGAACCTCGATCAATGTCCGTGTCGCGGGATGCTCCCAATCCCAGGCCTGGGGAGCCTGCCCATCAGGCCGCCGCCATTCGATGTCGGGGTAACGCTGACCCTCGGCAAAGTCGCCGGTCAGAAAATGGTCCGCCGTGATGGCCGGATTGGCCAGGCGGATCGCGATCAGTTGCCGGATGAAGCTCGAGAGCTCGTCGGGACGCGACCAGTCGGTCCAGGCCGTCTCATTGTCCTGCGCGTAGGCGTTGTTGTTGCCTCCTTGTGTCAGGCCGCGTTCGACGCTGGGGCCGAGCATGGGTGTCCCGCGCGACAACAACAGGGTCGCGAGCAGGTTGCGCTGATCCCGCAGGCGACCGGCATTGACGCCGTGATCGTCCGTTTCGCCTTCGATGCTGCAGTTCCAGGACCAGTTCTGGTGGCCGCCGTCGCGGTTCTGCTCGCCGTTCCGATCGTTTCGCTTGCCCGTATACGAGACGAGATCGCGAAGCGTGAAACCATCATGGGCCGTGATGAAGTTGATGCTGCGCGAGGGGCGCCGCTTGGCCCAGAACAGATCGGCCGAGCCGGTCACGCGGGGCGCGAGTTCGGCCGGGGCGGCGTCGCCACGCCAGAAGCGACGAGCCGCATCCCGATAGCGATCGTTCCATTCGGCCCAAGGGGCCGAGAATCCACCCACCCGGTAACCGCCCGGCCCCATGTCCCAGGGTTCGGCCACGAGCTTGAGATTGCGGAGCAGCGGATCCTGCTCGATGGCGGTCAGCAGCGACCCCTGCTGTTCGAAGCCCTCGGCCCGGCGACCGAGCGTCGTTGCGAGGTCGAAACGGAAGCCGTTGATGCCGCCCAGCCGCGCCCAGTTGCGGAGCGAGTCGAGCACGAGGCGCACCACCGGGGCGCGATCCGCCGCCAGGATGTTGCCGCAGGCGGAATCGTTGATGTAGAGCGCCGGATTGTCGGGGCGAAGTCGATAATAGGACGCGTTGTCGAGACCACGGAGCGACAAGGTCGGGCCGAGTTCGTCGCTCTCGCCGGTATGGTTGTAGACGACGTCGAGGATGACCTCGATACCGGCAGCATTCAAGGCGGCGGTCGCGGCGCGGACCTCGGCCCAGCCGCCGGGCGCGAGACGCAGGTCGGGAACCGAGAAGGCGACGGGATTATAGCCCCAGTAATCGGTCAATCCGAGCGGCGGCAAATGCCGCTCGTCGATCCAGGCCGCGGCCGGCATCAATTCAACCGTGGTGATGCCGAGTTTGACGAGATGATCCACGCCTGCCGGAGACGCCAAACCCGCGAATGTGCCGCGTAATGCCTCTGGCACGCCGGGATGCAGCTTGGTGTAGCCCCGCACATGCAATTCGCTGATGACCGTGCGGGGCCATCCGGCGCCATCACGCCACGGCTCGACTCCGGTGGGCGCCACAACAACGCCCTTCGGCATCGCGAACGCACTGTCGGTGTCGTCACGGGCATCGCTACCGGCCACGAACCCGTACATCGAGGGATGGAGCACGAACGGCCGATCGAGCGCCAGCGCATGCGGGTCGATCAGCAGTTTGGCGGAATTGAACCGATGCCCCCGGCCGGGATCATACGGCCCATGCGCCCGCAATCCGTAACGGGCGCCCTCGACAACCCCGGAAATATGCGCGTGGAACACGTCCCCGGTCCGCTCGAACAAGCGGATGCGTTCGAGTTCCTGATCGCCCGTCTCATCGAAGAGACAGACGTCGATCGCATCGGCATTCGCCGAAAACACGGCGACGTTCAAGCCATCGCCCTGCAGTGTCACCCCGAGCGGCTCGGGAGAACCCGCCGATACCCGGCGAACCCCAAGACTCATGTGATGACCGACGGTTCGGTCCGGCCCGTATGCTGCTCGATCCCGGCGATCGATCGTGAGAGGCCGATCAGGGTTTTCAGCGCATCGCCCGTCTCGCGATCGAGACGCTCTGGGCCGGGCTCGAACGTCTCGATATAGACCCGCAAGGTCGCTCCCGCCGTTCCGGTTCCCGAGAGGCGATAGACGATCCGCGAGCCGTCCACGAACAGAAGGCGGATCCCCTGATGCGCTGAATCCGACCCGTCGACCGGATCGTGGTAGGCGAAATCGTCGGCGTTGGCGATCGTCAAACCGTCGAGCGTCTGCCCCTTCAAGGTCGGCAACTTGGCGCGCAGTTCAGTGACCAGCACGTTTGCGCCTTCGGCCGGCACTTCCTCGTAATCGTGACGGGCGTAATAATTGCGCCCGTAGGTTGCCCAATGATCCTGCATGATGGCCTGAACGCTGGTCTTGCGAACCGCCAGGATATTAAGCCAGAGCAGCACGGCCCAGAGGCCGTCCTTCTCGCGCACATGGCTCGACCCCGTGCCGGCGCTCTCCTCGCCGCAGATGGTCGCCATCCCCGCGTCGAGCAGGTTGCCGAAGAACTTCCAGCCGGTCGGGGTCTCGTAACAGGCGAGACCCTTCTTCTGCGCGACGCGATCGGCCGCGCCGCTGGTCGGCATCGAGCGGGCGATCCCGGCCAAGCCGCCTTTATAACCCGGCGCCAGATGCGCATTGGCCGCGAGGGCCGCGAGACTGTCGGACGGGGTCACGAAGATCCCGCGCCCGATGATGAGATTGCGATCCCCATCGCCATCGGAGGCGGCGCAGAGGTCGGGCGCACCCGTCGGGGCCATCGCGAGATCGTAGATTTGCTTGGCATGGACCAGATTGGGATCGGGGTGATGCCCGCCGAAATCCGGCAGCGGTATGCCGTTGATGACCGTCCCGGCCCCGGAACCGAGCACGTCTTCCAAAATCTTGGTCGCATAGGGGCCTGTCACGGCCGACATCGCGTCGAACGTCATTTTGAACCCGCCGGCGAACATGGCGCGGATCGCGTCGAAATCGAACAGCGTTTCCATCAGGGCCAGGTAGTCGCTCACCGGATCGACAATATCGACCCGCATCCCGGCGATCTCGTAGGTGCCGATCTGATCGAGATCGATGTCCGGCACGTCGGCAATACGATATTCGGTGATCGTTTTGGTGCGGGCGAAGACCTCGTCGGTGATCTTCTCGGGGGCGGGGCCGCCGTTGCTGGCATTGTATTTAATTCCGAAATCGCCATCCGGGCCACCCGGATTGTGGCTGGCCGACAGGATCAGGCCGCCGAACGACGAGGTCTGTCGAATGAGGTTCGAGGCCGCCGGCGTCGAGAGGATACCGCCCTGCCCGACGATGACCTGACCGAAGCCATTGGCGGCCGCCATCTTGATGACGGTCTGTATGGCTTCGCGGTTGTAGTAACGGCCGTCGCCACCGACCACGAGCGACTTGCCCGTATAGCCGCTGAGACTGTCGAAGACGGATTGGACGAAATTCTCGATATAATGCGGCTGCTGAAACACCGGGACTTTTTTGCGAAGCCCAGAGGTTCCGGGCTTTTGGTCGGTGAACGGTGTTGTTGGGATCGTCCGGATCATGCTGCCGCTCCAGCTGGCGTGTCGTCTTTGTTTTTTTCGGTGTCGGCCGCAATGGCTCGGTAGAGGTCGGCGGTTCGCCGGGCGGGCCTGCGCCAGGACACGTCGGTCGCCATGCCGGCGAGGACCATCCTGGTCCACGCGGGGGTGTCGCGATAAAGGGCCGTGGTCCGATGCAGCGCGGCCCGCAGCGCATCGGCCGTGACCGGGCTGAACTGCAAACCTGTTGCGGCACCGCTGGCCACCGCCATTTCGTTAGCGTCGACGATCGTATCGGCAAGGCCGCCGACACGCGCCACGACTGGCACCGCGCCATACCGCAAGGCACAGAGCTGCGTCAGGCCGCAAGGCTCGAACCGTGAGGGCACCAGAAGTGCGTCACTGCCGGCCTGAATCAGATGCGCGATCGGCTCGTCATAGCCGATGCGGCAGGCGATCCGGTCCGGATCGCGGACAGCGGCGGCATTGAACGCCTCCTCCATCCACCGATCGCCGGAGCCGAGAAGCACCAATTGGGCATCGAGATCGATGAGGGTCGGGATTGCCTCGAGCAGAAGATCCAAGCCCTTCTGGCTCGAGAGCCGGCTGACGACGCCAAACAACAAGGTCTCGGGTTTGACCGGCAAACCATAGGCTTTTTGCAACGCGCTTTTATTCTCGGCGCGACCGTTCAGCGATTTGGCCGAATAGGGCTTGGCCAGCATCTTGTCGGTCTCGGGGTTCCAAACCACGTCGTCGATGCCGTTGAGGATGCCGGACAGAGCCTGCGATCGGCTTCGCAACAGAACGTCGAACCCCATGCCGTTGTCCCGGGTCAAGATTTCGGTCGCGTAGGTCGGCGACACGGTCGTGATCCTGTCCGAAAAAACGATGCCGGATTTCAAGAAACTGACTTTGTCGTAATATTCGAGGCCATTCACCGTGAAGGCCTCCCAAGGAAGGCCGATCTCCGGCATGGACGAGGACGGGAAGAGACCCGGGAATGCCATATTGTGGATGGTGAAGACCGTACCGGGGGCGCGCTGCCCGCTGTAACGGAGATAAGCGGCCGTCAGCCCGGCCTGCCAGTCATGGGCATGGACGACATCGGGTCGGTAGCCGCCGATGGCACCGAGCGCGATATCGGCCCCGACGCGGCCGAGGGCTGCGAACCGAAGGACGTTGTCGGGCCAGTCCGACCCGTTCGACGCCACATAGGGATTTCCCTCGCGATTAAAGAGATGGGGGGCGTCGAGAGCGAAAATCTCGATCCCACCCGACGTGCCGGCCAAAATGCGCGCGGGCCCGCCGAACAACGTCTTGTAGGCATGCACGGCGGTCGCATCCTTAAGTCCCCGCAACACCGCCGGATAGGCCGGCAACAAGGACCGGATCGCGACATTCTCCTTGGCGAGTGCGGCCGGCAAAGCACCGGTCACATCGGCCAAGCCGCCCGTCTTGATCAGCGGAAAGAGCTCGGATGAAACCGAGAGAACCTGAAGATTCGGCAAATCGCCCTCACCGGCTCAGGTTGTCAATCATGGACTTGGTGACGAGACAAATGCCCTTGTCGGTACGACGGAATCGCGAGGCGTCGAGCCCCGGATCCTCGCCGATCACCAGACCCTCTGGGATATGCACGCCGCGGTCGATCACGACATTCTTCAGCCGGGCCGACCGACCCACCTGCACGTAGGGCATGATCACCGCGTTTTCGACATTCGCGTAGGAGTTCAGGCGAACGCCGGTGAACAGCAAGGATCGCCGCAAGAAGGCACCGGAGACCACGCACCCGCCGGACACCAGCGACGTGATCGCATGGCCGCGGCGCCCGTCGAGGTCGTGGACGAATTTGGCCGGCGGCGTGATCTCTCCATAGGTCCAGATCGGCCAATCCTTATCGAACAGGTCGAGGTCTGGGACCACATCGGTGAGATCGATATTGGCTTCCCAATAAGCATCGACCGTCCCCACATCGCGCCAGTAGGCCACGGCCTCGTTGCTCGACCGCACGCAGCTGTCGGTGAAATGATGCGCGATGGCTTTGCCATGCTTGACGAGATACGGCACGATATCCTTGCCGAAATCGTGCGCCGAGGACGGGTCGGCTGCATCGCGACGCAACTCGTCGAACAGCAGCTTGGTGTCGAAAACATAGATGCCCATGCTGGCGAGCGCCACATCGGGATTGCCGGGCATGGCCGGCGGATCCTTGGGCTTTTCGAGGAATGACAGGATCCGGTCGTTCTCATCGATATGCATCACGCCGAAGCCGACGGCTTCCATGCGGGGCACCTCGAGGCAACCTACCGTCACGTCGGCGCCCGAGTCGACGTGCTGCTGCAGCATCTTCTCGTAATCCATCTTGTAGATGTGATCACCCGCCAGCAGCACGATGAATTTCGGGTCGTAGCTTTCGATGATGTCGATGTTCTGATACACCGCGTCTGCGGTACCAAGATACCACATATCCTCGGAAACGCGCTGACTTGCCGGCAGAATGTCGAAGCTCTCGTTCCGCTCTGGCCGAAAGAAATTCCAGCCACGTTGGAGATGGCGAATGAGGCTATGGGCTTTATATTGCGTGGCGACCGCGATGCGCCGGATGCCGGAATTAAGCGCGTTCGACAGCGCAAAATCGATGATGCGGGATTTGCCGCCGAAATAGACCGCCGGCTTGGCGCGAAAGTCGGTCAATTCCATCAACCGGCTCCCACGCCCTCCAGCCAGGACATAAGCCATGGCGTGACGCGAGAGAGGTCCTTGGATGGGCGCCTTCGAGTTCATGAAATCATCTCCCCACGCGGTTTTTTTGCGGATTGATCGGCTCCAAACCGTGTCTGATTGTGCGTCACGCTTGTGAAAATTCAAAGTAGACGGTTGCGAGAGGCGGAAGGTAAATCTCCGCCGAGGCCGGAAGACCATGGGCCGGGATATCGGTCGCAACGACGCCGCCCAAATTGCCCGTCCCTGATCCACCATAGACCGATGCGTCGGTGTTCATGATCTCGCGCCAATGGCCTGCCATCGGAAGGCCAATGCGATAGGCGCTACGTGGCACCGGAGTGAAGTTCGACACGGCCGCGACCGGCGCGTCGCCCGGATTGCCGGTCCGCAGCCAAGCCAGAACAGATTGCTGCCGGTCGTCCGCCACGATCCAACGGAAGCCTTCGGGCTCGCAGTCACGCGCATAGAGTGACGGCGTGTCGCCATAGACGCGGTTGAGGTCCCGCACGAGCGCCTTCAGGCCGGCGTGGAAGGGATATTGCAGCAGATGCCAATCGAGGCTCTGCGATTCCTTCCACTCCTGCGTCTGGCCAAATTCCTGGCCCATGAACAGGAGCTTCTTGCCCGGATGCGCCCACATGAAGCCGTAATAGGCTCGCGCATTGGCGAAGCGTTGCCATTCGTCTCCAGGCATTTTCGACAGGATCGACTTTTTGCCGTGCACCACTTCGTCATGGCTGAGCGGCAGAATGAAATTTTCCGAAAAGCCGTAGAGCAGCCCGAAGGTCAGCTGATCGTGGTGCCACTGCCGATGCACCGGATCGGTCGAGATATATTCGAGCGTGTCGTGCATCCACCCCATGTTCCACTTGAAGCCGAAGCCGAGTCCGCCCGCATAAGTGGGGGCCGAGACGCCGGGCCAAGCGGTTGATTCCTCCGCGATCGTCATCGCGCCCGGGTGGAGTTCGTAGACGAGCTCGTTGACGCCTTTGAGGAACGCGACAGCCTCCCGGTTGTCGTTGGTGCCGTCCCAATTGGGCACCCACTCGCCCTCTTTCCGAGAGTAATCGAGGTAGAGCATGGACGCCACCGCATCGACCCGGAGGGCATCCACATGGAATCGCTCGAGCCAGAAGACCGCATTGGCGGCCAACATGCTGACAACCTCGCGACGGCCGAAATTATAGATCGCGGTATTCCAGTCGGGGTGGAACCCCTGCCGAGGATCGGCATGTTCGTAGAGCGCCGTTCCGTCGAATAGCGCGAGACCGTGCATGTCGACCGGAAAATGCGCCGGAACCCAGTCAAGAATGATGCCGATCCCTGCGGCGTGAGCGCGATCGACAAGGCGGGCGAACCCGTCCGGATCTCCAAAGCGACGGGTGGGTGCGAAGAGCCCGATCGGCTGATACCCCCAGGACGGATCGTAGGGATATTCGGACACCGGCATAAATTCGAGATGGGTGAAGCCCATCTCCACCGCATAGGGGATCAGGTCGTCTGCGAGTTCGTCGTAGGTCAAAAACCGATTGTCGTCGCCGCGCTTCCACGACCCGAGATGGACCTCGTAGATCGTCATCGGAGCCCGACGTCGATCGATGGTCTGACGATGTTCGAGGTAGGCGTCGTCCGTCCAGGGAAATGGCTTGGACGGCGCGACGACCGAGCCATTCTTGGGGCGGAGTTCACTCATGAAGCCGACCGGATCTGCCTTGAGTGGCAGAAGAACGCCGCCTCGCCCCACGACCTCATATTTGTAAACAGCACCCGGCTCTACGCCCGGGGCAAAGATTTCCCACAATCCGCTGCCGATGCGTTTTCGCATCTGGTGGCGTCGGCCGTCCCAATCATTGAAGCTGCCGACCGCCGAGACCCGCTCGGCATTGGGAGCCCAGACAGCGAAATTCACGCCCGTGACGCCTTCGTGTTCCATCACGTGAGCGCCAAGCCGCTCGTAGACCTCGCGATGCGTCCCCTCGGCGAATAAGTGGTCGTCGAGCGGACCGAGGACTGGACCGAACCGATATGGATCCTCGAACGTCCAGGATCCGCCGGCATTTTCAGCCTGCAGAGTATAGCGGAACGGGGCGCTTTTCGGTGCCTTGACCAAGCCCTCGAAAAAGCCAGCCGGATCCCGTTGCGTGAGTTCGACGATCGGCTTGCCTGCCGGGTCGAGAGCGGTTAGCCGATCCGCACCTGGAACGAAGGCGCGGATCACCGGACCATCTGGCGTCGCATGAAGACCGAGAACGCCGAATGGATCCCCGTGGCGAGCCGCGACGAAGGCCGTGACATCACCGTCATCTGCGCGCCAGCCGTCAATCATAGGGTTCCCCAATCTACTTACCGTGTCGTGTTCAATGCGGTTCGAACCGGTACGTTCCAGATCTCGCTCGCATATTCGGCAATCGTGCGGTCCGACGAGAACCATCCGAGGCGGGCGGTATTCAGGATGCTCGACTGCCACCAGGCTGCCCGGTCGAGCCAACGCGCATCCACCTGACGCTGCGATTCGTAATAAGCGTCGAAATCCGATGTAACGAAGAAGTGATCGTGATCCCGCAGAATATCGACGAGCCCTAGATAGCGCGAGGGGTCATCGGGCGAGAAGACACCCGACTCGACGGCGTCGAGCACCTCACCCAATTTTGGCGATGCCGCAATGACATCGCGCGCCGACAGGCCGCTGGCGCGCCGCTGCTCGACCTCGGCCGCCGTCATGCCGAAGATGAAGATGTTCTCGGCCCCGACATGTTCGAGGATTTCGACATTGGCGCCGTCGAGGGTGCCGATCGTCAAGGCTCCGTTCAGGGCGAGTTTCATATTGCCGGTGCCGGAGGCTTCCATCCCGGCGGTCGAAATCTGCTCAGAGAGATCAGCCGCCGGAATGATGGATTCGGCCAAGCTCACATTGTAATTCGGCAGGAACACGACCTTGAGCAGGCCGCGCACGGCCGGGTCACTGTTGATGACGCGTGCCACATCGTTGGCCAGTTTGATGATGAGCTTGGCCGTGTGATAGCTCGCGGCCGCCTTGCCGGCGAAGATCTTGACGCGCGGCACCCAATCCCGCCACGGCTCGGCCCGGATGGCGTTGTAGAGCGCGATGGTCTCGAGCAGATTCAGGTGCTGCCGCTTATACTCGTGGATCCGCTTGATCTGGATGTCGAACATGGCATCCGGGTCGACCGCGACATTGACGCGCGCCGCCATGACGGTCGCCAGCGCAATCTTATTGTCGCGCTTGATGGCCCGAAACCGGTCCTGAAAGCCGGCGTCGGTCGCGAGCGGCTCGATCTTTTCGAGATAGCGCGGATCATCGAGCACCTTCTCGCCCGCCACCTCGACCAGCAGCTTGGTCAGGGCAGGATTGGCCTCGTAGAGCCAACGCCGGAACGTGATTCCGTTGGTTTTGTTGGTGATCCGGTCCGGGTAGAGGCCATTGAGGTTTTTGAACACCGTCTTGCGCATCAGATCGGTGTGGAGCGCCGAAACGCCATTGACCTTGTGGGCGCCGAGGAACGCCAGCGTTCCCATCTTGATGCGGCGGCCGTGATGCTCGTCGATCAGCGAGACGGACGACAACGTGTCCGAATCGCTCGTGCCCTGAATCCGCAAACCGTCGAGATGGACGGCGTTGATGAGATAGATGAGCTGCATGTGGCGCGGTAGAAGGCGGTCCATCAGTGGAACCGGCCAAGTTTCGAGCGCCTCCGGCAGCAGCGTATGGTTCGTATAGCTCAGCGTCGCCTGTGTGATGGTCCAGGCTTTGCTCCACGGCATCGCGTGATCATCGACCAGGATCCGCATCAACTCGACCACCGCGATCGCCGGATGCGTATCGTTCAACTGGATCGCGGCCTTGTCGGCAAGCGACTCGAGCGTGCCATATTGCTTCAGGTGTCGCCGGAGAAGGTCCTGCAGAGAGGCCGAGACGAAGAAGAATTCCTGCTTGAGGCGCAATTCCTGTCCGGCCGGGGTGGCATCGCTCGGATAGAGCACCTTCGAGATCGACTCGGCTCGCACACGGTCGGCGAGCGCGCCGAAATAGTCGCCCGCGTTGAAGGCATCGAGCCGCAGCGCGTCGATGGCGCGTGCCGACCACAGCCGCAGTGTGTTGACGTGCTTGCCCCGCCAGCCCACCACCGGCGTATCATAGGCGACGGCTTCGATCGTCTCGCCCGGATGCCAGATATGGCGCGGCGTACCGTCCGGCGAATGAAGGGTCTCCACCGTCCCGCCAAAGCCGATATCATAGGCGATTTCCGGCCGCTCGAATTCCCATGGATTGCCGTTCGACAACCAGTTCTCGGGATATTCCTGCTGCCAGCCGTCTTTCACGACCTGCCGGAACAAGCCATGGTCGTAGCGGATGCCGTAGCCATAGGCTGGAATCGCCAGCGTCGCCATGCTCTCCATAAAGCAGGCGGCCAGCCGGCCGAGGCCACCATTGCCCAGCGCCGCGTCGGGCTCGATCGCACGCAACCGGTCGAGATCGACATCGAGGCCGGCTAAGGCTTCGCGCATCGTCTCGATCATACCGAGATTGGTCATGCCATCGAACAGCAGCCGGCCGATCAGAAACTCCAGCGACATGTAGTAGACGCGCTTGGTCTGGTCCGTGTTGGTGCGGTTGTAGGACTCTTGCCACCCATCGACCATGCGGTCGCGCACCGCCAGGGCAGAGGCCACGAACCAGTCGCGCTCGCTGGCGCCCGAAACGGTCTTGCCGACTGCATAATAGAGTTTGGCCACGATCGCGTCGCGCAGGGCTTGCACGTCACCCGAGCTCGGTGCGTGTAATTCCGTGGCGGACGCGCTGTGCAGAGCCGGGGCGGTGTGTTGGTCGGTCGTCATACGCGCGCCATCCTCGATGCTAAAGCGATTTGGATCACATTCGCCACAGGCGAACACGCTGGCCGGGCGACCCGGCTCATTCGCCGAAACAGCCCTCTACCAGAAGTTTCTTAAGACAATTCGGGAACCCCGCCCTGCAAGCCGCACCACTGCGGACGCCACACTCCATGCGTTTTCATGACCCCAACACAGAGATCGGCAACGTCGACGACGCAACTCGAGCTTTGCCATAAATGACCTCGTTGCAACAGGAGCATTATCGGCACGAAAGAATGATGACAGCCGGCCGGATCGTCAACGTGAGCGAGTCGCCATGGCTATCAAACCGGCCCGCGTCCTTCGCCGGCAGCCCAAAGAGCGCTTAGCCCGTCCCGGTACGTCGGATAGGCAAGCGTCACCCCAAGGTCTTGCGTCAGCGCGCGGTTCGAGACACGTCGGTTTGCCGCGTAGAAGCTCCGCGCCATCGGCGAGAGCGGGGCGTCACCGAAGGGGATCAGGGGTGGCGGCTCGAGACCCATCAGCCGCGCCGCATAGGCCACCACCTCCGGGGCGGGGGCGGGCTCGTCGTCGGTAACGTTCCACACACGGCATCCCCCCCTGAACGCGAAGGCTTGCCCGATCGCGCGGCCGATATCATCGACATGGATGCGGTTGAACACCTGACCGGGTTTATCGATGCGCCTCGCGTCGCCCTGGCGAAGATCGTCGAGCGCGTTGCGCCCCGGCCCGTAGATGCCAGCCAACCGCAGAATTTGGACGGACTTTCCGGTACGTTGACCAAGTGACAACCAAGCGTTCTCGACCGCCACGCGGGCTCGACCGCGCTCGCTGAGCGGCTCCGCCGGGGTGGTTTCATCGATCCACGCGCCCCCGTGATCGCCATACACCCCGATGGTCGACAGATAGACGATGCTGGCGAGCGGGGAAGCCGCGATGGAATCCGTAAAGCGCGACAGGACGGGATCGCCGTTCAGGCCGGGCTGGACGCTGACCAGCAGGCGATCGGCCTGCGCCAAAGCGGTCTCGATCGCGGGATCGGCATGACCATCGTCGAACACAAGCGCCGCTTGTCCCTTGCGCCCGAGCGCCTCGACCTTGTCGGCCGTTCGCACCGTCCCGATCGCGGGGCCATCGATCTCAAGGCTGCGCGCATCGCCGAGGTAGTGCCCAGCCGTATAACCGATCCCAAACACAAACAGGCTCATGCAGCCTCCCATTCGGCGCGAACATCGATATCGGGATCTTGCTGGACGGTCTCGCCGGCCTGTTGTCGCAGAGCGGCGCGGCCGATGAGACGATGCAGCGCCCACACAGCCATGGCGCGCACCAGCGGCGAGGGGTGGCGCAACCGCGCGACGGCATGCGGCGCAAGCGAGGGATCGCCCGAATTCCCAATCGCAATCAGAACATTTCGGAGAAAGCGCGCGTGTCCGATCCGCTTGATGGGGCTGCCGGAGAAGAAGACCCGGAACGCCGCATCGTCGAGGTCGACGAGATCCGCCAGGGAGGGCTCGGCGAGATCCGCGCGCGCCGTCAACTTGGCCTCGCGCGACACCTCAGCGAATTTATTCCAGGGACACACGGCGAGACAATCATCGCAACCATAGATGCGGTTGCCGATTGCGGGACGAAAATGCCGGTCGATATGACCCTGATGTTCAATCGTCAGATAGGAGATGCAGCGGCGAGCGTCGAGGCGGTACGGGGCCGGAAAGGCCTTGGTCGGGCAGATGTCGAGGCAGGCGCGGCACGATCCGCAATGGTCCGCCATCGCGGTGTCGACGGCGAGATCCAGCGTCGTGAAGATCGAGCCGAGAAACAGCCAGGATCCGAAATCGCGCGACACCAGATTGGTATGCTTGCCTTGCCAGCCGACGCCCGCGGCGGCCGCCAGAGGTTTTTCCATCACCGGGGCCGTATCGACGAAGACCTTGACGGCCACCTCCTCGTCCGACGCCCGCGCCAGCCATGTTGCGAGATGTTTGAGCTTGCCCTTGATCACATCATGGTAATCACGATGGCGCGCATAGACCGAGATCGCACCCTTGTTGCGCCGACTGAGCGTCTCGAGCGGGTCGACAGCCGGACCGTAATTGGTGCCGAGCATGACGATGCTGCGCACCGCCGGCCACAGAACACGGGGATCGCTGCGGCGGGCCGCCGTCTCGGCCATCCAGCCCATATCGCCCTGGTGGCCCTCGGCCAACCACCTCGCCAGGCGCTCGGCGGCGTCGGGGATCGCGTCGGGCCTCACGATGCGGCAGGAATCGAAGCCGAGCTCCGTCGCTTTGGCGTCCAAACGTTGTCTGAGCGTCAGGATCTGGGTCAAAAATCCAGGTCGGCGTAGATCGGACTCGGTGTGATTCCCGGCACCCGATCGGCCAGCAGCGCGCGAAAGGCCGGACGCGACTTCACCCGAACATACCAGGCCTTCGCGGTCTCGTCTTCGGCCCATGGCACGTCGCCCAGGAAGTCCATCGTCGACAGATGCGCCGCCGCCGCCAGATCCGCATAGGTCATGGTCTCCCCCGCGAGCCAGTTTCGGGTGCGGATCAGATACCCGATATAGCGCATGTGGTAGCGGATGTTGGCGCGTGCCACCCGCACGATGTCCATATCGGGCGCCCCGCCACCCTGATCGTAGCTCATGAAACGCTTATAGACCTTCTCGGTCACGAGATGGCTCGACACTTCGTTGAAGAATTTGATGTTGAACCAATCCAGCAATCGACGCACTTCCACACGTCCTGCGGGATCGTCGGGCAGCAGACGTTGAGGCCCCAGCGCCAATCCGCGCGTTTCATCGAGATATTCGCCGATCGGCGCCCAGCCCGGCACCGGCGGCAAGGCGTCTTCGACCAACACCGGGGTTGTGCCGGCCGGGTTCATCAGAAGGAACTCCTCACGCCTGTCGAAGGCGCGCTCCTCGATCAATTGCGGCTCAATACCGAGCTCCCCGAGAACAAGTCGGACGTAACGCGAATGCGGGCAAAGGGGATAATGATAGAGGTCCGTCATGTCGCCCTGAAGACCGGCCAGCCGTAGGAGAGGGCATGGCGTTCGAGTGGATCGGCCCGCAACGACACGAGCCACGTCTTGGGTGTCTGCTTGTCGCCCGAAGCCGTTAAGTCAGCGTTAAGGATGAGAAGTGGGCCGGGCCATCGGCATCAACGCCCGATCTCACGCGAAACACTGTGACCCTATAGGCCGAGCCTTTCTAGGCTTCAACCCCGCGTTGCGGCGCCGCCACGGTCTTGTCCGGCCACAGACAGAGGTCGCGCACGAGACAGGTCGGACAGGCGGGCCGTCGCGCCGTGCAAGTATAGCGGCCGTGCAGGATCAGCCAGTGGTGGGCATACGACTTGAAGGCGTCCGGGACGACCTGCATCAATCCGGCCTCGACCGCATCCGCCGTCTTGCCGACCGCAAGCGGCAATCGATTCGAAACGCGGAACACATGGGTGTCGACCGCGATCGTCGGCTCCCCCCATAAGGCGTTCATCACCACGGCGGCCGTTTTCGTTCCGACCCCTGGAAGCGCTTCGAGCGCGGCGCGGTCGCGCGGCACCTCGCCCGCATGATCGAGGAGCAGTCTTTCGCTCAAGGCCACGACGTTCTTGGCCTTCATGTTGTAAAGCCCGATCGTCTTGATCGCATCGCGCACCCGCGCCTCGCCCAGCGCCACCATGGCGGCCGGATCGGCAGCGCGAGCGAACAAAGCTGGCGTCGCCTTGTTGACGCTGACGTCCGTGGCCTGGGCCGAAAGCACGACCGCAACCAGGAGGCTGAACGGCGTCATATAAATCAGTTCGGTCACGGGGGCAGGATCGCGCTCGCGAAACCGCCTGAAGATGGCGTCGATCCGCGTCGTCTCTGCCTGCGACATGGTCGCCGATTGACGCCCTTTGCCGAGCTTAGGCGAGAGCCGGATCTTTCCTCGAGCCATCGCGGTCTTATACTCCACGGCAGTTCGAGAACAAGCCGCGAGGTCGATCGTGTCTCACGTCCCCGATCCACCGATCGATCCAGCCGACATGCCGATCCTGTCCGAACGGTTGCGCCCGCACCGCTCCCTCAGCCGGAAGCAGTTTCACGTCCTGCTCGGAGCCGTGGGCGCGGGCGGCGTGGTGGCGAGCCTCCCGTTCGTGATGATGGGAGCCTGGCCGGTCGCCGGCTTCATGGGGCTCGATGTTCTCGCGGTCTATATCGCGTTCAAGGCCAGTTTTCGGCAGGCTCGCGCCTATGAAGACGTGACCCTGACGGTTCTCGAACTCTCGGTCGCCAAGGTGAGCCCCAAGGGTCTCCGAGCCGAATGGCGGTTCAACCCCTCTTGGGTGCGGCTGCAGCGCGACGAGCATGAAGATTATGGCACCATGCGGATCGATGTCGTCTCGCGCGGGCAACGGCTCGAAGTTGCGTCCTTTCTCGGGCCCGACCAGAAGGCGAAATTCGCCGATCGATTGTCTCGCGGTCTCGCTCAGGCGCGCGCCGGAATGCGCCTCTCCTGACACGGACTGGACGTTCGCCGTCAATGCGCGCCGGCGGGCGCTTTACCGGCTTTGACGGATCGTAGCGTCAGGGCGAGCGGCACCGCGACGGCCGACACGATCGCCAGCGCATAAAACACATCGATATAGGCCAGAAATGCGGCCTGCGTCTGCACCTGCTGCCCGATCCAACCAACGGCTTGCTGCGAGGGTGTGCCTCCGCCACCCCCTTGGTTTGCATAATATTGCGTCGCTTGGTGGAGGGTGTTGCCATAGAACGGGTTCCATGAGCCAACCGTCTCGACGAGACGGCTCTGGTGGAACTGCTCCCGGCGGGCCAAGATGGTCTGCGCGAGCGAGACCCCCATCGAACCGCCGAGGTTTCGCGCCATGTTGATGAGCGCGGAGGCTTGATCGGTCTTATCGGGCGGGATGCCATCGTAAGACGCCGTCGTGATCGGAATGAAGATCAGCGGCAAGCCCATGCCGATATAGACGCGTGACCACACGAAGAACTCGAAGCTGTTGTCGGCGTAGATATTCGTCAAATAATACATCGCTAGCGCCACGATGAGCGCCCCGACCGCGATGAGATATTTCGGCTGCACCAGCCCGGAGATGCGCCCGACGACGAACATCATGAACATGGTGACGAGGCCACCGGGCGACAGCGCCAGCCCTGCCAGGGTTGCGGTGTAGCCGTAATAGTCCTGCAGCAGCTGCGGAAGAAATTGTGTGGTGGCGATCAGAATCGCGCCCGTCGCGAGCATCACGAGGAAACATGCCCCGAACTGCCGCCCCGCCAGCATCTTGAGGTCGATCACCGGATCCTTGCGGGTCAGCTCCCACGGGATGAACAGGATCAACGACAGGGCCGTGATGACCGCGAAGGTGATGATGAAGCCGGAGCCGAACCAGTCATCCTCCTGCCCGCGGTCGAGCACGACTTCCAAGGCGCCGAGGAATGTCGCGATCAGGATGAAGCCGATGTAGTCGAAGCGGAGCCCCTTGGCCCAGAGCTTGGCGCGATCGGCGATCTCCTTGGCGGAATCCGGGATGTAGAAATGCACCAGGAGGATGCAGGCGATGCCAACCGGAGCATTGATCAGAAAGCACCAGTGCCAGGAATAATTGTCACTCAGCCACCCCCCGAGCGTCGGACCAACAACCGGAGCGACCACCACCGCGATGCCATAGAGGGCAAAGCCTTGGCCGCGCTTTTCGGGCGGGAACGCCGCCGCCAGGATGGACTGCGCCACCGGTGTCATGCCGCCACCCGCAAGACCCTGCATGATGCGGAACAAGAGCAGGGACGGCAGGCTCCAGGCGAGCCCACACAGCACCGAGCTGATCGAGAAGAGGGCGAGGCAAACGAGGAAAAAACGCTTGCGACCGAACGCCTTCGAGATCCAGCCGCTGGCACACAGCACGATCGCATTGGCGACCAGATAGGTGGTGACGACCCAGGCGGCCTCATCCGGCCCGACAGCCAAGCCGCCCGCGATATAGCGGAGCGCCACATTGGCGATCGTCGTATCGAGCACCTCCATGAAGGTTGCGATCGACACGATGCTGGCGATGACCCATGGGTTGACGCCTTTGAGCTCTGCGCCTGTCTGTTTCGGTTTTGAGGCCACCGCCTGTTTGGCGTGGCTCTTCGGCACGGAACTGCTGCTCATCGACGGGCTTACTCGCGAGACGACGAGGGTCTTTCGCCATGAGTCGGGCAACGACCCTCAAGAACCACTAGATGCGAAGGCGAACCAAACCGTTGCGCTCAAGGTTCCCGGTCGCGGGTGACATGGATTGTCACGGATGCCGCAGGCTAGAGACGAGCCGACAGGGCTTGAACCGCGAGGCCCGCGAAAAGCATCAACCCGGCATAACGATTGGCCCGGAAAAGATCGAGCGACCGGGTCGTGCTCTCTGGCGCGATCCGGAAAACCTGCCAAGCGAGGTGACAGCCGAAGGCCGCGACACCAAGCCAAGCCCAGACCCCGCCCCCCGCGAGCGTGACGGCCCCGACCGCGAGCGCGAGCGCGACAGCATACAGCGCTTCAACGCCGAACCGCACCTTGTCGCCGAAGAACAGAGCCGTCGATCCGATGCCGACCACCGCATCGTCGGTCCGATCCTGCAACGCGTAGATCGTATCATAGCCGATGGTCCAGAAGATCGCAGCGGCGTAGAGCAAAATGGGCGCCCAAGCCAGCGAGCCGAAAACGGCGGCCCAGGCGACCAGCGCACCCCAGGCAAAAGCCAGTCCCAAGACGGCTTGGGGCCAAGATGAAACCCGCTTGGCGAAGGGATAGAGCGCGACGATCACCAACGACGCACAGGCGAGTGCGATCGTGAAATGATTGAAGCAGAGCAGCACCGCCAGCCCAATCAGGAGCTGGACGACGAGAAAGACGGCGGCCTGCTTGCGGGTGACGCGGCCGCTTGGAATCGGCCGGTTCCGGGTGCGCTCCACCTGAAGGTCGATGTCTCGATCGACGATGTCGTTGAAGGTCGATCCCGCGCCTCGCATGGCGATCGAGCCGACCGCAAACAGGAGGATCTGTAAGAGATCCGGCGCTCGATGGGCCGCGACCCCAGCCAAAGCCGCGCCCCATAAGCACGGCAGGAGCAGCAATTGCCAACCGATCGGTCGATCGATCCGCGCGAGCTGGAGATAGGGACGCCATGCTTCGGGCGAGTAGCGAATGACCCAATGGCCCGTTGTATCGGGCAACGCGTAGGCATTTGGCTCAGCCATCGTCGGAACCCGCTATCGTGGCTCGCCTCGTGCGCGACAAGCCTTTACAGGGGGCCAGTCGGCAACTTGACGGCTTGTTCCTGTTGCCCCTGCTGCGCTTGCTGGGCCTGTTGCTGCTGAGCCTGTTTCATCTTGACCGCAAAGCTACAGGCCTTGACCGCGATGCTCGCAGTTTTGGCACGGCTCGCCGTCATCTTCTCGATCAGATCGTCCGGAAGGCCGCACCATTCTTTGTTCTTCGTCATGTAATTGACAACTTCGCCCTCGGCAGCCGACAGGCTCTTCAAGCGTGGGCATGCGGCGATCGGATCGAGCTTACCGCCGTTGGATTTGGAAATCTTGTTGAGCGCGCCGATCTCGCTCATGCGCTTGCTCATCAGCTTGGCGAAGTCGTCATTGCAATCCGCCATGGCGGCGCCCGCACAGGCAGCGCTGGCAATCGCCAGGACCGCGACACGCAGCAGGCTCCGAGAAACGCCCGTCTTGACCGTTAGCTCTTGAAACATGCCGTCTGTCATCGTGTCGGTCTCTTGCTCCGCGAACGCCGCTCGACGCACGTCTTTGTATCTCGACTGTCTAGCGGATAAAAAGTGCCGAATAAAGGCGTCTTGATGGCAAGGACTGATTCGTGGCTCGTATCGACTTTACTTCGCAGCGGCTGTTCGTCGACGCCCCTCTCGCCCGCGATGTCGCTCTGCCGCTCGACCGGCAGCAGGCCAACTATCTGTTGAACGTCCTCCGGTTCAGCGAAGGCGATCCGCTGCTCATCTTCAACGGGCAACATGGCGAATGGCGCGCGACCCTTTCGGCAACCGGACGCAAGGCCGCGATCCTCCATGTGGTCGAACAAACACGCGAGCAGACGGTGCCGAGCCGCATCCATTATTGCTTCGCGCCCTTGAAACACGCCCGGCTCGACTACGTGGTTCAGAAGGCCGTCGAGATGGGAGCGGGCGTGCTGCATCCTGTGATGACGCGGCACACGCAAGTCAGCCGCATCAATCTCGACCGGATGCGCGCCAATGCGATCGAGGCGGCCGAGCAATGCGGCATCCTTGCCGTCCCAACGATCACGGAGGAGCGAAAGTTTGAGACTTGGCTCGCCAACTGGCCGAGCGATCACCTGATTGTCTTCTGTGATGAAGATGCGGACCACCGGAACGCCTTGGGCATCCCTCCTGCTGGGGTGTCGCCGACGGTGCCGGTCGGGGTTCTCCTCGGCCCGGAAGGCGGCTTTGCGGAAGACGAGCGACAGGCTCTGCTGGCCCTGCCGAATGTGATGCGGCTTTGGCTCGGACCACGCATCCTGCGGGCCGACACCGCCGCCGTCGCGGCGCTGACGCTGGTGCAAGCCGCTTTGGGGGATTGGCGCGTCGCGGGGTGAACGGGTCGTCTCGCCTCAGGCGTGACCAGCCTCGGATGACAGCATCACAGGATCGATGCCGATCTTGCGAAGCGCGCGATCGTATTTCGTGTCGAGCGCCTGATCGAACACGATGGCATCGTCGGCCGCGCAATGCAGCCACCCATTGGCCTGCATCTCGGTCTCGAGTTGTCCCGCAGCCCAGCCGGCGTAACCCAGCGCCAGCACGGCACGGTCAGGCCCCCTGCCCTCCGCGATGGCGCGCAGGATATCGACCGTCGCGGTCAACGAAATGCCCGAGTCGATTGGCAGCGTCGAACTATCGACAAAGTAATCTGCCGAATGCAGCACGAACCCACGTCCCGTTTCGACCGGTCCCCCTTGGATCACCGGAACGTCGGCGGCTTTATCGCTTAGGTCGGTCGCGTCGTCGTCGGCCACCACATCGAGTTGAACCAGGAGATCGGCGAACCGCACCGCATTGGTTGGTTGGTTGACGATGATGCCCATGGCGCCATCGGCCGAGTGTGCACAGAGATAGATCACGGCCCGATCGAACCGCTCGTCCGCCATGCCCGGCATGGCGACCAGCAGATGCCCACTGAGAAAGTGAGTGTCGTCGATGTTTTTGGAAGATTTTGTCATCATGCTCAGACTAATCGCGCCACGCCCAGGGCGACAAGCCTCGGTTTTCGGACGGGCCAAGAAGCGCTTGTCCCCTCTCATATTGGCGACCCAGCTGCTTCTCGCTAGTGCGGCCACTTCATCATGGGCGGCCTCCCCCGATGCGGCGGCAAACTGGGTGCAGAGCGATCATTCGGCCATTCGGCTGATCGATGCGGGGCGGGTCACCGGCCAGCCCGGGTCGATGCTCGGGCTCGAAATCCGGCTCGACCCCGGCTACCTTACCTACTGGCGGACGCCGGGCGATTCCGGAGTGCCTCCCACATTTTCGACGGTCGGATCGACCAATGTGGCCCATATCGAGGTCGAGTATCCTGCGCCCCTGAAACTCGACGAGGCTGGGTCAGAGGTGTTCGGCTACAAGGGCGAGGTGACATTTCCAATGCGCGTGACACGCATTGAACCCGCCATACCCGCGACCCTGAAGCTGGCAGTCGACTACGCCATCTGCGCCACGCAATGCCTGCCGGTCCACGCAATGCTCGATCTCACCCTGACCGACAGCGGCTCGACGGACGCCATCGCGCAGGTCCAGCAAGCGCTCGCGAAAGTTCCACGTGAAACGCCGCTTCGGTCGCCGGATCGCTTGGCCATCGACAGGGTGACGATCGATCCGGCCGACCTAAAGTCGCTGAGTGTCGTGGCTCGCGCATCGACCGGAGCGTCCCTATTTGTTGAAGCGCCAGAGGGGTGGTATGTGCAGGCCGGTGCGGCAGCCGATGCTGGTGGCACCGCCGTATCGTTCCCGCTGACCGTCGTTCAACAACCTGCTGGCAGCGACATTCGCGCCATCGATCTCCGAATGACGCTTATCGACAAGACGGGTGCGATCGAAACCTCTGCGCGGGGCCGTGTCGCGTCGGATGTCGGAACCGCCGGACCAAGACCCTAATGGAGCCGCCTATGCCTCTTCAAATCGGTGATCGCCTGCCGCAAGCCGAGTTCACGGTCATGACAGCGGATGGGGTATCGGTTCGCACCACGGATGACATCTTCAAGGGACGGACGGTGGTTCTGTTTGCTGTGCCGGGTGCGTTCACGCCGACCTGTCACAAGAACCATCTTCCCGGCTATCTCGACAATGCAGAGGCGCTGAAGGCGAAGGGTGTCGATGCGATTGCGGTAACGGCCGTCAACGACGTATTCGTCATGGATGCTTGGGCGAAGGCAAGCGGCGGCGCCGGCGTGCTGGAATTTCTTGCCGATGGGGCAGCGACATTCGCCAAGGCGATCGGCATGGATTTCGATGGAAGCGCACGTGGGATGGGAATTCGCTCGAACCGCTATTCCATGCTGGTCGAGGACGGCGTGGTGAAGCGCCTGTCTTTGGAAGAAAATAATTCGCGAGCCGACGCCTCTTCGGCCAAGGCCCTGCTCGCCGCTCTGAACGCTTAAGGAAACGAGGAACCCCGGTGACCGATCAATTGCTGATGGATCAGACCGCCATCACCCTGGTTGCGCCTGGGTTGATCTCGCAGGCGCAACCAGCCCGAAAGATGTCGCTTCTCGGCATGACACGCGCCGAGTTGGCTGAGGCGTTGCGCGCCATCGACGTGCCGGAGCGTGAACTTCGGATGCGCGGGGCGCAACTCTGGCAGTGGATCTATGGACACGGGCTCAAAAGCTTCGATGGAATGCTCAATGTCGCCAAGCCGCTCCGGACCCGGCTCGCCGAAACCTACTCGCTCGCGAGACCCTCGATCGTCAGCGAGCAGGTGTCCATCGACGGAACGCGCAAGTGGCTGATCAGGCTTGATGATCTTGGCTCGGGGTTGGACCTGCAGCGGCAGCAGAAAGCGGCCGAGGTCGAGGTCGTGTATATCCCGGAAAGCGATCGCGGAACCTTGTGTGTGTCGAGCCAGGTTGGCTGTACGCTGACATGCACCTTCTGCCACACCGGCACGCAGAAATTGGTCCGCAATCTCACATCTCGTGAGATCGTGGCGCAACTCGTTGTCGCGCGCGATCGGCTCGGCGATTTCCCCGGCCTCACGCCGCCGACGGACGGGCTTGTGCCGCCGCCGGGGACGCGTGCGGTATCGAACATCGTCTTCATGGGAATGGGCGAACCGCTCTATAATCTCGACGCGGTTCGCGACGCGGTCGCCACCATGAGCGATGGTGATGGACTGTCATTGTCGCGGCGGCGCATCACGGTTTCAACGTCCGGCGTGGTGCCGCAGATCGAGACATTGGGCAACGATGTCGGCACGATGCTGGCGATCTCGCTGCATGCCGTTCGCGATGACCTTCGCAACGAACTCGTCCCGCTGAACAAGAAATATCCGATCGAGATGCTGCTCGAAGCATGCCGGACCTATCCCGGCGCCTCGAATGCCCGCCGGATCACGTTCGAATACGTCATGTTGAAAGGTGTCAACGATTCGCCCCGGGACGCGCGGGAGTTGGTTCGGCTGCTGAAGGGCATTCCGGCCAAGATCAATTTGATCCCCTTCAACCCCTGGCCCGGCACCCGCTACGAATGTTCGGACTGGTCGACCATCGAGACCTTCTCGGACATCGTTTTTAACGCGGGCTATGCGAGCCCGGTTCGCACGCCGCGCGGACGCGATATCCTGGCGGCCTGCGGACAGCTCAAAAGCGAGACCGAGAAGCTACGGGCGCGGGCGAGGCTCATGCTCGACGGGACAGCGGATCCTGCGGTGGATGCCGATTAGCCCGGCGCATCGACCTGCAGCGTCGTCGTGACGCGCCGAACCCTGATCGTCTGCGTCGGGGTGATCGTGGCAGGCACTGGCGCGCTGGCGGTGTTGGGCGGGGCGCTGCTCTATGAGATCCTCACGCCTCCACCCTCCTCCAGCATCGCCATTGTGAGCCTCCTGAGCATCGTCACGGCCATGTCGAATGGGAATGCGGGCGAGGTGTTCACGGCCGCGATCGGCTTCGCCTGGGCCGGCGCGGCTGTGATGAGCTTCGGCCCCATCGCCGTTGCGGCTGTCGTGGGCGAGGTGACAGCAAGCCGATCATTAACGCTCTATGCCGCTGTTGCGGGAGGGATGGCGGCCGCGGGACCGGCGCTCCTTCGCGTCATCCTGCAGGTTGATCCAGTTGCGTCCAGCGAGGCGGCGCTTCTCCTCGAGAGCCGTTTTCTTCTGGCTGCGTTTCTCAGCGGGACGGTGGGTGGAGGGCTTTATTGGCTGCTGGCGGGCCGGTCTGCTGCCGGACGCGGCTGACGCTCATCGCCCTAAACTCGTGCATGAAACCATCAAATTTGCTGGATGGGGGTTGCGTTTCGAATTGAAGTCATTAATTTGCAGCTTGAAATCAGGGTTATGGAGGGTCTGCGGATCCTCGACGCTGAGCGACACACACCGCTTCCTCTCTCTTTACGATGGTTGGACCTCCGAGTGAGGCAACATTTAAGAGTTGTGAGCGACATTTGGCGAATATGGCTGCCGCTTCTTCTTGATGATTGGACTGACATCAAGGAACGGTTGCTGGTGATGTTTGGACGCGGACGACCCTTCTATGAGGCGTAAGTCCCGGGTTCAATCGTGTTGGCGGCAGACACGTCGGATATGCTGCAAATTTTCACTTCACGAACCTTGCGGTGAAGTCAGAGACGCCGGGCGACCTTTCGGGGCGACAACCGGTAAACGTCAGGGATCCAAGGACGATCGATGAGACCAGGTCAGAACAAGCGCATGCGGGGCCGCAATCCGAACAACCGGAAGGGTCCTAATCCGCTCACGCGCTCTTACGAGTCCAATGGTCCGGACGTTAAAATCCGGGGAACCGCCCATCATGTTGCAGAAAAATACCTGCAATTGGCTCGGGATGCACAGTCGTCCGGCGACCCTGTCGCGGCAGAGAGCTACCTTCAACACGCGGAACATTATTTTCGCCTGATCGCGACCGCCCAATTGGCTCAGGCTCAGTCTCAGGTCGGCTATGTGCGCGCTGTTGGCGAGGTCGAAGTCGACGAGGACGACGACGATGACTTCAGTGCTCTGCCCGACCGGTTCGCCTCTCCGCCCGAACGGGTACCGCCGCAACCCGTCGCCTCGCCGCAGCCCTACAACGATCGACAGGGGCTGAACGGAGGCGAACGCCAGCCGTATAACGGCGGCGGCAACGAACGACCGTCTTATAATGGCGACCGGAACAACGCTGACCGCAACACCGGCGACCGCAACAATGGCGAGCGCCAAGAGCGCGCGCCCGAGCGCTACAATCAGGAGCGGGGCGGCGAGCGACAGGATCGCGGCGAGCGCCCGGAGCGTCAGCAGTTCGACCGACCTTATCAAGGCGATCGGCCCGACCGGGGCAATACTAACAACGGCAATAATTACGACCGCAATAACCGGAACGATCGGAATGACCGGAACAATCGCGGGCCGCGGCAGCAGCGCGATGGGCAACCGCGCGAGTTTCAACAGCCGCGTGACTTTCAACCGCGTGGCGAGTTCCAGCCGCGCGATCAGCAGCAGCAACAACAGCCGTATCGCGAGCAGAATGCGCGTGAGACGCAGACGTCCGAGTATCAGGATCAGCGCGACGGACAGCGTCCGGCGATCGAGCCACAGCGCGAACAACCCGTGCGCGATCAGGTAACCGAGACGCGCCAGGCCGCAATCGAAAGCCGGCCGCAGCAAGCGACGCCCCAGCCGGTCGTGGAAACCGTGGGACTGCCGGCCTTCATTACGGCACCGGTCCGGTCGGTGATGCCGACGCCCTCCGATGTGGAGCCATCGTCCGATCAACAATCGCGACGAAGCGCATCATCGAACGATGACGCCTCGGACGGCTATCTTCCCGATGCCCCGACGGACGGCGAGAAGTTTCCGGTCAGGGCCCGTCGCCGACGTCGGACACGCGCCGAAATCGATGCCGACGAAGCGGTTCGCAAGGCTGCGGCCGGCGACAAGGCGTCCGCCGAATAGGGCGCGCCTCCGCCAGCAACTTGGGGGCGACGAGCTCGGTGATCTTGCCAGCCCGTCGCTTCGCTTTTACTCTGATGCTCCCGCCTCTCATCAGTTTCGCCTCGGTACCGCAGCCGAGACCCGATGATCTCCCCCGCCGAGCCGCCCTTCCCCAGGGTCTCCCGCTTCGGCTTTTCCTCTCCGTATAAGCTCCGCCGCAACGGCGCTGCGCCAAGGACTTTCTTCCCATGCGGGAAATCAAACTCAAGGATCTCAAGCTCAAGTCGCCGACCGAGCTCCTGGCTTTCGCCGAGGAGCACGAGGTCGAAAACGCATCGATCATGCGAAAGCAGGAATTGATGTTTGCGATTCTCAAGCAACTCGCCAGTCGAGAGATCGAAATCATCGGTGAGGGCGTCGTCGAGGTCCTGCAGGATGGCTTCGGCTTCCTTCGGTCGTCCGACGCCAATTATTTGGCCGGACCGGACGACATCTACGTCTCGCCGTCGCAGATCCGGCGCTTCGGTCTCCGGACGGGCGATACCGTCGAAGGCCTGATCCGCAGCCCGAAGGAAGGCGAGCGGTATTTCGCGTTGCTGAAGGTCGGCACGATCAATTTCGACGATCCGGAGAAGATCCGGCACAAGGTCCACTTCGACAATCTGACCCCGCTTTATCCCGATTCGCGGTTGAAGCTCGAGATGGAAGATCCGACCCGCAAGGACTTCTCGTCCCGCGTCATCGACGTCGTGTCGCCGATCGGTAAGGGCCAGCGCGCCTTGATCGTCGCACCGCCGCGGACAGGCAAGACCGTGCTGCTGCAGAACATCGCACAGTCGGTTACGACCAATCATCCTGAATGCTATCTGATCGTGCTGCTGATCGATGAGCGGCCCGAAGAAGTGACCGACATGCAGCGTTCGGTGAAGGGGGAGGTCGTTGCATCGACCTTCGACGAGCCGGCGGTTCGTCATGTGCAAGTCGCCGAAATGGTGATCGAGAAGGCTAAGCGCCTTGTCGAACATGGCCGCGACGTCGTTATCCTGCTCGACTCGATCACGCGTCTCGGGCGCGCCTACAACACTGTCGTGCCATCCTCGGGCAAGGTGCTGACCGGCGGTGTGGATGCCAATGCGTTACAGCGGCCAAAGCGATTCTTCGGCGCGGCCCGTAATATCGAAGAGGGCGGTTCGCTGACCATCATCGCGACGGCGCTGATCGATACCGGCTCGCGCATGGATGAGGTGATCTTCGAAGAGTTCAAAGGCACCGGTAACTCGGAAATCATTCTCGATCGGAAGGTCGCGGACAAGCGAATCTTCCCCTCGATCGATATCACCCGCTCGGGTACCCGAAAGGAAGAGCTTCTGTGCCCGCCCGACATCCTCAAGAAGATGTATGTGCTGCGCCGGATCCTCAATCCGATGGGAACGGTCGATGCGATCGAATTCCTGCTCGGCAAGCTTCGCGAGACGCCGAAGGGCAATGCGACCTTCTTCGAATCCATGAACACCTGATCGAGCGTTTCACGTCAGCTTCGATGACGAGTTGTTGATATCCTACTGGCCACGGCAGCATCCAAGCTGCCGTGGCTTTTTGTTGTCGGGTTGCGCGTGCCACGGCCTCGATCCCGAACATGATCAGAACGGAGCGTCATGATGCGAACCGACACGATCTTCGCGCTCGCATCCGGTGGTGGGCGAACCGCTGTCGCGGTCATTCGTGTGTCGGGGCCGCAAGCTTCGTCGACCCTCTCGCGGCTCACCGGAAAGGTCCCGGCGCCTCGTCGGGCGACCGTCGCGACCCTCTGCGTCCCTCGCTCGGGTGAGCCGCTCGATCGCGCCCTCATCCTGTGGTTTCCAGGACCAAACAGCTTCACGGGCGAGGATTGTGCCGAATTCCAGGTTCATGGCGGCCGGGCGGTCGTCGACGCCGTGCTGAGCGCGCTGGCTGACCTCCCGGATTGCCGTCCGGCCGAGCCGGGTGAATTTACCCGTCGCGCTTTCTTGAACCGCAAAATGGATTTGGCCGAGGTCGAAGGCCTCGCGGATCTGATCGACGCACAAACCGAGGCTCAACGCCGTCAGGCACTCCGTCAGCTCGATGGCGCGCTCGGGGTTTGGGCGACCCGCGAAAAAGCTCGACTTCTGCAAGCGATGGCGGCCGCTGAAAGCGCGATCGATTTTTCTGACGAAGCCGATGTCGCAGGTGACTTTGCGGCCGAGGTGACCCGGATTGCCGCTGAGGTGTCCCAGTCGATCGCCGCCCAGTTGGCGCAGTCGTCCACCGCGGCTCGCATCCGCGATGGTTTTGTGGTGACCCTGGCTGGACCGCCCAATGCCGGCAAATCGACGCTTCTGAACGCGCTTGCACGCCGCGATGCCGCGATCGTTTCACCTCACGCCGGTACGACGCGCGATCCAGTTGAGGTTGAACTCGATCTCGACGGCTATCTTGTGATCTGCATCGATACGGCAGGGCTTCGGGACAGTGATGATCCGATCGAGCAGGAGGGGATGGCACGGGCACGGGCGCGGGCCGCAAGTGCCGATCTGGTGCTCTGGTTGAGCGACAGCCGCGATCCTGTCCAACCGGACAGAACGCTCGTGACCAGAACGCTCTGGACCGTCGCGACGAAACTCGACCTCGCGGAACAGCCTGTCTCTGGCTTCGACCATTCTGTTGCGGCGCCGACCGGAGAGGGCATCGACGCTCTGACGACTGCGATCAGGAGCGTGATTGCTGCGGACGGTTCGAGCCTCGGTGCGGGATTGGTGACACGTCTCCGGCATCGTCATGCGCTTGACCGTGCGCAAGCCGCACTGACGCGTCTGCTGCGGGACCCTGAGAGCGGTATGGAAATCCGTGCAGAACAGCTTCGGCAGGTTGTCCAGCATCTCGATAGCCTCATGGGACGGATCGAGCCAGAGGCTGTTCTGGGCGAAATTTTCGCGAGATTTTGCGTCGGCAAATAGGATTGCTGTTTCACGTGAAACAGAGTTGCGAGCATGGACCTACCGAACACGGCCCCGACATGATAGGGGATCTTGCAACATCGCCGCGTCTGCGCGCCACTCCCAAAACCGGACCACGACCATTACGACTTTCGATGTCATCGTTATCGGCGGCGGACACGCCGGCTGTGAAGCCGCTGCGGCTTCGGCCCGTATGGGCGCACGAACCGCTCTCGTGACCCATAAGCTCGCGACGATCGGCGCAATGTCCTGCAACCCCGCGATCGGTGGTCTCGGAAAGGGGCATTTGGTTCGCGAAATCGATGCGATGGATGGCGTCATGGGCCGCGTCGCCGACCGCGCCGGTATTCAGTTCCGGCTTCTCAACCGCCGCAAAGGTCCAGCGGTTCGCGGGCCTCGCGCGCAGGCCGATCGAAAGCTCTACCGCGCGGCGATGCAGGCCGCCCTGCTCAACCAGCCGATGTTGGAGATCGTCGAAGGCGAAGCGCATGATCTCGATATCGTCGACGGTCAGGTTTGCGGCGTGACCCTGGCGGATGGGCGAGGCTTGAGCTGCCGCGCCGCCATTTTGACGACCGGCACCTTCCTCCGTGGCCTGATCCATATCGGCGAACAGCAGATACCGGCCGGCCGGGTGGGTGAGGCTCCCTCGCTCGGCCTGTCAGCGACACTCGACCGTCACGGCTTTGCTCTTGGCCGCTTGAAGACTGGAACCCCGCCCCGGCTCGACGGACGCACCATCGACTTCGCGTCGCTCGAACGGCAGCCCGGCGATGAGACGCCCGAGCCATTCTCGAGCCTGACAACCCATATCGAGCAGCGGCAAGTCGATTGTTTTATAACGCGAACGACCGCCGCAACCCACGCGGTGATCGCAGCCAACATGCACCGCGCGCCGCTCTTTTCAGGTGCCATTACAGGGCGTGGTCCGCGCTACTGCCCTTCGATCGAAGACAAGGTGGTGCGCTTCGCCGATCGCGAGAGCCACCAGATTTTCCTCGAGCCAGAGGGGCTCGACGATCCGACCGTCTACCCCAATGGCATCTCGACGTCGCTGCCGGCCGACGTCCAAACGGCATTTTTGGCGACAATCCCCGGGCTGGAACGCGTCGCCGTGCTTCAACCCGGTTATGCGATCGAGTATGATTTTGTCGACCCCCGGGAACTCCTGCCCACGCTCGAGACGAAGCGGATCAACGGGCTGTATCTCGCGGGTCAGATCAATGGGACGACAGGCTACGAGGAGGCCGCCGCTCAAGGGCTCGCAGCCGGCTTGAACGCCGCCGCAAAGGTCGGCTCGCTTGACCCGATTCTGTTCGACCGTGCGGAATCCTACATCGGCGTGATGATCGATGATCTCGTAACACGCGGAGTGACGGAGCCCTATCGCATGTTTACCTCGCGGGCGGAGTACCGGTTATCGCTGCGCGCCGATAACGCCGACCAGCGATTGACGCCCAAAGGTGTCGCGATTGGCTGCGTCGACGCGAGCCGCCAGACCGCCTTCGCGGCCAAGCTGCAGGCCCTCGATCATGCACGGGCGCGCGTTCGCGCGTTGCACGCGACCCCGCAAGAAGCAAACCGCGCCGGTATGTCCGTCAGCCTCGATGGGGTTCGCCGGAGCGCTTTCTCGCTCTTGTCCTATCCCACCACGGATTGGGAGCAGGTGGTTCGTCTCTGGCCGGCCCTGGCCGACATCGCCCCCTCAGTGGCCGCCCAGGTCGAGTCGGATGCGAAATATGCCGTCTACCTCGATCGACAAGCCGAGACCGTGGCGGACACACGACGCGAGGAGAGTTTTCGACTTCCTGCCGATCTCGATTACGGGTCTCTGCCGGGCCTGTCGCGAGAGTTGCGCGATAAGCTGATCGCGACACGTCCCATGACCTTGGGGCAGGCGGAACGGCTGGAAGGCATCACGCCCGCAGCCTTGACGATCCTGCTGGCCCATAGCCGACAGATCGCCCGTCGCGCGCAAGAAGCCGCATGAAGCCTCCCACGTTGAAGAAAAATGCAAAGGCGGCGATCGATGACTCAGCAGACCGGGCGCATTCGCTCGCGATTGTGCCTGTTTCACGTGAAACAGAGGAACGCTTTGCGATCTTCGTCGGTCTGCTCCATCGCTGGCAGACGATCAAGAATCTTGTCGGTCCCTCGACGCTGGATACGGTGTGGACCCGACACATCGCTGATTCGGCGCAACTTGTCGCTCTGGCACCCATGGCTCGTCGCTGGGTGGACCTCGGCTCAGGCGCTGGATTCCCGGGCATCGTCATCGGAATTATGATTCGTGACCTCGATGGCGCGCGGGTCGATCTGGTCGAAAGCAACGAGCGGAAATGCGCATTCCTGCGCGAAGCAGTGCGCGCGACAGGCTCAGCGGCCCGCGTCCACATGGGCCGGATCGAAAATGTCCTGCCCACACTCGATAGATCTGTTGATGTCGTGACATCGAGAGCCCTTGCGCCCTTGCCCGACCTCATCGCCATGGGCGACACTCTGCTCAAGGGTGGCGCTGTGGGGCTGTTCCTCAAAGGCGATGAAGCCCTCCCAGGCGAGACGAGCGGGGCATCAGGGCAGGCCGGCGACTTCGCCTACGAAACAATCCCGAGCAAAACGCATCCACATGCGCGTATCGTTCGGGTTCGAACACGGGACTGATTCGCCGCTCGGTGGCGGAGCGCTTGCGTCGAACATTGGAAAGGAGCGGTCGCAATGGCGATCGACACGCTGATTTCGCACCAAAGGGCGGCTCGAGTCCTTGTTCTGGCGAACCAGAAAGGGGGCGTCGGTAAAACCACGACCGCGATCAACCTCGGAACGGCGCTCGCGGCCATCGGCGAAAAGGTGCTTCTGGTCGACCTCGATCCGCAGGGTAATGCCTCGACCGGCCTCGGGATCGATCGCAAGATGCGAACGACATCCACCTATCATGTGCTGTCCGGCGAGGCGACCTTAGCCGATGCAGCGCGTCAGACGGCGGTTCCGAACCTGTTCGTTGCGCCCGCCACCATGGATCTCCTCGGGATCGACGTCGAGATCGCCGACCATCGTGACCGCCCGTTCAAGCTCCGTACCGCCATCCGCGCGCTCACAGAGGCCGGAGGCCCGAATGGTCCGATTTTTAACTACGTGCTGGTGGATTGTCCGCCCTCGTTGAGCCTGTTGACCATCAACGCGCTTGCGGCTGCCGATAGCGTCCTCGTGCCGATGCAATGCGAGTTCTTCGCCCTGGAAGGCCTCTCACAGCTGCTGTCGACCGTCGAACAGGTTCGTCGGACGCTGAATAGCGCTTTGACGATCCATGGCGTCTTGCTCACCATGTTCGATCCTCGCAACAATCTGGCCAACCAGGTCGTGGCCGACGTGCGCGAGTTCATGGGCAACAAGGTCTATGACACGGTCATTCCGCGCAATGTGCGGGTATCGGAAGCACCCTCGCATGGGAAGCCCGTGCTGCTCTACGACCTCAAATGCACCGGGAGCCAAGCCTATCTCAAACTGGCCTCCGAAATCATCCAGCGTGAGAAAGAACAGCAGGCCGCATGACGCAACGGACCAAGGACCGCATGGGCGGCGACGAGCACCCTCGCCCCAGATTAGGCCGTGGATTGGCTGCGTTGCTGGCCGACACCACCGCGTCGTCCAATGCCGAGCAGACCGCAACCGGGCGTGAGCAATTGACGGTGGCGGTCGAATTCCTCCGTCCCAATCCGCGCAATCCGCGTCGGCAGTTCAGCCAGGCCGACCTGGCGGATCTGACGGAATCGATCAAGGCCAATGGTATCATCCAGCCGATCGTCGTCCGGGCCATCCGCAACGTCGCCGGCTCCTACGAGATCATCGCGGGCGAACGACGGTGGCGGGCCGCTCAAGCGGCTGAACTCGACGACGTCCCGGTCGTCGTGGTCGAGGCGGATGACCGGGAAGCGCTCGCTTTCGCGATCATTGAAAACGTCCAACGCGCCGACCTGAACGCCATTGAAGAGGGGCGAGGTTACGAGAGACTCGGCGAGGAATTCGGCTATTCGCAGACCGATCTTGCCAAGATCATCGGCAAGAGCCGGAGCCACGTCGCCAATACGATGCGGTTGCTGAAACTGCCCAACGCCGTCACCGACATGGTGGTCGATGGCGTGCTGTCTGCGGGCCATGCCCGGACTTTGTTGGCTTTCGATGATCCGGAGTCGATGGCGCATCGCATCGTAGCTGAAGGATTGACGGTTCGGGACATCGAGCAATTGGCTCAGCAGGAAGCACAAGCACCCGCTACGGCAGATGCTTCCGAGACAAGCGCGCCACGACGGACTTCGACCAGGACGGCCGAAAGCCAGCGTCTCGCTCGCGCCTTTAGCACGGCCCTCGGCCTGCCAGTCTCGCATAGCCCGAAGGGTACCGCCGGCGAAATTCGGATCCGCTATGGGTCACCCGAGGAACTGGCGACCTTATCGCGGCGCTTCGGTCTCGAAGACTAGCGGAATAACCCCGCCCTCAATGGGCGGGATGTGCCGGTATCGATGCAGCGTTGCACCGGGCGTAGCGGACGCTTCGCGGGATTTTCAGGCGCGAATATTGCCGGCGCAGCATCATGCTGTCCGGCGATGTCATCCGGATGGTTTCCGTCACACTGCCGTGCCGCTCGCCACGACGGCATTCTTCCAGTAGCTCGAACGTATTCGCCGAGGACGCAACGCGCCGAATAGTGCAATGGCTGCGAGAGGACGTCACCTCCTTCGCGGTGTAAATTCTGACATCGATCGCGGTCGCGGAGCAGACACGATCCGCCCGGATCCAACTCCCGACGAACGGATAGGACGCGTCCGCCGCCCAAGCCGACGCGGGGACGATCGCTAAAGCGACCAGCACGACACTGGCCAGCAAGCCAGTCCGAGGGCCTGACTGCAGGGGCGGGCACGGCATTCCGACGGTGGTCGCGGCGAACGTCAAGGACATGGCGGGCTCTCGTTCCAGGGTCATAGGGTCCATCGTCATGCGTTGCGCCAGAGACGGGGCGAAAGGCCGGTCCGGCGCAGGCGGGGTCACTCGTCGTTGTAGGAGTTGAGCTTCTCCAGCGGGATAGTGGCTGATGCGTCGGCGATGCTCCGGCACCGAACGCCATCCTGCCCGATCCATTCGATCCCCGCCGTATCAAACACAGTTTTGATCTTCTCAAACGCGCTCGTCTCGGCGGTTTCGCCGGTCTCGAGGTTCAACACATCGACATGCGATACGCCGGCTCGCGACGCGAGGTCGTCAACGCTGATGTTCAGCCCGGCCCGCGCCATCCTGATCTGTACCGGCTCCATTAGGGCTCCTCCGACAAACGACCGAGACGGACCCTCGGGGTCACGCTGCCGCTCCGCTCTATTTAGAGCAGAGAGACCCTGAGTGTCATGAATTTGCGTCCGGAACAGCCGAATTAGGCCGCGTCGAGCGACTTTTTATCGCTTAAGGCCTGTCTCGTCACGTTGGCTTGACAAACCTCGAGGCAAGCCGAGGATCAGGCCCCTTTCCACGCGAGTCACCACACCATGTCGATGCAAATGCCGCTGAAGGTTGCCCTCGTCACCGGAGCTGGTACGGGGGTGGGCAAAGCCGCTGTCGCCGCCCTGCTCGGGGCTGGCTTTCAGGTTGCCTTGACCGGACGGCGTGAAGAGGCGCTGACGGCTGCCGCTGCCACGCTCGACCCGGACGGGACGTCCACGCTGGTCCTGCCGGGAGATGTCAGCCAACCCGTCGATGTGGAGCGTGTCTTCGGCGCGATTCGCGACCGGTATGGTCGTCTCGATGTGCTGTTCAACAATGCGGGGGTCGGCGCACCGGGGATCCCGCTCGAAGACCTGAGTTTCGAGCAATGGAAGACCGTGGTCGACATCAATCTGACCGGCGTGTTCCTGTGCATCCAGCAGGCGTTCAAGATCATGAAGGCGCAATCGCCTCGGGGCGGCCGCATCATCAACAATGGGTCGATTTCGGCCTACGTGCCGCGCCCGAATTCAGCGCCCTATACGGCCACCAAACATGCGGTGACCGGACTGACCAGAACGGCCTCACTGGATGGCCGAAAATACGACATTGCCTGCGGTCAGATCGACATCGGCAATGCCGACACCGAAATGGCGCAGAAGCAGAAGGACGGCGTGCTGCAGGCCAATGGGTCGATCGCGGTGGAGCCGACCATGTCGCCTGACGATGTCGGGAGGGCCGTCGCCTTCATGGCGACCCTGCCGCTCGATACCAACGTCCAATTCATGACCGTGATGGCGACCGCCATGCCGTTCGTCGGCCGGGGCTAATTGCAACACTGCCCCGCGGGCCCCGTATACCGGCGAGCGGCGGTCCGCTTTTCGGCTCCGATTAGCCATCCTTTACTTGCAACTCACCGCCGTTTGGAGTGAAACAGCCGCATCGTTGGTGGCCGTATCGGCCCGTCTCAGCGTCGCGCAGATGATCGGCCTGGCCCCTCATCTGCCACCCGGTCACGGTAAACCGATCTAGCCTGGAAGGTGGTGTCGAATGGCGCGTAAGAAGATTGCATTGATCGGAGCCGGACAGATCGGCGGGACGCTCGCGCATCTCGCAGGTCTCAAGGAACTCGGCGACATTCTGCTGTTCGACATCGTCGAAGGTGTGCCGCAGGGCAAAGCACTGGATCTCGCCGAATCAGCTCCGATCGAGGGCTTCGATGCCGGCCTGCGCGGCATCAATGATTATGCCGACATGAAGGGCGCCGATGTCGTCATCGTCACGGCGGGCGTGCCGCGCAAGCCAGGCATGAGCCGCGACGATCTTCTCGCCATCAATTTGAAAGTGATGAAGTCGGTCGGCGAAGGCATCAAGGCGCATGCGCCTGACGCTTTCGTGATCTGCATCACCAACCCGCTCGACGCGATGGTTTGGGCGTTGCAGAAAGCCTGCGGCCTGCCTCCCCATATGGTGGTCGGCATGGCCGGCGTGCTCGATTCTGCGCGGTTCCGCTATTTCCTGGCCGATGAATTCGAGGTCTCGGTCGAAGACGTGACCGCCTTCGTGCTCGGCGGCCATGGCGACGACATGGTTCCGCTGGTGCGTTATTCGACGGTCGCCGGCATTCCCCTGCCCGATCTCGTCACCATGGGTTGGACCACCAAAGAGCGGATCGACGCAATCCTCGAGCGAACCCGCAAGGGAGGCGGCGAGATCGTCAACCTGTTGAAGACCGGCTCCGCTTTCTATGCGCCCGCCTCTTCGGCGATCGCGATGGCCGAGAGCTACCTCAAAGACAAGAAGCGCGTGCTGCCCTGCGCGGCTTATCTCGACGGCGAGTTCGACGTGAAGGGCATGTATGTCGGGGTTCCGGTCGTGATCGGCGCCGCCGGCGTCGAGCGTATCCTCGAGATCGAGATGACCAAGCCCGAGCGCGAGATGTTCGCGAAATCGGTCGCCTCCGTGCAGGGTCTCGTCGACGCCTGCAAGACCATCGACACCAGCTTGGCCGACTAAGCCCAGCCGCACAGCATCAGGCTGCCCCTGCGGCCGCAACGCCATTCCGACGGCGAGGATTTCTGCGATGAACATTCACGAATATCAAGCCAAGGCCGTGCTCAAGGAGTTCGGCGTTCCGGTCTCGAAAGGTGTGCCGATCATGCATGCCGGCGAGGCGGAGGCCGCGGCCCGTGAGCTTGGCGGCCCGCTCTGGGTGGTCAAATCGCAGATCCATGCCGGCGGTCGCGGCAAGGGCAAGTTCAAGGAAGCATCGGCCGGCGACAAGGGCGGGGTTCGCCTCGCCCGCTCGATCGACGAGGTCAAAACCTTCGCCGAACAGATGCTCGGCGCGACTCTGGTGACGATCCAGACGGGTCCGGCCGGCAAGCAGGTCAACCGGCTCTATATCGAAGATGGATCCGACATCGAGAAGGAATTCTATCTCTCGATGCTGGTCGACCGCACCACGTCGCGGGTGTCGGTTGTGGCCTCGACGGAAGGCGGCATGGACATTGAAGAGGTCGCCCATTCGACTCCCGAGCGTATCCACAGCTTCTCGGTCGATCCCGCGACTGGAATCATGCCCCATCATGGCCGGCTGTTGGCCCAGTCGCTCGGCCTCAAGGGCGACCTTGCGAAGAGTGCGGCCCGGCTCCTGTCGCAGCTCTATACGGCCTTTGTCGCGAAGGACATGGAGATGCTGGAGATCAATCCGCTGATCGTCACCACCAGCGGCGAACTGCGCTGCCTCGACGCCAAGATGTCGTTCGACGGCAATGCCATGTATCGCCAGCCTGAGGCCTTCGCGCTCCGCGACGAAACCGAGGAGGACGCCAAGGAAATCGAGGCGTCGAAATCCGACCTCAATTACATCACGCTCGATGGCACCATCGGCTGCATGGTCAACGGGGCAGGGTTGGCGATGGCCACCATGGACATCATCAAGCTCTATGGCGAAGCGCCGGCCAACTTCCTCGACGTCGGCGGCGGCGCCTCGAAGGAGAAGGTGACGGCGGCGTTCAAGATCATCACGGCCGACCCGAACGTCAAAGGCATTCTGGTCAACATCTTCGGCGGCATCATGCGATGCGACGTGATCGCCGAAGGCGTGATCGCCGCCGTCAAGGAAGTGGGGCTTGCGGTGCCGTTGGTGGTCCGGCTCGAAGGCACCAATGTCGACCTCGGCAAGACGATCCTGCGCGAGTCGGGCCTTAACGTGATCCCGGCCGACGACCTCGACGATGCCGCCCAGAAAATCGTCGGCGCCGTCCAAAAGGCCGCCTGACCTTCTAAGCACCCGATCTATCGACGGTTCGATCCGAGCCTGTTCCAAGACGTCCGAGCGAGATATCCGACCCATGTCCATCCTGATCGACAAAAGCACCAAGGTGATTTGCCAGGGCTTTACCGGCAAAAACGGCACCTTCCATTCGGAACAGGCCCTGGCTTACGGCACCCGCATGATGGGCGGCACGTCACCCGGGAAGGGTGGCTTGACCCATTTGGGCTTGCCGGTGTTCGACACCGTGGCCGAGGCCAAACAGGCCACCGGCGCCGATGCGTCCGTGATCTACGTGCCGCCGCCAGGGGCGGCCGACGCGATCTGCGAGGCGATTGACGCCGAAATCGGCCTCATCGTCTGCATCACGGAGGGAATTCCGGTCGCCGACATGATCAAGGTGAAGCGCTCGCTCGCGGGTTCGAAATCCATGTTGATCGGCCCGAACTGCCCCGGCGTGATGACGGCGGGCGAATGCAAGATCGGCATCATGCCGGGCAACATCTTCAAGCCCGGATCGGTCGGCATCGTGTCGCGCTCGGGGACACTCACTTACGAGGCGGTGTTCCAGACCACGCAGGAGGGCCTCGGCCAAACCACGGCTGTCGGCATCGGCGGCGATCCCGTGAAGGGCACGGAATTCATCGATATTCTGGAGCGTTTCCTGGCCGATCCCAAGACCGAGTCGATCGTCATGATCGGCGAGATCGGTGGCTCGGCCGAGGAAGACGCGGCACAGTTCATTCTTGACGAAGCCAAGCGCGGTCGCCGCAAGCCGATGGTTGGCTTCATCGCCGGCCGCACCGCCCCTCCCGGTCGCCGCATGGGCCACGCAGGCGCGATCATCTCAGGTGGCAAAGGGGGCGCGGACGACAAGATCGCGGCCATGGAAGCGGCCGGCATTACAGTATCGCCCTCACCGGCTCGCCTTGGAAAAACCTTGCTAACCGTCTTGAAGGATAGGTAAGCGCAAGCCCATCTAGTGTGTGTAAGTCGGTGCAATTGATTGCGCCGATTCGCTGCTTGTTGCGGCTTCATTTCCAATCACACCGCGAGCCTGTCCTCTGGCCCGGCGGCAGGACGAGGGCCTTATGGCACGTCAGGACGATAGTTCACCGATTTTCGATCCGAGTTTCCTGGATGGCGCAAATGCCGCTTACATCGAGGCGTTACAGGCCCGCTACGAAGCTGCGCCCGACAGCGTCGATGCGACATGGCGAGCTTTTTTCGCATCAATGGGCGACGACCGATCCACGGTAGAACAGTCGGCCGAAGGCGCGTCTTGGAAAAAAGCCAGCTGGCCGGTTCTGGCCAACGGCGAGATCGTCTCAGCGCTCGACGGCAATTGGGGTGTCAGCGAGAAGAAGATCGCCGAGAAGATCAAGGCAAAGCAGCCCGAAGCCGGGCCTGCGATCTCCGAAGCTGATGTTCAGCGCGCCACGCGCGACAGCGTCCGCGCCATCATGATGATCCGTGCTTATCGCATGCGCGGGCATCTTCATGCCAATCTCGATCCGCTTGGGCTCGAGCCTCAGCGCGATCATGAGGAGCTGCATCCGTCGACCTACGGGTTCACCGAGGCCGATTACGATCGCCCGATCTTCATCGACAACGTCCTCGGGCTGGAATTCGCGACCCTGCGCGACATGGTGCCGATCCTGCGTCGCACCTATTGCTCGACCATCGGCTATGAATTCATGCACATGTCCGATCCGGACGAGAAGGCCTGGATGCAGGCCCGCGTCGAAGGGCCGGACAAAGAAATCACATTCACCCGCGAGGGTAAGCGCGCCATCTTCAATAAACTCGTCGAAGCCGAAGGGTTCGAGAAGTTTATCGACGTTCGATATACCGGCACCAAGCGCTTCGGTCTCGACGGCGCCGAAGCCATGATCCCGGCGCTGGAGCAGATCATCAAGCGCGGCGGCGCGCTTGGCGTGCAAGAGATCGTGCTCGGCATGGCCCATCGCGGTCGCCTCAACGTGCTCAGCCAGGTGATGGCCAAGCCGCACCGCGCCATCTTCCATGAGTTCAAGGGCGGCTCGTCTTCGCCAATCGATGTCGAGGGGTCCGGGGACGTCAAATACCATCTCGGCGCGTCGTCCGACCGGGAGTTCGACTCGAATAAAGTCCATCTGTCGCTGACCGCCAATCCGTCCCATCTCGAGATCGTCGATCCCGTCGTGCTCGGCAAGGTGCGGGCGAAGCAGGATCAACTCGACGATACGGTCGATCGAATCAAGGTCCTGCCGTTGCTGATCCACGGCGACGCGGCCTTTGCGGGGCAGGGCGTCATCGCCGAATGCTTCGGTTTGTCTGGCCTCAAGGGACACCGCACCGGTGGCTCGATCCATTTCATCGTCAACAACCAGATCGGGTTCACGACCTATCCGCGCTACTCGCGCTCGTCGCCCTATCCGTCCGACACCGCCAAGATGATCGAGGCGCCGATCTTTCACGTCAACGGCGATGATCCCGAAGCCGTGACGCATGCGGCCAAGATCGCGATCGAATTCCGGCAGAAGTTCCACAAGCCGGTCGTGATCGACATGTTCTGCTATCGCCGCTTCGGCCACAACGAGGGCGACGAGCCCGGCTTTACCCAACCGGTCATGTATAAGGTCATCCGCTCGCACCCGACAACGCTCGAAATCTACGCCAAGAAGCTAGTCGACGAAGGCGTGCTGGCCGAGGCCGACGTCGAAGAGGCGCGCAAGACTTGGCGCAACAAGCTCGAGGAAGAATATCAGGCCGGCCAGACCTATCGACCCAACAAAGCCGATTGGATGGATGGCCGTTGGTCGGGACTTCGCGTCGCGACCGATGTCGAAGACGACCGCCGCGGGCAGACCGGGGTCCCGGGCGAGACCATTCGTCAGATCGGCAAAACACTGACGACGCTTCCGGAGGGGTTCAACGTCCACCGGACGATCAGCCGGATTCTCGAGAGCCGAAGTAAGATGATCGAGACCGGGCATGGGATCGATTGGTCGACAGCGGAATCCTTGGCGTTCGCGACCCTTCTCGACGAAGGCCGTCCGGTTCGCCTTTCGGGTCAGGACTCGGAGCGTGGCACCTTTTCGCAGCGTCATTCGGTGTTGATCGATCAGGAAACCGAAGCCCGGTTCATTCCGCTCAACAACCTTCGTGACGGCCAAGCCCGCTACGAAGTCATCAACTCGATGCTGTCCGAAGAAGCCGTTCTCGGCTTCGAATATGGCTATTCGCTCAGTGAGCCGAATGCTTTGACGCTGTGGGAAGCCCAATTCGGCGATTTCGCCAATGGCGCCCAGGTGGTGTTCGATCAGTTTATCTCATCGGGCGAGCGCAAATGGCTCCGGCTGTCGGGTCTCGTCTGCCTGCTGCCACACGGCTATGAGGGGCAGGGGCCGGAACATTCCTCAGCCCGGCTCGAGCGCTTCCTGCAGATGTGCGCCGAAGACAATATGCAGGTCGCCAATGTGACGACCCCTGCAAATTATTTCCATATTCTACGCCGTCAGTTGAAGCGGGACATTCGCAAGCCGCTCATCTTGATGACACCGAAGTCGCTGCTCCGCCACAAGCGGGCCGTATCGACGATCGAGGATCTGGCGACTGGCTCTTCCTTCCATCGCGTGCTGCGCGATGATGCGGCGAAGGGCGATGTCTCGACGCTGGTGTCGGACGACAAGATCCGTCGTGTCGTGCTCTGCTCCGGCAAAGTCTATTACGACCTCTATGAGGAGCGTGAGAAGCGCGGCATCAACGATGTTTATCTGCTGCGCGTCGAACAGCTTTATCCGGTTCCGTTGAAGACCCTGGTGAACGAACTCTCGCGTTTCAAAAACGCGCAAGTTGCGTGGTGCCAGGAGGAGCCCAAGAACATGGGCGCCTGGTCGCATATTGATCCCTATCTCGAATGGGTGTTGGCCCAGGTCAATGGACCCGCCAAACGCGCCACTTACATCGGCAGACCGTCGTCGGCAGCCACCGCAACGGGCCTCATGTCGAAACATCTGGCCCAGCTCAAAGCCTTTATGGACGACGCCTTCGCGGCCTAGTCCTCAGACCCGTGTTTCACGCTCCCGGCCACAAGCCGGGAGCGTGTTGTTTTTCGAAGCCGCGCAGAGTGAGATCGATCGTAATGGCAACCGAGATTCGTGTTCCAACTCTTGGTGAATCCGTCACCGAGGCAACGATTGGCCGCTGGTTCAAGAAGCCCGGCGAGACCGTCAAGGCCGACGAGCCGCTTCTGGAACTCGAGACCGATAAGGTCACGCTCGAAGTCAATGCTCCGGCCGCCGGTGTCTTGTCCGAAATCACCGTGAAGGATGGCGAGACGGTGGGCCCAGGCGCCTTGCTGGGTCAGATCCAGGCAGGTGCTGCGGCTGGTGAAGCCGCCAAGCCCGCCACGGAAGCGCCGAAGGCTGCCGTTGCACAGCCGCAGGCGGCGCCAGCGGCTCCAGCCGCAAGCCAGTCCGGCACTGCCAAGACCACGATGCCACCGGCGCCGTCGGCCGCCAAGCTTGGCACGGAGAATGGTATCGACCTCAACGGGATCGATGGCTCGGGCAAGCGCGGTCAGGTCCTCAAGGGCGACGTGTTGGCGGCCATTCGACCCGTCACGCAGGCTGTCGCCCCAGCCCGTGCGGAAACGCCTGTTCCAGCGCCTCGCGCTCCCTCGCCGGCGAGTGATGCCCAGCGCGAAGAGCGGGTTCGCATGACTAAGCTGCGCCAGACGATCGCGCGCCGCTTGAAAGACGCCCAGAATACCGCCGCCATGCTGACGACCTTCAACGAGGTCGATATGAGCGGTGTGATGGCGCTTCGCGCCCGTTACAAGGACGTGTTCGAGAAGAAGCACGGCGCCAAGCTTGGCTTCATGGGACTGTTCGTGAAGGCTTGCGTGGGCGCCTTGAAGGAGATCCCAGCCGTCAATGGCGAGATCGACGGCACCGATCTCGTTTACAAGAACTATTACCATATCGGCATCGCGGTCGGGACCGAGAAGGGCCTCGTCGTGCCGGTCGTGCGCGACGCGGACCAGCTCAGCCTCGCGGCCATCGAGACCACAATCGCCGGCTATGGCAAGCGCGCGCGTGACGGACAGCTCAGCATCGCCGACATGCAAGGTGGCACCTTCACGATCACCAATGGCGGTATCTACGGCTCGCTGATGTCGACGCCGATCCTGAACGCGCCGCAATCCGGTATTCTGGGCATGCACAAGATCCAGGAGCGTCCGGTGGCGATCGGCGGCAAGGTTGAGATTCGTCCGATGATGTATCTGGCGTTATCCTACGACCACCGGATCGTCGACGGGCGCGAGGCCGTGACCTTCCTGGTTCGCGTCAAGGAAGCCCTGGAAGATCCCACCCGGCTGATGCTGGAGGTCTAAGGCCCCGTCCAAGAAAAAGGCCTCGCTCCAGTGGAGCGAGGCCTTTTTTTGCCGATCGCAGCCGGCGCTACGGCTCCAGGATCGAATCCCAGTAGAGATAATCCAACCAGGATTGATGCAGATAGTTCGGCGGAAACAACCGGCCGTTCTGATGCAGATCATGAACGGACGGCTGGAACGGATAGGTGGCCGGAAACATCTCGGCTTCGGCCGGCATTTTGTCGCTCTTCCGAAGATTACAACATGAGCAGGCCGCGACCACGTTCTCCCATGTGGTTGATCCCCCGCGGGAGCGCGGAATGACGTGGTCGAACGTCAGATCGTCCCGGTCGCCGCAATATTGGCAGGTGAACCGGTCTCGCAGAAACACGTTGAAGCGGGTAAAGGCCGGGTTCCGCGACGGCTTGATATAGGTCTTGAGCGACACCACAGAGGGTAGTCGCATCTCGAAGCTGGGGCTTCGGACCGTGTTGGGATATTCCGACACGATATTGACCCGATCTAGGAACACCGCCTTGATGGCGTCCTGCCATGACCAGAGCGAGAGCGGGTAGTAGCTGAGCGGGCGAAAATCAGCATTGAGCACTAAGGCCGGGCAGGCCTCGGGCGAGACGTTCGAATGGACATGCACCGTCAAAGCAAAGCCTTTTCAGTACCAGCCCCGGACAGTCCGAAGCACTATCGATGTATCGAACATATCCCTGATGACGGCGTTGTGAAAGCCTTCGTGTTTTCCGAGCGAAAGCGGCATGCTGACGCGCGAAAACTCCGCTTTAGCGGGTCGGAACCGGCGTTTCGCCGCGATAATCGTAAAAGCCGCGGTTTGTCTTGCGCCCGAGCCAGCCGGCTTCGACATATTTGACCAGCAACGGGCACGGTCGGTATTTCGAGTCCGCCAGCCCCTCATGCAGCACCTGCATGACCGCAAGACAGGTATCGAGACCGATGAAATCGGCCAGTTGCAAGGGCCCCATCGGGTGATTGGCACCGAGCCGCATCGCCGTATCGATGGCATCGACCGATCCGATGCCCTCATGCAGCGTGTAAACCGCTTCGTTGATCATCGGCAGCAGGATGCGGTTCACGATAAAGGCCGGGAAGTCTTCCGAGACGGTCGGGGTCTTGCCCAACTTTTCAATGAAGATGCGCGCCAACTCGAAAGTGGCGGCGTCGGTCTGAATGCCGCGGATGAGCTCGACGAGCTGCATGCGCGGAACGGGGTTCATAAAATGAATCCCGATGAATTTCTCGGGCCGGTCCGTGACCGAGGCAAGCCGCGTGATCGAAATCGACGAGGTGTTAGACGCTACCAGCGCTCCCGCCTTCAGCGACGGACAGAGCGTCGTGAAGATCTTGCGTTTGGTCGCTTCATTTTCAGTAGCGGCCTCGATCACCAGGTCGCAGTCATAGAGGCCGGAATATTGGTCAGTCGACACGATTCGCCGAAGCGCCGCCGTGCGTTGGGTCTCGTCCAACTGCTCGCGCTGAACCTGCCGGGCCATATAGCCGTTGATGGTCGCGAGACCCGCCTTGAGACGTTCCTCGGAGATATCGGTCAGGACGACATCGAAGCCGGCGACGGCCGCCACATGGGCGATACCGCTGCCCATCTGACCCGCTCCGATCACGCCGACTTTGCGAATTTCATCCATCTTATGATCCATCCGCGAACGACGACGCTTGTCTTGTTTACATAAGTTAATGGCCTGTCTTTGCCAATTCCTGGTCGAGTTCGGGCAAAGCCGTGAACAGGTCGGCTACCAGCCCATAGTCGGCAATTTGGAAGATCGGCGCGTCCTCGTCCTTATTGATCGCCACGATCACCTTGGAGTCCTTCATTCCGGCAAGATGCTGGATCGCGCCCGAGATGCCAACCGCGATGTAAAGATCCGGCGCGACGACCTTGCCGGTTTGTCCAACCTGCCAGTCGTTCGGCGCGAGACCCGCGTCCACGGCGGCGCGGGAGGCGCCCATAGCGGCCTTGAGACGGTCGGCAATCGGCTCGATATAGGTCTTGAAATTTTCGGCGTTCTGCATGGCGCGACCGCCCGAAATCACGATTTTGGCGGAGGTCAATTCCGGCCGCGTCGAGGTCGCTAAAGCTTCACCGGTGAAATGCGAGAGCGCTGGGTCGACGGTACCACCGACCATTTCGATCGGAGCCGTCACGCCACTCTCGCCCGTGACCGCGAAAGCGGCCGTCCGCACCGTCATTATCTTGTGGGCCTCGGAGGTCTGCACGGTCTGGATCGCGTTTCCGGCATAGATCGGTCGCTCGAACGTATCCGGCGAGATCACCGCCGTAATATCCGACAGTTGCATCACGTCGAGCGCGGCCGCGAGGCGCGGGAGAATATTCTTGGTGCTGGCGGTCGACGGCGCGACAAACGCGGAATAATGGCTCGCGAGGGTCTTGAGCAAGGCCGTTACCGGCTCCGCCAGGCCATGCTCGACTGCGGCATCCTCAGTGACCAAGACCTTTTCGACACCCGTGAGTTTGGCAACCGTCGCAGCTGCCATTGGAGCGCCCTCGCCAAACACCAACACATGCACGGGAGCGCCGAGCGCGTTGGCGGCCGTCAGAGCACGCGACGTCATGTCGTTGAGAACACCGGCTTTCTGCTCGGCCAAAAGAAGCGTGGTCATCAGATCACTCCCGCCTCGGTTAGTTTCGTCACGAGTTCGCCCACCGAACCCACCTTCACGCCACCCTTGCGGCCGACCGGCTCGACCGTCTTGAGCACCGTGAGGCGCGGCGTCACGTCGACCCCATAATCGGCAGGGCTTTTCTCTTCGATCGGCTTCTTCTTGGCCTTCATGATATTGGGAAGGCTCGCGTAGCGCGGCTCGTTCAGGCGGAGGTCCGTCGTGATCACGGCCGGAAGCGCGAGCGAAACCGTCTGCGATCCACCATCAACCTCGCGCGTGACGACGGCGCTCGTGTCGTTCAACACCAGCTTGGAGGCAAACGTGCCCTGACCCCATCCGGCCAAGGCCGCCAGCATCTGACCCGTCTGGTTGCAATCGTCATCGATCGCCTGCTTGCCCATGATGACCAAGCCGGGTTCGACCTCCTTGGCGACGCCGAGCAGAAGCTTGGCAACCGCCAGCGGTTCGACCGGACCATCGACTTTCACGTGAATGCCGCGATCAGCCCCCATTGCCAGGCCGGTGCGAATCGTCTCGGTCGCCTGAGCCGGGCCGATCGACACCACGATCACCTCGGTGGCCTTGCCGGCTTCCCTCTGGCGAAGCGCCTCTTCGACCGCGATTTCGTCGAACGGGTTCATCGACATCTTGACGTTGGCGAGGTCAACGCCCGACCCATCCGGCTTGACGCGGATCTTGACGTTGTAATCGACCACCCGCTTCACGGGCACCAGGATTTTCATCGATAAATGTCTCGGGAATTGAGCGCGAAAGCCACGTCTTCGAACACGTACTGGGGGGATTACACCAAGTCAACGCGGCGGGACCCCGCTGGAATCAGCGGTTCTGCCCGGGCACCCACAGCACGTCGCCTTCACCATTTTGGTTGGCGACGCGCGCTGCGACAAACAGAAGATCGGACAATCGATTCACGTAGCGCAGTGCGGCATCGCTGACCCGCTCGTCCGGCATGCGTGCCAGATGCGCCATCAGACGCTCGGCCCTGCGGCAGACCGTGCGGGCGACATGCAGCGCCGCCGCGGCAGGCGAGCCGCCCGGCAGCACGAAGGAGCGCAAGGGCAAAAGATCGGCATTGAGCATATCGATCTCCTGCTCCAACCGATCGACCTGAGCCTGGACGATCCGTAAGGCGGAGCCCGACGTCTCGACCTCTTTCGGCGGTGTCGCGAGATCCGCTCCGAGATCGAAAAGGTCGTTCTGGATGCGGGCCAAAATCGCGTCGAGTTGGGGCTGATCGCCAGTCGACAGGCGCGCCAGCCCAAGCGCCGAATTGGTTTCGTCCACCGTACCGTAGCTCTCGACCCGCAAATCGAACTTGGCCCGGCGCTCGCCGTTGCCGAGCGCGGTCGACCCATCGTCGCCCGTGCGGGTGTAAATGCGGTTCAGCACCACCATCGATCAATGTCCTCGGAGATAAAGCACGCCCATGATGACCACGACGGCGACGAATTGAAGCCCGACCCGGAGCCGCATGAGGCGCTGCGACGTATTCGTACTGCCGCCCCGCATCATATTGACGAGGCCTGCCAGCAACACGACCACCACGAGGCCGAGCGCGACGGCCGTGACGATGTTGCCTTGCAGATAAGTCATGAGGCGAGCCCGGGCCGAAAACAGTCGAAGTTCGAAGCGTTGCCCAACCGCAAGCTCCCGGTCAACCGGCTTCGGTCAGTGACATCGCCGCAGGCAGGGCGTCGGCGCTGACATCCCCAACAATCGCAGCGCCTCAGTAACGCTTCAGAAGCCGCTCGAGATAATCCTGCTCTTCCTGAGGGCGAGACGGATCGCCGAGGCGTTTCCGCAACTCCTGCAGAACGCGTTGCGCGCGCGCCGCGACGCCTTCGCCGATCTCGGTGCCGCGTGTCTCCGCCACGCCGCGTCCGCCACGCTGGCGGCCGAGCGGATCGGTGTCGCTGCCATTGGCCATGCCCTGGCCGGTCGTTCCGCCCTGGCCGTCTCCGTCCTGGTCGGATTGCCCTTGCGCCATCTGTTGCGCCAGACCATTGGCGCCCTTCTGCAGCCCTTCAAGCGCGCGCCCCTGCGCCTCCACGGCCTGACGGTTGCTGCTGCCATTGCCCTTGGACAAGGCGCCTTCCGCATCTTTCATGGCGCTCTCGGCGTCGTCGAGCCCTTGCTCACCTTTCATGCCGAGATCACGCATTTTCTTCTGGAGGTCGTCGAGCCGCTGCCGAAGCGCTTGCTGCTGTTGCTTCAGATCCTCCTGCGCCTGCTGGTCGCCAGGCTGGTCGGAGGGTTTCTCGTTGTCGGCGGACTGGTCCTCCATGTCGCCACTGTCATCGTCCGGGTCGGCGCCTTGTCCCATCTGCTGGTCGCCGGATTGCGGCGATCCGCTCGGCGGCGAACGACGGGTCTTGCCCTGCTGAAATGTCTTGTCGCGTACAGCCTGCTGGTCCCGCGTCATCCGGTCGAGTTCGCTCATTTGGCGGTTCATCTCGCGCGCCGCTTGATCGCCGGCCGACCCTTTCTTTGCGGTTTTCAAATTGTCCAGAATGCCTTGGAGTTGGTCGAGCAGCCGCTGCGCTTCGGCCATGTCGCCGGATCGCGCCGCATCCTCCATGCGCTTCATCATCTGCGCGAGATCCTTCGGCGTGACCATCTTGACATTCGGATTGGCCTCGCCTTGCTGCTGCTCTCCCTTCTCCTGCTGCATCATCTCGGCCAGCAGCTTGTCCATCTGCTGGCGCAGATTGTCGGTCAATTTCTTGATCTCGTCGGAGGAGGCGCCCTTGTCCATCGCCTCGCGCAAGGCCTGTTCGGCCGCGCGCAAATCCTGCTGCGCCTGTGTCAGGTCACCATCCTCGATCCGCAGCGCCATCTGCCAGAGATAGTCGGAGAGGTCGATGAGGTCCTGGTCGGTCCGAGCGCTGTCGAGCCGCTGCCGCGCCGTGTAAAGCCCAAGATAGATTGCTTTCGTCGTGCCGAAGTCGTCCGGGGCGATCATCAGGGCGTCGAGCGCGGTCGCGACGCCATCGCGATGATCTGGATCGAACACCAGAGCCTGCCGCTGCTCGACAAGGGCACGTGCCAGCGGCTTTGTGAAGACGCGGACGGGTAGCACCATGCGGACCGGCGCGCTCATGCCGACATTGCCGCCCTCGTCCTTGACGCTGAGCACCATCGAGACTTCGGCGCCGGCCCAGGGATGATCGGAAAGATCGCCCTTGGTCTGGCCCGTCCCAAGGCCGCCGGCCGTCGCAGGCAGAGACAACGTCAGGCGGGGAGGCGGAACGAGCGAGCGACCCGCGATCGGCGTTCCATTCACGGCGGGATCGACGAAGGAGGCTTCAGCACCTGTGACGCCATAATCGTCGTCGATCTTGTAGTTCAGCGTCAGGCCTCCGCGAGCGGCCGGCTCGGGCTTGCCGATCAGCGCAATGGTGGGCGGCATGTCGGGAATGGCTTGCAAAGCGACCGATCCCAAGCTCGTCCCGTCATGGGTGAGCGTCAGCGTCGCATTGCGGGTGAGGGTGAACCGCTTCTCGGGACCCTCCGGCTTAACCGAACCCTTTTCGGTCCCACCGGCAGAGGCCGAGGTACCGAGGCGGTCGGACGCCGCCGGCGAAGCACTGCCTTGCGCCATCTGAACTGGAGCATCTGCCTTGAGCCCAGGGTCGGACGCCACATCGACGCGCCCGGTGCCGGACCAACGGATCACGACAGTCGAATGAGCCGGCGCCGCCACGGTCTGGTTTTGCGTGACGGGATGGTCTGGACCAACCAGAACCACGGGCGGCCGGCCTGTATAAAGGGGCGGATCGATCCAGGCATCCACGCGAAAGCCGGGACCAGCCACGCCGGTGGTGCCGCGCCAATCGAACGCCGTTCCCAACAGGCTGTCCCGATCGGCTCCCGCCACGAAAGCGGCCGCGACCAGCGCCAAAAGCGCCAGCGCCCGCAACGCGAACGGATCGCGATCGACCATGCGCGGGGAGGGGCGCGCCACCCGGATGCGCGCGACCGTGCCCTCGAGCCGCTTGCGATAGACCTCCCATAACGCGCGCGTGGTCGGATCACTGCCCTGGTTCGCCAAGTGATCTGCCGCCGCAGAAACCGGCCGATGCTTCGATCCCGAATCCCGGTCGAGCCGGTTGAGGGCCTCGGACCGGGTCGGCCACGCTGCGCGATAAGCCAGAACGGCCGCCCAACCCAGACCGCCGAGGATCGCAAAAACACCCGCAATCCGGACAATTCTCGGCGCCACAACCCAAACACCGAGCCACGACAGCGTGACGAACAGAGCCACCAAACCGGCTGCGAGAACGATCGCGGGCCACAGCCGTTCAAACCGCAGCGTCCAAAGAGCCCGACCGATCAGACGGTCGATGCGGCCCGGTGTTGCGTCCTTTTGATCCGGCAAGCACCGTCTCCGGTTAGATTGAAGCCACAGGCGCCGCCCTCTCACGCGAGGCACGACACGATCGAGCCCTACTATAGGCCCATGGCGCGCTAAGAAAACGCGTCATGCGAACGCGGTTCTCGGGCGCCGATCAGCTCATGATCGGCCAGGACCGCGTCGAAACTGCGACGGGTTGACCGTCGGTGGCATGACGCGCCCGGCAGTGTCAGTCGAGAGGAACGACCGCCGTGTCGCCCTGGAGCATTGGCGTCTGACCCTGCCGCGAGAGATCGATGGGCGGCACCACCGTCGGCAAGGCCGGCTGGGCGATCGATGCCGTGGGCAACGGATCGACCCGCTCACCCAGCGAGACCGTCCGCACCGGCGCCTGATCGTGCAGCATGGCTCGATCGGGGAGCGGCATCGCCGTCCGAATGACGGGCCCCGACGCCGACCCTCCCGTGTCGCCGGTTGCGCTCGGCTTGCTCGGCGCAGCGGCAGCGCCGACCATTGCATCGGGCTGCGCCAGGGCGGTCACGACGGGTTGTTGCGGCTCGATCGCGGGATCGCCCACCGGTGGCGCGGCTGGCGGTGACGTTTGAGCCTCGAGCACGGCCTTGTCCGACACCGCTGAGCTTGGCTCGATCGGGGTCTCGATCGGCACGGCAGCGCTCGCGGCAGGGGTTGCGAGCACCGAAAGCGGGGGATTGACCGGACGATGGGTCGAGGCTCTCGTCTGCTCGATGGATGCGGGGCCGATGGGGGCAGGGTCCTGCGCCGGTGCCGCCGGAATCAACGGCGCCGATCTCACGGCAGGCACGCTTTCGAGCGAAACGACCGCGAGGGCACGATCCGGCACGGGGGCGGCCTTAGGCGCGACTGCAAAAGCGGACGGCGGGTTGGATGGAGCGGCATGGACCACCACACCCGTCAGCCCGAGAGGTCGCGGCGGCTCGACCGCCGCAACACGCGTGTCGACGGGCGGCATCGGCGGCCCGAACGCCTGTCGCACGACGGGCTTCACCGGGCGAGCGAGCATCCGCGCGATGTGCTTTCGCACAGGCGGAATCGGCGTGAGGGGCTCCCCCGCGACCGTGTCGGTCGTCTTCACCGTCGTTTCGACATCAGCCCCGGCCTTCATCGGGGTGTGACGATCGCGCAACGGAGACCTATCGCCGACGTGGAGCCGAGGCTTCAGCGGCGCGCCATGCGCCTTGGCGATGCGCTGGGGCGGCGCCGTGATCGAGGGCGGCGGCGGCAGTTCGGTCGAGATAATCGGCGTCGGAGGTTCGACCGGCGCGGGTGCGGCAGCCGGCTGCTTGTCAAGTCCAAGCCAGACCCGGCACCAGGAATTGCAGGGAAGAGCCGGCTCGCCAACCCCATTTTCTGCCCGAACCGACGAGACCATCGCAGAGGATGCGAGCAGTCCCACAAGACATGTTGCAACGATTGGCTTCATGAACAAATACTACGCCGAGTAACGGAATGATCGAACTCAACTACGTCGAGTCCAACCCCCGAGTCATCCATAAAATATTAATCAATATGGCAATTCGGTAGTAGTGCCGCAGCTTTTTGCAGCAAAGCTTCAGTTTTAATTGACGGTGATGCTATTAAGCCAAAACCGAATCGACAAAGCCCGGCAAGGCTTGCAGGCCCGGTTGCGAGGCGGCGATCACTTTGAACAAATGGCCCATCCCCGGGCCGTCTTTGCTGTCGATCGCCGTCAAGCGCGTGAAAGCGGCCTTCACGTCGTCACCGGCTGAGGGCTTTGCGGCGGCGAGTTGGTGGGCGCGCGCCTCGAGGCCGAGCGCAAGCAGGAATTCCCCTTGCGGGCGCGGCCCCGACACCACGGCCCCCGCCGCCCGCATGGCGCGACCGAGTGCCGCGAAATCGACATGCGCGGTCAGATCGACCTCACCGGGCCGTTGCAGAGGATCGGCAAAACCATGGCGGCTCACCGCCTGCAGCGTTTCGCCGAAACCGCTGGCGGTGTGGCCGTAATCCAGGATCAACGCCGCGCCGCCGCTCGTGGCGATGCGTGTGGCAAGGCTATGGGCGACCCGCAAGCCATCGGCCGCAACCTCCAGTACGCTCCCGTTCGGCCCCGTCAGGGCGATACGCGGCTCCGGCTCGGGTGCGAGGCCGAACCTCAAGCCTTGGTTGCCGTCGAGCCCGACCAGCCGCTCGTGCCAGCCGCGTTCGGTCTTCTGGTAATGGCGGACCGGAAGAGCGTCGAAAAACTCGTTGGCGACCACCAGGACCGGCCCCGCCGGCACGGTCGCGAGTGTATCGTGCCACCGCGCCGCAATGCCGACCTCTGCCAATGTTTCGGCTTGGCGAGCCCGCAGAACCGGACTGGTCTCGACGAGATGGAGATCGATGGCGGCGCGAAAGTCCGGACGCACACGCGCGGCCCGCAAGGCATCGACCATCAAAGTTCCGCGCCCCGGGCCAAGTTCGACCAGGATGACGTGGGCCGGCTCGCCTAGAAGACGCCAGGTCTCCGCAAGCCACAGGCCGATCATCTCGCCGAACATTTGGCTGATCTCGGGCGCCGTGATGAAATCACCCGAGCGGCCGAGTGGATCGCGCGTGTGATAATAGCCGTAGGCGGGATGTCCGAGCGCCAAGGCCATATAGCGATCGAGCCCGATCGGCCCATCGTCGGTGATCAGATCGCGGATCAGCCGAGCGAGGGGGCTTGCGTCTGTCATCGAAGCGAAGGGGCCGCTGGCACGGAGCGGCGCGCGTAGATGATCGCGACGATCCCGATCACGATCAGCGGCAGCGACAGCAGCATCCCCATGGTGGCCCCGCCAAAGAGGAAGCCGAGTTGCGGATCGGGCTGGCGGAAGAACTCGCAGGTGATGCGGGCGATGCCATAGCCGACCGCGAAACAGCCCGCCACGAGGCCGGGGCGACGCAATCCTCCAGCGCGGATCACCAAGGCCAAAATGATCAACAGCACCACGCCTTCGAGGCCCGCCTCATAGAGTTGGCTTGGATGACGCGGGAGGGGGCCTCCGCCTGGAAACACCATGGCCCAAGGCACGTCCGTCTCGCGGCCCCAGAGCTCGGGCTTGATGAAGTTGGCAAGGCGGCCACAGAACAGACCGATCGGCACCCCGGCCGCCACGACATCGGCCACACTCGCGGCGCTGACGCCATGCCGCCGGGCAAAGATCCAGATCGCCAGAATGGCTCCGGCCAAGCCGCCGTGAAAGGCCATGCCGCCTTTCCACACCGCGACGATCTCGCTTGGATTATCGAGGTAGTAGGGTAGGTTGTAGAACAGCACGTAGCCCAGCCGGCCGCCGACCACGATGCCGAACGCGATATAGACCACGAGATCGTCGATGCTGAGGCGGGTCGGATGCGAGAGGCCGTTCCACAACGCCTCACGCCCGCACAACCAGCGGGCATAGGCCCACCCCGCCACGAGGCCGGCCACATAGGCCAGCGCATACCAGCGGATCGGAAACGGCCCGAGATTGATCAGGACCGGGTCGATGACGGGGTAGGGGATGGGAAAGATCGGCATGGGCGGTGCTTGCCCGCCCACCGCCGGGTCGTCAAGCGGGCTGGAGCGCCGCCCGGTTCACAAATCGACCGACTTGGTCGTTTGTCTCAGAGGTGCGGCTTCTTACCCGAGATCTCGACCAGCATGCGCTGATGGATCAGCACCATCGGCAGCGTCGCGCGCGCATAAGCACGGAAGGCTGGGTCCTCACCGTTGATCGCGTAATCGCTGATGAGCGCCACCGCGCGCGCATGCGCCTTCGACTGATCCGACAAATAGACCTTGTCGAGCTTCGGGCTGTCCATCAGGCCGAGATCGTCGACCAACGTCTTCTGCGCCTTGCCCGGAATGATGTCGGTCGGCACGCCGGCCCGACGGCCCAGCCGGTCGAGTTCGGCCTGCGCGATCGTATGATCGTGGATCATCTCTTCCGCAAAAGCCCGGACCACCGGATTGGTGCTGGTCTCGAGGATGATCTTGGATTCGTCGATCTCGAACGCGTTGCCGAGCGAGGCGTCTTGAGCGAACAGGCCCACGAAGGGCGAGGCCGGTTCGGCCGCAACATGCGATGCGCTCAGCAGCGTCGTCATCAGAGCCGCGGCCAAAAGTGCTGATTTCATGCTCGTTCATCCATCGTTTGCGGCTGACAGCATCGACGTGTCGCGCCGCGATAGCTCGGAAACCAGCGCCGCGGCGCACGGTTCCCGCACCCTCATATCGCGAGGCGCTGTCAGAAGCGAGCAATGACGCCCCGCTCCTGCAGCGAGGCGACCACCTCGTCGGCCAGGATCTCCGGCGACTTGGTGCCGGCGTCGAGCCGCATTTCCGGGTTCTCCGGCGCCTCGTAAGGCTGGTCGATTCCGGTGAAGTTCTTGATCTCCCCCGCCAGGGCTCGCTTGTAGAGTCCCTTTGGATCGCGGGCGATACACGCCTCGATCGGCGCATCGACGAAGATTTCCAGGAACTCGCCAGGCTCGGCCAGTTCCCGGACGAGCCGCCGCTCCGCCGCGAAAGGCGAGATAAAGCTGCACAGCACCACGAGGCCGGCCTCGGTCATCAGTTTGGCGACTTCGCCAACGCGGCGCACGTTCTCAACCCGGTCGGCATCGGTGAAGCCGAGATCCTTGTTGAGGCCGTGCCGCACGTTGTCGCCATCTAGCATCACGGTATGGACGCTGCGCGCATGAAGCTTGGTTTCGACGAGATTCGCGACCGTCGATTTGCCGGCACCCGACAAGCCGGTGAACCACAGGATCGCGGGTTTCTGATGTTTGAGGTCCGCGCGGGACTGTTTGCTGACCGCGAGATCCTGCCGGTGGATATTCGTGGCCCGCCGCAGCGCGAAATCGATCATCCCGGCCCCGGCGGTCGCATTGGTGGCACGGTCGATAAGGATGAAGGCGCCGGTGTCCTTGTTGTCGGCATAGCTGTCGAAGGCGATCGGGACGGACGCCGCGATGTTGCAGAGGCCGATCTCGTTCAGGCTCAGGGTCTTGGCGGCGAGCCGGTCGAGGCTGTTGACGTCGACCCGATGTTTGAGATCGGTCACGGTCACCGGAACCGACCGGGCCGCGATCTTCATCAGATAGGACCGGCCTGGGAGCAGATTGTCGGCGCTCATCCAAATCACATGGGCGGCGAATTGGTCCGCCACCTGAGGACGATCCTTGGACGACGACAGGACGTCCCCCCGCGCAATGTCGATCTCATCGGCGAGCGTCAGCGTCACGGCATCGCCGGCTTCGGCGCTGGTGCGGTCACCGTCCTGGGTGACGATGCGGGTCACGACGGAGGTCTGCCCCGAGCCCGCTACGGTAATAGCGTCGCCGGGCACGATCCGGCCGCTCGCGATGGTGCCGGCAAAGCCCCGGAAATCGAGGTTGGGACGGTTGATCCACTGCACCGGCAGGCGGAACGGCTTCTCCCGCCGGTCCTGATCGACATCGGCGGCCTCGAGATGGGTCAGCAAGCTCCCGCCATCGTACCACGGCATTTTATCGGACGCGGCCGAGACGTTGTCGCCATAGCGAGCCGATAGCGGAATGGCCGTGATGGCGCTGAAATTCAGCTGCTCGGCGAAGGCGCGAAAATCCTGCTCGATCCGCTCGAACGTCGACTGATCGTAATCGACGAGATCGATCTTGTTGATCGCCAGGATGACGTGCCGGATGCCAAGCAGCGAGACGATGAACGCATGACGCCGCGTTTGCGTCAGCAGGCCCTTGCGCGCATCGACCAGCAGGATCGCGAGATCCGCATTGGAAGCGCCGGTCGCCATGTTGCGGGTGAATTGCTCGTGACCCGGCGTGTCGGCCACGATGAAGGCGCGACGCGGCGTCGCGAAATAGCGATAGGCGACGTCGATCGTGATGCCCTGTTCGCGCTCGGCCTCGAGCCCATCCACCAGCAGCGCGAAATCGATGTCGTCACCGACCGTGCCGTGTTTCTTGCTGTCGCGTTCAAGCGCCGATAATTGGTCGTCGAAGATGGAATTCTGCTCGTAGAGCAGACGGCCGATCAGGGTCGACTTGCCGTCATCGACCGAGCCGCAGGTCAGAAAGCGCAAAGTGGGGCGGGACAAGGCCTCGCGTTGGGTTGCCATCAGAAATACCCCTCGCGCTTTTTCTTCTCCATGGAGCCGGACTCGTCGCTGTCGATCAAACGGCCCTGGCGTTCCGACGTCGTAGACGAGCGCATCTCGTCGATCATGTCATCGAGCGTCGCGGCATCCGAGGGAATCGCCCCCGTGAGGGGATAATCACCGAGAGTGCGGAATCGCACCCGCTCCATCCGTGGCGTCTCGCCGGGGTTCATCGGCAAGCGATCGTCATCCACCATGATGAGGGTGCCGTCACGCGTGACGACCGGACGCTCTTTGGCGAAATACAGCGGCACGACATCGATCTGCTCCGCCCGGATGTAATCCCAGACATCGAGTTCAGTCCAATTCGACAGCGGAAACACCCGCATGGACTCGCCGGGTTTGATCCGTGTGTTGAACAGGCTCCATAATTCAGGCCGCTGATTGCGCGGGTCCCAGGCATGGGTTGCGGAGCGATGCGAGAAGACGCGCTCCTTGGCGCGGCTCTTCTCCTCGTCGCGCCGCGCGCCGCCAAAGGCCGCGTCATACTGGCCCTTGTCGAGCGCCTGCCGAAGCCCCTCGGTCTTCATCACCTGCGTGTGCACGGAGGAGCCTGAGGCCACCGGTGAAATACCCCGCCGCACGCCATCCTGATTGATGTGCACGATCAGATCCATCCCGGCGCGCTTCGCCGCCTCGTCCCGGAACGCGATCATTTCGCGAAACTTCCAGGTCGTGTCGACATGCAGCAGCGGAAACGGCGGCTTGGCTGGGAAAAACGCCTTCAGGGCGACATGCAGCATCACGCTCGAATCCTTGCCGACCGAATAGAGCATGACCGGGTTGCGGAACTCGGCCACGACCTCTCGCATGATGTGGATCGCTTCGGCTTCGAGACGGCGCAGGTGGACGGGGAGCTGATCGGACATGAAGATTGCGGTTCCGTGACGGATGCAATCGTGTTTACCGCGCCAAATGCCGTCAATGCAACGCGCTCGCGCGATTATTATATCGCGCCGCTAGACTTCTCAGAGCCTGGGCTTCGGTTTCAGGTGATGGCGGGCACGATCAACAGCATCGGATGCCGACGCGGGTCGGCTCAGCGAACCTCGCTGACGAGCGGCTTTCCGCCAAAGAATGCCGCGAGATTGGCCAGCATCGTGGACTGTTGGGCCTCCTGGGCCGACGTCGCATTGGCGGCGATATGCGGTGTCAGCACGATGTTGGGAAGAGCCTTCAACCTGGCCGGGACCTGGGGCTCACGCTCGAACACATCGAGAGCGGCCCCGCCGATGATGCCGCGCGAGATGTTGACGAGATGGCCCTCGGGGCCGAGCGCCGCCAAGACCCTCGCATCGACCGCGTGATAGTTCGAGGCGCCGGCGCGAGCCGCAACCACGAGGATATCGGCCCATTCTGCCAGTCCGATGAGGCTGTCGTGGTAGAGATAAGCTACGTCGGTCCGGGCCGAGCGGTTGTGATAGCCGATCTGCACCGAGAACCCGGCCGCGAGACGGGCGATCCGTGTGCCGATCGCTCCAAGCCCGTAAATGCCCACCCGGCGGCCCGACAAACCGGCACGCATCGGCATGCGCTCGACCGAATTGCCCTTCCAAGAGCCGGCCCGCACGAAGCGATCGCCGGACGCGATCTGCCGCGTCGTCGCCAGCATGAGCCCGATCGCATATTCGGCGACCGCGTCGGCATTGGCCGAGCCCGCATTGGCGATCGCAATGCCGCGGGACGCGGCATGGGCCCGATCGACCCCCTCGAAACCCGTGCCGTAGCAGCAAATCAGCTCGAGCGACGGCAGCGCGTCGATCAGGGCTGCATCGGTCGTCAGCGTCCCCATGGTCAGCAGTGCGCGTACCTCGGCTGCACCCAGAGGCAGCGCGCCGGGCCCTGCCGTTCCGAGCGGCCCGAGCACCTGATAATCCTCCTTCAACCGCTCGACGAAGCGGGCCGGCAACTGCGGCACCATCAGGATGGTGGGGTTCATGCTGGCCTCTGACGATGCGGGACTCAACCCTCGACGGTCTTAACGACCAGCGGAGCATAGCGGTAGGGTCGATAGCTCGGCTCCCATACATGCGCGTCGATGCGATCGTCGATCTCGGCCTCGTCCAGCGGCTCCGCCACACCATCGGCGATCGCCTGCCGCGCCACGGCGCCCGCGAGCGTCCGCGCCACGCTACGGAGTTCTTCGACGGGCGGCAGAAGCCGGCCGTTCGGATCCTTCAGGGCGGGCGAGAGATCCGCCAAAGCCCGGGCCGCCGCCATGAACATCGCATCCGTAACGCGGCGCGCGTCGACCGCCAGAACCCCCAGTCCGACACCCGGGAAGATGTAGGAATTGTTGGTCTGGTTGATCGGGATCGTCACGCCGTTCCGCTCGACCGCCTTGAACGGGCTGCCGGTGCCCATCAGGGCGCGGCCGCCGGTCCATTCCATCACGTCCTTCGGTTGGGCTTCGGCTCGCGAGGTCGGGTTGGAGAGCGGGAAGATGATCGGGCGCGGTGTGTTGTCCGCCATCTTCCGCACGATTGCCTCGGTAAATGCACCAGCCTGCATCGATACGCCGATCAGCGTCGTCGGATGGGCGTTGGCGACCACGTCGGCCAGCCCGATGCGTCCGGGCTCTTCCAACGTCCACCCCGCGACCGCCTCGCGCGATTGCACGAATTTGCGCTGGTTCGGCCGGATGTCGTTCTGGCCTTCGACCAGCAGGCCGTTGATGTCGACCGCATAGAAACGCTTGCGCGCCTCCGCCTCGTCGAGCCCGTCCGCCACCATGGCTTCGAGCAGGAAGGTCGCAATGCCGCAACCCGCCGAGCCCGCGCCGAGCAAGGCGATCCGCTGGTCGACAAGCGGCGTGCCGGTCACCTTCACGGCGGCCATCAGGGTTGCGGCCGCAACCGCGGCCGTGCCCTGGATATCATCGTTGAATGTGCAGAGCCGGTCGCGATAACGTTCCAGAAAACGTCCCGAATTGCTGCCGGCGAAGTCCTCCCACTGCAGCAGGACCTTGGGCCAGCGCTCGTGGACCGCGTTGACGAAATCCTCGACGAAATCGTCGTAATCCTGCCCCCGCATACGCCTGTGCCGCCACCCGACATACATCGGGTCGGCCAAACGTTCGTCATTGTCGGTACCGACATCGAGCAGGATCGGCAGGGTCTCGCCCGGATGGATGCCGGCGCAACCCGTGTAGAGCGACAGCTTGCCGATCGGGATACCCATGCCACCGGCGCCTTGATCGCCTAGCCCAAGAATGCGTTCGCCATCGCTCACCACGATGACGCGGACGGCATCAAAAAGCGGATTGGCCAGAATATCGCGGAGACGATCCCGGTTGGGGTAGCTGAGAAAGATGCCGCGCGGCTTGCGCCAGATTTCGCTGAACCGTTCGCAACCCTCGCCGACGGTCGGCGTGTAGACGAGCGGAAGCATCTCTTCGGTGTTGTCGGCAAACAGGCGGTAGAACAAGGTTTCATTGGTGTCGAGCAGGTCGCGCAGGAAGGCGTAGCGCTCGAAGTCGTTGCTGAACTCGCGCAAGACTTTCAGACGGCGGGCCGCCTGACTTTCGATGGTGCCGACATGGGGCGGCAAAATGCCATGCAGGCGGAACTGATCGCGCTCTCCATCCGTGAACGCGGTGCCCTTGTTGAGGAGGGGGCGGTTGATGAGATCGTACCCGCTGAGGTGGGTTTCGATCACGGCGGCATGCCCCGGGACCCGCGTCTGGCTCATCGTCTTAATTCCTTGGCTTCGCGTCTCGTCACCGACAAGCGCGCGTCCTCGTTCATGCCATCAGCACGATGTGGAGCAGCCCCTATAGGACAGAATCACGGCCGCGCTAAGCCCGTCTTGGCCCGGTTCGGACGCGGCCCACCCTACCCGCTGAGGCGAATGGATCCAGCCTCGTGATATCGGAGATGAGGCGAGACGGCGACGATCGGCTCAACCGCTGTCTGCAGCGGCTTAACCGCTGTTTGCAGCGGCTCAATCGTAACGGAGGAAGCGGATTTCGCTGTCGCCCTGGCTGCGCCGCTCAAGTTGCGTGAACCGCAAGGGCAGATCGGGCACCGCATCATCCGCCTCTTCAAGGACGCAGACCGCGCCGGGAGCCAGCCACCCGCCCTCGTCGAGCGCCGTAAGGGCGAGGCCGCCAAGCCCTTTCGCATAGGGAGGATCGAGAAATGCGAGCGTGAAGGGCAAACCGGGCGAAGCGCCCAGTTTGGTGGCGTCGCGACGAAAAATCCGCGTCAGGCCTCCAAGGCCAAGCGCCTCGATGTTGCCACGCAGAAGCGCCCGCGCTTCGGTTCCGTCATCGACGAACATGCCGAACGCCGCCCCGCGCGACAGGGCTTCGAGGCCGAGCGCACCCGTCCCGGCGAAGAGATCGATGACCCGTGCGTCCCGGACCGACCCATCATAGGCATGATCCAGGATGTTGAAGAGCGTCTCGCGAAGCCGATCGGAGGTGGGACGAATGTCGCGCGTGGTCGGGCCGAGTAGACTGCGCCCCTTGAAGCGCCCCCCGATGATCCGCATCAGGGTGTCGGACGCCCACGGCCACCACCGCCACCGCCGGTTCGCGGTTTACCGCCGCCCGTTCCCGGCCGGGTGCCGGAACGCGGCGGGCGCGAGCCGCCTTTCGGACGATCGTCTCCGCCCGGACGCCCTGGGGCGCTGGAGCGAGACCGGCCGCCGAAACCGCCATCCTGCCCTGTCTTGCCGCGCGCCGGCGGACGGTTCGGTCGATCGGCTTGGCGCTCGAGGCGCTGGGCGGACCGACCTTCGGGCTTGTCGCCCGAGGTGAAGCGCGGTCGTGCTGCCTTGCCGTCCTGTCCACGCGGAGCTCGTCCGTCGGATCCTGCTCCCGCACTCGGGCCAGCACGACTGCTGTCCCGAGGAAAGCGCGGAGCATCGGACCGCGGGCGGTCATCACGCTGTCCACCTTGCGGCCGAGCGTCCCGATCTCGCGACCGTGCGGGGCGCGCGTCGCCGGTGTCGCTGCGGGCGGCCCGTGCGGGACGCGGCGCGGCGCGATCGTCGCGATTGTCGAAGCGTGGCGGCCGTGATGGCGCCGCATCGCGTCGGGCAGGACGAAAGTCTTTATCGGCCTGGCGGACGGTGCGCGGACGGCGGCCGTCCTGACGCGGTGCCGCCTCGTCGCCGATATCCTCGTCGCGGCGACGGGTGCCGCCAACCCGCATGCCCGGGCCGGGTCGCGCATCGTCGCCCGACCGCGCCTGTTCAAAGCGGCGTGCATTCCGGTTCGGTGCGGCATTGCTCGAGGGCGTGCGAGCCGCCGTCGTGATCCGCTCGACAGCGACGGCGCGACCCTTGCGATCGGCCGTGGCGGTGCGTTGGGTGCGCCGGCGCGGACCATCGGTCTCGGCCTCGTCACGCTGCTGACGAAGCGCCGAGACATGGCGGCGTGGCTCAGTGGCCGACGCGCGCTGCGGGCGGGCACGATCCTCGGTGGAGGCGTCACGTTTATCGCGCATGCCGCGCCGCTCGGCCATTTTGGTCTGCCGGACCTCGCGCGTCACGATCGTGGCGCTCGGGACCGGACCCTCGAAATCGACGCCAGCCTCCTTGGCGAGCGCCGGCCCGAGTTGGTCGCGCAGGATGCGGGTCTTGACCTCCTCGACGGCGCCCTCGGGCAGATCCCCGAGCTGGAACGGACCGAACGACACGCGAATAAGACGGCTCACTGCCAGCCCGAGATGTTCGAGCACGCGCTTGATCTCGCGATTTTTGCCTTCGCGCAGACCCATGGTGAGCCACACGTTGGCGCCCTGCTGGCGATCGAGCTTGGCCTCGATGCCGGCATAGTCGATCCCCTCAATCGTGACCCCGCGCGAGAGCTCGTCGAGCGTGCCTTGATCGATCGAGCCATTGGCGCGGACGCGGTAGCGTCTCACCCATCCGGTCGAGGGCAACTCCAGCATGCGGGAGAGGCCACCATCATTGGTCAGCAGCATCAGACCTTCGGTGTTGATATCAAGACGGCCGACCGTCACGAGGCGGGGAAGATCGTCCGGCAAAGCGTCGTAGATGGTCGGCCGGCCTTCGGGGTCCTTCGCGGTCGTCACGAGCCCGCGCGATTTGTGGAACATGAAGAGGCGGGTCCGCTCCGCCTTCTCGATCGGCGAACCATCAACCGTGATGATGTCGGACGGGCCGATGTTGAGCGCCGGGCTTTCGATGACCCGACCATTGACCGCGACGCGGCCGGCGAGGATCCAGCTTTCAGCATCCCGCCTCGAGCAGAGGCCGGCCCGAGCCATCACTTTCGCGATCCGGGCTTCATCGGATTGCAGCGCAGGGGACACGTCGGGCGCCGGCGCGGATGCGGCTGCGTCCTGGTCGGAGGATGCCGCCTTTGGCGCAAGGGATTTTGGTGAAACGCGCCGGATCAACGGCTGCAGTTGGCTGAAGCGGCGGGCCGGGCGGCCAGGGCGGCGGGTATTATCGGTCGTGTCGGTCATAAGCCGTGATACCAGAGGCCGAAACATTTGGGGACATCAATGTGCGACGAGGCGCAGAAAGCCACATTCGACCCGCTTTCGCTGGCGTTCCAGGCGGCGCGAGAGGCTGCCGCGCGGGGCGAGGTGCCGGTCGGAGCCGTGGTGGTTCGCAACGGCCAGCTGCTCGCCGTGGCCGGGAACCGAACCCTCACCGATCGCGATCCCACCGCGCATGCCGAGGTGTTGGCGATCCGCGCCGCTTGCGCGACGGCGCAATCGCAGCGGCTGCCGGATTGCGATCTCTATGTCACGCTCGAACCCTGCGCGATGTGCGCCGGCGCGATCTCGTTCGCGCGCATCCGTCGCCTCTATTACGCGGCTTCCGATCCGAAGGGCGGCGCGGTCGACAACGGACCGCGCTTTTTTGGTCAACCCACCTGCCATCACGCCCCCGACGTCTATGGCGGGCTGCGGGAAGGCGAGGCTGCGGCGCTACTGCGCGCCTTTTTTACTGAGCGTCGCTGACGCGCCCGCTCCGTTCAGGCCGCGGCGATCGTGCTGCCTGCGCTTTTCGCTTTGCCCCATCGGCCCGGCACCTGGGGGATCGGCGAGGGGCGCCCGAACAGGTAGCCCTGCGCGAGATCGCAGCCCTGCTGCTCCAGAAACTCGAGGTGCCACAATTCCTCGACGCCCTCGGCGCAAACCTTGATGCCGAGTTTGTGCCCCAGTTCGATGGCGGCCTGCGCCACCGCAATGGCGCGTGAATTGTCACGCAGATGGCGCGCGAAACTGCCGTCGAGCTTGATGATATCGAACGGAAATTCGGTCAAATAGGAGAGCGACGACAAACCAAAGCCGAAATCGTCGAGCGTCACCTGCACCCCGATCGCCTTCAAAGCCTCGATGTCTTTGAGAGCGCGGCTGAAATCCCGGATCAACGACCCTTCCGTAATCTCGATCCGCAACCGGCTGGGATCGAGGCTGGTCTCCCGCATCGTGTCGGCCACGATGTCGGGAAGATGTCCGGCCAAGAACCACTCCGGCGAGATATTCACCGACACGCCTGTCGTATCGGTCCAAGAGGCGGCGGCGCGGCAGGCCTTCCGGAGAATGACCTTATCGATCGCCATCATCAGGTCGCCGCGTTCGGCCACCTGGATAAAGGTGCTTGGGGCGACCGGGCCGTGATCGGGCCGGTTCCAACGCGCCAGCGCCTCGTAGCTATGCAATTCCTCACGACGAAGGTCGACGATCGGCTGCCAGTAGATCGAGAAACCCTCGGTCTCGATGGCGTTTCGCAGATCCTCTTCCATCCGACGATCCGACCGGAGATTGCCGGCGGCCCCATCGCGTGTCGTCCGGATCTGACCCGGCCCGGCTTGCTTGGCATCGGCCAAGGCCCGATGCGCCTGCTGCAGCAACATCACCGGCGTGTCGGCCTGTTCGCCGTAAAGCGCCACCCCGATCGACAGATTGAGCTGCAGGGTGAGATCATCCATCTCAAACGGCGTCACGAAGGCGGCATGAATGCGTTGCGCCGTCGCCTCGGGTTCGCCGACCAGGAACGGCCCAGCCATCAGAATGGCGAATTCGGCACTGCCGAGGCGGAGCAACCGATCGCTGCCGCGGATCGCATTGCGGAGGCGACGAGCCACATCCTTCAAGATCGCATCGCCAAAGCCGTGCCCGTGCACGTCGTTGACCTTTTTGAACCCGTCGATATCGACCGATAGCAGCGCCAGCCCTTCCGGGAGCTTGCCTTCCACGACCTTGCCGCCAACCAAAGAGGCGGCAATGTCGGTCTTGGCCCGAGCGACCGCATCCTCGAGAATACGATTGAAGGCCAGGCGGTTGCCGAGACCTGTCAGTCCATCCACCTCGCGCTGCATCCGGAGCGCATAGCTCAGCTTATGGACGCGAAGCAGCGACGAGGCATGTCGGGAGAAGCGCGCCAACATGGTCCGATCCTCATCGGACAAGGTCCGCGGGCTATGATCGATGATCTCGAGCGCGCCGACCGCGAACCCGCTCTCGTCGAGGATCGCGTGGCCGGCATAGAAGCGGATGAAGGGCGGACCGCTGACCAGAGGGCTCGCCTTCATGCGTGCATCGCTCCGCGCATCCTCCACCACCAACGTTTCGTCCGGAGCCAGGATCACATGGGCGCAGAGCGAGCTTGCCCGCGGGCTCTCCTGAAACCGCGCCGGCAAACCCACCATGGCCTTGTGCCACTGGCGTTCCTCGTCGATCAACGTAAAGGTCGCGATCGGCACGTTCAGGCTCTCGGCCACCACTGCCAGGAAACTGTCGAATTGCGGATCGGCCGGGGTGTCGAGAATATGGAGCTCCAGCAAGGCTTCGAGGCGCTGGGTCTCGTTAAACGGCAGATAGGCCGGCTGCATGATCGCTCCGCTCGGGATGGCCGCATGGTTCTGATCTGGAGATGATAGGCTATAAGGAGTGAATAGATCGCATGAGCCAAACTCGTGGCGCTATCATTGCGGCGGCAAGGTAAACGATTGCCGTAACAGACGCGATTAAACCGTAATGGTCTAGCGAAGTTTGCAGGTCGGCTCGTCTCCCTAACCTTGCGGCACGAAAACGGCGTCGGCCACCACCTTGGACGCCACTATGGCCGTCCCATATAAGAATCCATGTTCATGAGCCAAATCTCGTGTGTGAGGTCACCCTCAACCCTTCGGAGTCGTCGCGAGTCATGCTGTCGCCGCTGATCAAGATATGCGGCCTGTCGACGGCGCCGACCATGGAGGTCGCCCTCGAGGTGGGTGTCGATCTCGTCGGTCTGGTGTTTTTTGCCAGAAGCCCGCGGCATGTCACGCATGACGAGGCGCGACAATTGGCCCAGCAGGCGCGTGGACGCGCCGGCATCGTGGCTTTGACGGTGGACGCCGAGGACGCGGCGCTCGATGCTTTGATGAAGCACGTCGCGCCCGATCGCTTGCAACTGCATGGTCGCGAAACGCCTGAACGGGTCGCCGCCATCAAGGCACAAACGGGACGTCCGGTCATCAAAGCGATCGGCCTGTCGACCCGGAGCGACCTCGCACAGATCCAGGCCTATGGCGATGTCGCCGACATGATCTTGTTCGACGCCAAGCCGCTGCCGCAGGCCAACCTGCCCGGCGGCAATGGGATCCCGTTCGATTGGTCGCTACTGAGTGGTCTTGACCTCAAGGTTCCGTTTATGCTTTCCGGAGGATTGTCGATCGGCAACGTCGAGACTGCGCTGCGACTGACGCGGGCGCCGGGCGTCGATGTGTCGTCGGGGGTTGAAAGCAGCCCCGGCCGCAAGGATCCCGACAAGATTCGCGCCTTCGTGCTCGCGGTGCGTCGTGCCGCGACATCGATGGCCGAGTCTCCCGTGAATCGCGCGGACGCGACTTTACCGCGAGAACCACGATGACGCTTCTGGAGGAACGAATGAACGCGCAAGGGATGCCGAACTCCTTCAGGAACGGCCCGGATGAGCATGGCCGGTTCGGAGTGTTCGGCGGCCGCTTCGTGGCCGAGACCCTGATGCCCTTCATCCTCGAACTCGAGGGCGCCTATGCTCGGTTCAAGGACGATCCCGGCTTCAAGGCCGAAACCGCCGATCTCCACACGCATTATGTGGGTCGTCCGTCGCCTCTGTATTTCGCCGAGCGCCTCACCGACTATTGCGGCGGCGCGAAGATCTATTTCAAGCGCGAGGACCTGAACCACACCGGCGCTCACAAGATCAACAATGTGATCGGGCAGATTTTGCTGGCCCGGCGCATGGGCAAGACCCGGATCATCGCCGAGACGGGCGCCGGTCAGCATGGCGTTGCGACCGCGACGGTCTGCGCCCGCTTCGGACTCGAATGTATCGTCTATATGGGCGCCGTGGACGTTGAGCGGCAGAAGCCCAACGTTTTCCGCATGAAAATGCTAGGCGCCGAAGTTCGCGCCGTGCAATCGGGTGCGAAAACCCTCAAGGACGCGATGAACGAGGCCCTGCGCGACTGGGTCACCAATGTCGACGATACCTTCTATTGCATCGGAACGGCCGCTGGCCCGGCGCCTTATCCCGCCATGGTGCGCGACTTTCAATCTGTCATCGGCACCGAGGTGCGCGAGCAGATGCAAAAGCAGGAGGGTCGACTGCCGGACTCGTTGATCGCCTGTATCGGCGGGGGCTCCAACGCGATCGGCCTGTTCCATCCCTTCCTCGACGATGCAGCCGTCGAGATCTTCGGTGTCGAAGCTGCCGGTCATGGGCTTGATACGCCGGCCCACGCGGCCTCGATGGCTGGTGGGAAACCCGGCGTGCTGCACGGCAACCGCACCTACCTGCTGATGGACGACGATGGCCAGATCCTCGAGGGCCATTCCATTTCGGCCGGCCTCGACTATCCCGGCGTCGGCCCAGAGCATTCATGGTTGAAGGATATCGGCCGGGTCGTCTATCTCTCGGCGACCGACAAGCAGGCGCTCGACGCGTTCCAACTCTGTTCCAAGCTCGAGGGCATCATTCCCGCTCTGGAGCCGGCCCATGCGATCGCCTCGATCCTCGATCTCGCGCCAAAACGGCCGAAGGATCACCTGATGGTGCTGAACATGAGTGGCCGCGGCGACAAGGACATTTTCACGGTCGCCGACCACCTCGGCGGGATGTGATCCGATGAGCACCCGTCTGACCGCCCGTTTCTCGGCCTGCGCCGAACAGGACCGCGCCGCTCTCGTCTGTTTTATCACGGCCGGTGATCCCGACCTCTCCACATCGGCGGCGCTGCTGAAGGCGCTTCCCGCTGCTGGGGCCGATGTGATCGAACTCGGCATGCCCTTCACCGATCCGATGGCGGATGGGCCCGTCATTCAGGCGGCAGGGCTTCGCGCCCTCAAGGCCGGGCAGACGCTCCGCAAGACGCTCGCCATGGTGCGTGACTTCCGCGAGACCGACCGCGAAACCCCCATCGTGCTGATGGGCTATTACAACCCGATCTATGTCCATGGGGTGGAGCGCTTTCTCGCCGATGCGGTCGCGGCCGGCGTCGATGGCATGATCGTCGTCGATCTGCCACCGGAGGAAGATGATGAATTATGCCGGCCCGCCATCGCGGCCGGGCTCAATTTCATCCGCCTCGCCACACCGACCACGGATGACGAGCGGATGCCGGCCGTCATCGCGAACACCTCCGGCTTCGTCTATTATGTCTCCGTGAACGGCGTGACGGGGTCGGCGGTCCCGGATTATACAAGCGTCGCCGCGGCCGTGATGCGGATCAAGGCGCATACCAACCTCCCGGTCGCCGTGGGGTTCGGCGTGAAAACACCCGCCGATGCGGCCGCCGTGGCGTCTCATGCCGACGGGGTCGTGGTCGGCTCCGCCTTGATCTCGGTCATCGTTTCGACCCTCGACGCCGAGGACCGGGCCACGACCGAGACGGTTCCGGCTGCGGTCGCGTTTGTTCGTAGCTTGGCCTCTGGCGTCCAAGCCGGCCGCCGCATCAGCACAGCGGCCTGACGCAGAGCCCAAACTCAAGGAGACATGAATGAACTGGATGCTGAACGTGGTACCGCCGAAGATCCGCTCGTTCCTCAAACGGGAGACGCCGGAGAATCTGTGGGTGAAGTGCCCGGACAGCGGCCAGTTGGTTCATCACAAGGATCTCGAAGCCAACCTCTTCGTGGTGCCGAATTCCGGCTACCATATGCGGATGACCGCCGATGTGCGGCTTAAAGCGACCTTCGACGGTGGCACTTGGACCGATATCGGCGTCCCCGACGTGCCGCTCGATCCGCTAAAATTTCGGGACGAGAAGCGCTATGTCGACAAGCTGAAGGATGCGCGGACCAAAACTGGCCTCGTCGATGCCATCAAACTCGGGGCTGGCACGATCGAGGGTCAGGCCGCGACCGTCGCGGTGCAGGACTTCGACTTCATCGGCGGCACACTTGGGATGGCGGCGGGCGAAGCCGTAGTGACCGGCATCGACTATGCCGTGAAGAACCGCACCTCCTTTATCCTCTTCGCGGCGTCGGGCGGCGCGCGGATGCATGAGGGAATGTTTTCGCTGATGCAGATGCCGCGCACGACGGTGGCGGTCCGGCGGCTGAGGGCCGCCAAGCTGCCTTACATTGTCGTGCTGACCAATCCGACGACCGGCGGCGTCACGGCCTCCTATGCAATGTTGGGCGACATTCACATCGCGGAGCCGGGGGCCTTGATCGGCTTTGCGGGACCTCGCGTCATCGAACAGACCGTGCGCGAAAAGCTGCCTGAGGGGTTTCAGCGGTCGGAATATCTGCGCGATCACGGCATGGTGGATCTCGTCGTGCCGCGACGCGACATGCGGGCGACGCTTGGCCGCCTTTGCGGCATCTTGATGAACACGCCGCCGCATGTCGCAGTAGACCTTCCCGACGATGTCGCGGCTGCTGCGTGACGCTGCGATGATACCACCGGACGAGACCCTGGACACGATCCTGTCCAGGTTGCCGCTTCTGCACCCCAAGAAGATCGATCTGTCGCTTGGCCGTATCGAACGCCTGCTTGCAGAACTGGGCCACCCGGAACGGCGTCTTCCGCCCGTCATCCATGTGGCCGGGACGAACGGCAAAGGCTCGACCGTCGCGTTCATGCGCGCCATGCTGGAAGCGGCGGGCCGCGTCGTCCATGTCTATACCTCGCCGCATCTCGTTCGGTTCAACGAGCGTATCCGCCTTGGCGGAGTCGGTGGCGGGGTCCTCATCACGGATGAGGAACTTGCGAGCGTTCTGGCCCAGTGCGAACGCGTCAACGCTGGCCAGTCGATCAGTTTTTTCGAAATCCTGACCGCTGCGGCCATCGAGCTCTTCTCCCGCCATCCCGCCGATATCCTGCTGCTTGAGGTCGGTCTCGGCGGTCGCTATGACGCCACCAACGTAATCGCCCAGCCGGTCGCGACCGTCATCACGCCGGTGTCGATCGACCATCCGGAATTTCTCGGCACGACGATCGAGCGGATCGCGTTCGAAAAAGCCGGAATATTGAAAGCGGGTTCTCCGGCCATCATCGCGGCCCAGAGCGCCGACGCGATCGCGGTGCTGCAACGCGAAGCCGACCGCTTACGCATCACGCCGCAGATCGGCGGCCAGGATTTCGCCACGCGCGAGGAACGCGGCCGCTTCGTCTTCGAGGACGAGAGAGGTCTGCTCGATCTGCCACTGCCGCGCCTTCCCGGACGCCATCAACAGATTAATGCGGGCGCCGCCATCGCGACGATGCGGGTGCTTGATCCCGATTTTCCGATCGCGGCGATCGAAACCGGACTTGGCACCGCCGACTGGCCGGCGCGGCTGCAGCGACTGTCGCGCGGCCCCGTCGTCGAGGCGCTCGGCGATGTCGCCGAGGTCTGGCTCGACGGGGGCCATAATGCGGATGGTGGGCGCGTGCTCGCCGAAGCCATGGCCGAATTGGAGGAGAGAGCCGGCCGCCCGCTCGTCATCGTCTGCGGCATGCTGTCGACCAAAGACGCGCAAGCCTTTCTGACACCGTTCAACGGCTTGGCCCAGGAGGTTTTGACCGTGCCGGTGGGCGGCGATCACGACGGCCGGACCGCAACCGAACTCGCCGATATCGCTGTGGCGGCTGGCCTCCGCGCCAGTGCCTTCGAGACGATCCTGGCGGCGCTCCACGCCATCTCGGCTCGGGTGTGGCCGATGTCACCCCGCGTGTTGATCACCGGATCGCTCTATCTCGCCGGGGAAGTGCTGACCCTCAACGCGTCACCACCGGTCTAACACCGCTTATCCGTCGAGAACACCGCACTGGCGCAATGCCGCGAGCAAGGGCAGCAACGGCAGGCCGAGAATCGTCGATTGATCGCCTTCGATCCGCTCGAAAAGATGGATGCCGAGCCCTTCGAGCTTGTAGCCGCCGACACTCTCCGCGACGGCCTCTCCCATGGCGTCGACATAAAGCGCAATGAAGGCGGGTGAAAGTGGCCGCATCGTCAGGCGGGCGCTCCAGACCGCTTCGGCCACCACGGATCCATCGCGCACAAGCGCAAAAGCTGAATTTAAATCATGGGTCCGTCCAGCCAGCGCCGCGATCTGATGGCGCGCCGCCTCGGTCGTGGCCGGCTTGTGCAACCCATGTCCATCGAGCGACAGCGTCTGATCCGCGCCGAGCACGAGCGCACCGGGAGCCACGACCGCCAACGCCTTGGCCCGCGCCAGGGCCGTCGCGGTCCTCCGCGCGTCGACACCTCCACCAGGCAGATGGTCATCCATTTGGCGCTCGAGGGCACGCTCGTCGATCAAGGCGGGGCGAACCACGACCGGAATGCCGGCGCTTTCAAGAAGCAGGCGCCGCGTCGGGCTGGCCGAGGCGAGGACCAGCGGCGCACCGTGCCAAAGCGAGTGAGGCTGGGTCATGCCTGGGCGATGAATTTCATGCGGTGAACCTTGTGCAGATCGATGATGGCGGCGGCTGTTTCCTCAATCGACCGCCGGGTGACGTCGATGGTCGGCCAACCGTTCTGAGCGAAGATCCGTCGCGATTGCGCGATTTCCTCGGCGACCGAAATCCGATCCACATAGGGCGTTTCAGCCTCCGCCCGAAGTGACAGAAGCCGGTTCTGACGGATCTGCACGATGCGCTCGGGCGACGCCAGCAGCCCGACCACGAGAGGATTTTTGAGCTCGAACACCACGGGAGGCAATGGCACGTTGGGCACGAGCGGAATATTGGCGGTCTTGATGCCGCGGTTGGCCAGATAGATACTGGTGGGTGTCTTGGAGGTTCGGCTGACGCCGAGCAGCAGCACGTCGGCTTGTTCAAGCCCTTCGGAGATCTGTCCATCGTCGTGCATCATGGTGAAATTGAGCGCGTCGATCCGCTTGAAATAATCCGCGTTGAGAACGTGCTGCGCGCCAGGCCGCGGCGAGGTCGCGGCCCGGCCGAGATAGGATTGGAAGACGTCGACGATCGGTTGCAGCACGGACAGGCAGGGTGAACCCGATTCGTGACAGGCTTCCTCGAGGCGGCTGATCAATTCCGGGTCGACCAGCGTGAACAAGACGATGCCCGGCGCCGCCTCGATATCGGTGATGACGCGTTCGAGTTGAGCGCGAGTCCGCAGGAGCGGATAGATATGCTCGATCGAGGACACGTCTTGATATTGCGCCGCGACGGCGCGGCTCGCCGCGATCAAAGTTTCGCCGGTCGAATCCGAGACCAGATGCAGATGGAAATAGCTGCGTGTCACACCTTTGTCTCCACCTCGGCGATCGATCTCACACTGGCTCTGCGGAACGATACCGCGGCCTGCCCGCTGGACTTATCCCGGCGTCATCAGGCGGTCTGTGGATAGTAGGGTCCAGCGCCGACGAGGGATAGGAATTCTCCCGGCTTCTCCCGAGTTTCAGGCGGTTTGGTCCACACGGCCGAGCCTGTGGATACAGCCTGGCCTCGGACCCAAGCTTGACGGAATAGTGGGGATTGGGTTTTTGCTGTCCACACGCCGAGGTCGTCCGATGTGGCGCAAGACGTTAAGGAATTCTTAAATTCTCCACAGACCGACGACGCGTTATCGCGGCGGCCTATGTCTCGCCACAAGCGTTGACGAAATGTGAACGAAACGGGAGGACGGTTACGCCTCCCCCTAGAAGAAGACTCAGAAGAAGAGTCTAAGGGATTCTCTTTTCTTATGTCTCATGTTCAATCCGGCACTCTAACGCGTGGCCCGAGCACCCTGTTCCTCGACACGCTCGATGGATCCGTGGCCGACAAACCGCCGATCTGGCTTATGCGCCAGGCGGGCCGCTATCTTCCCGAATATCGGGAGATGCGCGCGACGGCCCCGTCGTTCCTCGATTTCTGCTACAATCCGAAACTTGCATCAGAAGCCACGTTGCAACCAATCCGCCGCTTTGGCTTCGATGCCGCGATCCTCTTCAGCGACATTCTCGTGATCCCGGACGCGCTCGGTCAGACCGTATCGTTCGAGACCGGGCATGGTCCTCGGCTCGATCCGCTCATCGATGCAGCCGATGTCGATCAGCTGCATGCGGAGATCGACATGAACCGTCTGTCTCCGGTGCTGGAGACCGTCACCCGTGCCAAGGCCATGCTAGGGCCTGCGACCCCGCTGATTGGCTTCTGTGGCGCTCCCTGGACCGTCGCAAGCTATATGATCGCCGGTCGTGGGACCCCCGATCAGGCGCCTGCACGCTTGTTTGCCTATCGGCATCCGGACCTGTTTCAACGCCTCATCGATCGCCTCGTCGATGCCTCGGTGACCTATCTCACCGCGCAGGTCTCAGCCGGGGTCGACGCCATTCAGATTTTCGACAGTTGGGCCGGCGTGCTACCGACACTCGAATATGAACGCTGGTGCCTGCGTCCCGTGCAGACGCTCGTGACCCGGCTTCGTGTTGCTTGCCCCACCATTCGCATCATCGCTTTTCCGCGCGCGACCGGGCGTCAGTTGATCCAAGCCGCGGATGGTCAGGTGAGTGCACTTGGGCTCGACACCAGTGTCGATGTCGAATGGGCGAATCGGGTCATGCCGCATAATCTGACGCTGCAGGGCAACCTCGATCCTCTCGCCCTTGTGGCTGGCGGTGAGGGGCTGGATCATGCGATCACGCGTATTCTGAAAGGCTTCGCCGGACGACCGCACGTGTTCAATCTCGGTCATGGCATTTTGCCCGAAACCCCGATCGCGCATGTCGAGCATCTCGTGGCGCGCGTCCGCGCCGGGTTATAATCCACGATGCCGACCGGCGGCGCGAGCCCTCGCGGGTCGACCAGCGGAGGCCCGACACTTAGGTCGAGCCGAAAAGCTTAGGCGCCTCGGTGGTTCTGCGGTATTGACCGGGCGGCTCTTCGGCCAATCCTCGAATGTCTTCGGGTTGTCGTCAATGTACCTTTGGATCAAGGCTTTGCACGTCATCAGCATGGTGGCCTGGATGGCCGGCATGCTCTATCTCCCGCGCCTCTTCGTCTATCACGTCGAAGCGGGGCCGCGGACCCCGCAGTCCGAGACCTTCAAGATCATGGAGCGCCGGTTGCTGCGCGCCATCATGAACCCGGCCATGATCGCGGTGTGGATCACCGGCCTCTGGCTCGCCTACGAGGGTGGGTGGTTCCGCGACGGCTGGTTGCACGGCAAGATCCTGCTGGTCGTGCTGCTGAGCGGCTGTCATGGCTTTCTGGCGGCGAGTACACGGCGTTTCGCCAACGACGCCAACGTGAAGTCGTCGCGCTACTTCCGCGTCGTCAACGAAATCCCGACCGTGCTGCTGATCGGCATCGTCATTCTGGTGATCGTCAAACCGTTTTGATGCAACGGCATGGCCGCGATGCGTGTCGTGAAGGGATCGGTCTCGATCCATCGCCATCAACCTGTTCCCGCTCTTCGTTCGACGAGATCCCTTTGGTAGACTTCGATCTTCAGCCGCCACCGCCGGTCCAGCCGCCAACCATCGCCCGGTTCACGTGGTCGACGATCGTCTGGCCGATGATCGGCGTTGCGGCGGTCGTCTTCTCCTTATGGCTACTGTTCCGCGAAGTGCGCGGTCTGTCGTTCACCGACGTCGAAGAGTCGATCCTGGCGATCTCGTCGGGCCGCTGGATGCTCGCCGTTCTGTCGACCCTGGTGGCCTATATGGCGCTCGCTTGGTACGATCGGATCGCGCTGTCGCATCTCGGCTTCAAATTGCCTTGGGGCTTCATCTCGGCCGTGTCCTTCACGACCTATGCGCTGTCCCATAACATCGGCATGTCGATGTTCTCCGGCGCCATGGTGCGCTATCGGGCTTACTCGACCAAAGGGTTGACGCTGTCCGAGGTCGGTGTCCTCGTGGCCTTCTGCTCCTTTACCTTCGCGCTTGGCACGGCTCTGCTCGGCGGCCTCGTCTTCGTGATCGAACCGAATATTTTGGCGCGTCTGTTCCATTTGTCGGACACCAGCGTGCGCCTGATCGGCTGCGGGCTGCTGGCGTTCGTGGCGCTTTATGTCATCGGGTCGGCGCTGAATCTGCGACCATTGCAGATCGGGACGTTTAAGCTCGTCTATCCGCGCCTCAACATCACGATGCGCCAACTGATCGCCGGGCCGCTGGAATTGCTCGGTGCCGCCGGCATTATCTATTGTGCCTTGCCGGTGACCGACAATCCGGGGTTTCTGATCATTCTGGGTGTGTTTTTGGCGTCCTTCTCGGCGGCCTTGCTGAGCCACGCGCCGGGCGGCCTCGGCGTTCTCGAACTCGTCTTCGTCACGGCGCTGCCGGACATCGCTAAAGCCGACATCCTGGCCGCCTTGCTGGTATTCCGGCTGCTCTACCTCATCGCGCCGCTGGCCTTCGGCATCATCGCCGTGATCCTGTTCGAGCGCTCGCGGCTCACGAAGGCAACCGACCCAAAAGCCGCGGGCTGAGCCTGTCCCGGGTCACCGACGGATCCGCTTCAAGGCGTCGCTGACGACAATATCATGAGGGTGGCTCAACTCCGGCCCAGCCATGCCACGAAGCGACGAGCGACTTCGGCGATTTCGCTGGGCTGCCGCGCGAAACAGATCCGGACATAAGGGTCTCCGCCCGTCCCAAAAGCGCCTCCTGGCGCCATGCCGAGCCCAGCCTCGTCGACCATGCGAAGCACGAGGCGCCGCATGTCGGTTTCTCCCGTGATCGACGCGAAGAGATAGAACGCGCCTTGTGGCCGCGCGAAGCGAACCCGTCCGGTCGCCGCAAGCGCGTCGCATATGATATCGCGGCTGGTCTTGGCGCGCTCGACCTGCTGACGCAAAAACGCCTCTCCGTTCTCGATCGCCACGATCGCGGCGCGTTGGGTCGGAACCGGGACGCCGGATGTTGAATATTGGACGAGATTTTCGATCAAGGGGCCAAGGGCTTCCGGCGCTTCGAGCCATCCGATCCGCCACCCGGTCATGGTCCAGTTCTTCGACAGGGTCTGAGCGAACAGAATCCGATCGTTCGGCCGCATGATATCGTGGAAGGAGGGTGCCCGCTCGCCGTCATAGACGAAGCGGCCATAGATCTCGTCTGCCACAATCCAAAGATCGTGACGGCGCGCGAGAGCCAGAAGAGCCTCAAGATCGTCGGCCGATGCGATCCAGCCGGTGGGATTTGACGGTGAGTTTATCACGATCGCCGTCGTGCGCGGTGTCACGGCCCGTTCGACATCGTCGATCGACAACGTCCAGCCGAGGGGCTCGCCGCCGAAATGCATTGGAACATCGACCGTCGTGGCTCCAGAGACGCCAACGACGCCGCGAAAATTCGGCCAAGCGGGGGTCGGGACGATGACCTCGTCGCCCACGCCTGCGACGAGCCGTATGGCAAGCTGCAAGGCGTGCATCCCGCCAATGGTGACGAAAAAGCGCTCGGGCCGGAAAGGATCGGCCGACCCCGAGAAGGGGCCACCATAGACCCGCGTCATATAGGCCGCGATCGCGGTGCGGAGTTCCGGAATGCCGCGCTGATAGGTGTAGAAGGTTTCACCAGCTTCGAGCGAACGCGCCGCAGCCTCGCAGATGAAGCTCGGTGTCGGCAGATCGCTCTCGCCCACCCAGAGCGGGATCAAGCCTTGCCGGTTCCGCCCATAATTGAAGACCTCGACGATGCCGCTTTCGGGGCTCAGCAAGGCTTCCGGGCGCAGACCTCGGGTAAAGTCGGTGGGTTGAGCGGCTTCGTTGGCGACAGTCTCGTTGGTTAACGTCTCATCGACGACGGTGTCGCTGGCTCGGGTGTCGCTGCTCAAGGTATGATGTTCCTATCGTCCCGGCGGGATGGCGTCTGGCTGCCCGCGGCTGGGAAGACCGGTAGCCGACAGACCGGCGCCGACGGAGTCGGTCATCGCCTGCGCTGCGCCCGGCCGACGGCCTGCCAGAAGATCGCGAATTTCGGTCAGCAGAACCTCTTCCGGGCTTGGCGGCGGCGGTGGGGCGGCCGTCGCGGGCTCCTCCCGGCGCAAGGTGTTGATGAGGCGGATCAAGATGAAGAGCACCAGCGCCACAATTGCGAAATTCACCACATAGGTGACGAAGCTGCCCCAGGCCAGAATGGCCCCTTGCTTCTGAGCGTCGGCGAGGTTGGTGGCGGTGACCCCATGGCTGAGGGGGAGGAAATAATTCGAGAAGTCGGCACTGCCGAACAGCCCGATGATCGGCATGATGATGTCTTTGACGAAGGAATCGACGATTTTGCCGAAGGCCGCGCCGATGATGACCGCGAAGGCGAGGTCGACGACGTTGCCCTTGAGCGCAAAGTCGCGAAACTGCTTCAATTCTTCACTGAACGACACTTTTGGCCGGATCATCAATGTCTCCTCGGTCTCGGGCGCGGCGGTCGGATGGATGGTAATCGTCTGTCGAGGCCTCGGCGGATGACGCGTGTCAGAACGTCAAAGCACAGAGTGCCGAAGATCGCGGTTCGTCACAAGCGATGAGGGGCGACGCGACACACAAAAAAGCCCGGTCGAAACCGGGCTTCTTGTTCAAGATGTCGCCACCGCAGTGAGACATCCCCTGATGCCAAGACAGGGCCGCCGATGAAGCGGCCATGTACGGTGTGGATCAGAAAGCGCGACGGACGCTGGCGCGGACCCGGTAGTCGTCGGGGTTACGCGGCGAAACGGTCGGGGCGGGATTGTCGAGCAGGGTGGTGAGACCCGTCAGCTGCATGTTGCTGTAGAGAACTTCGGCACCGATCTGGAAATCCTTGACCGGGGTCCAGATCGTGTTGAAGCCAACCTGGAAGATGCGAGCGTTATCGGCACCTGCACCGAGACGTTGAGCCGACTTCGGGTTCTCGATCTTGAGGTAAGCACCGTAGATCGAGCTCGACACTTCCGGGATCCAGTAATGGCGGAAGTTGCCGTAAGCGCCGTAGGCGGTCGACAGAGCGATCGTGCCATCGGGACGGACGAAGGCGTCGTTGACTGGCACGCCGACCGACGTGTTGTTGCTGTAGATGTTCGACAGGCCGTTGAAGTAGTTGTTTGCGTTGGCGTAATCCATCGCGCCGCGCTCGTAGGTGCCCTGCACCGTGAAGCTGTCGCCCTTGGAGATCATCGGCAACAAGACCTTCACGCCGCCCAAGACAGCGAAGCCATCGGCATCTGCGGGCTGGATGACGGTGCCGGCGGGGCCAGCGACCGTCCGAGCCGCGAGCGTTACCGGAAGCGAGGAGACCTGATGATACGCGCCCGACAACTGAGCCGAACCCCATGATCCGTCGTAACGCAGGTTACCGACAAAGTCCGGGATGGTCTCACCCGAATAGGCAAGGTAACCGGCGCGGGTCGCGTTCGGCTGCTGCGTCGTTGCGGTCAGAACGCCATTGACGAGGCCGCCGTTCTGCTGGAAGCCCGAGTCGCCCGTGTTGCGCTCGTTGCGATCTTCCGCCGCGATGGTGGCCGAGAAGCCCTGTCCGAAGGTTGCCGTGTAGGCAAACATCTCGGTCGGCTGGTTGGAGTTGGCGACCGAGTTGGTCAGCAATTCGACGCTCTGGGCATCGAAGTCGAAGAACGACTGGGCGCGACCAGCGGTGAAGCCGGCGAACTGAATGAAGCCCTTGTCGAGAGTCGGAGCCGAGCCCACGACCGGCGAGTTACCCTGGAAGGCGCCTGTGCTGGGGGCCGGTGTGCCAAGACCGACAGCCTTACCACCACCCGTCGTTCCCGACGCGGTCGAGTCGTTGGTGATCCGGAACGAGACGAAGGCCCGGAGGGTGCCGTAAGCCGTCTGCGTCCGCGAGTCGGCGTTGAGATAGCCGCGCGCCCGGAAGCTGGTCAGGTCGCGCTTGTAGACGTTGCCAGCGAGGCTGTACGAGTAAGCGTTGGGGTTGTTGGTCGGGGCGCCGGGACGGAACGTCTCTTCCGCACGCATCTGCCCGCTGATGCGAATGCAGGTGTCGGTACCGGGAACGTAGAAGAAGCCTGCGCCGAAGGCGTCGCAAACCCGCACGTATTCGACGGGAGCAGCTTTCCGGAACGGAAGATCAGCGGCTTGGGCGCCCATGGCGCTCGTCAGTAAAGCTGCCGAAGCAAGCCAGTATACTTTAGAGATTTTCATATTCTTGTTCCAGTCCGAACCGGATGTGGTCGCTAAACGTTGAATTATGGGGCGATTGTAACAGGCTTGTGAAATTCGCTCGACGCGTCGAAGGCAGCGCACCATCCGGTTCACTGAGTCACATTCGAGACACAGTTTCGAATCAGGCTTCGAAAAAATGCCTCTAAGCGCCTCGACCGATTGAGCTTTGTTGGCTGACGCTGTCATGATCAAGACGCGATTTCGCCTCAATGACTTAACCAAAGTTTATGTGGCTGGAACGCAACAATCGGGCGGTCGGTGAGAGCCCATGCTAGACTTGCCGACGCGCGGATCACAGCCGCGCGTTACTTCGACAATTCTGCAGTCAAGGTGGCGCTGAATTCACGGCGAGGCAGAGCTTTTTGCCGGCGAATTGCTGGGTGAGATCATCCGACGGCCGCGTCGAGGGCGTCGCAAAAGCGCTGGGAATGATCGACGCGAGTGTGCGGCATCCGGCAGACGGATCAAGGCGTCATCGACCAAATCGTTGCGTTGCGTCGCGGCAGGCGAGATGAGGGCAGAGGACGATCAGCGTTGAGGTGTCCGCGCGTGGCGCTGCGGCGACCCATCGCACAGGAAGTCGGTCAAGTCAGTTGTCGGTTTGGATGGGTTGGCAGATGGTGGCCGCTGAAGGTGACGAGCCGGCATCTTAGCGACGGCTCGCCGCAAGCGGCTCAGCTGACTCGGGAGAGACCGTCCGACGCCGTCTGGTTCTGCGGATCGATGACCTTGGCGCGCATGTAGGATTCGCGAGCCTTGGTCTTGTTGCCGCTCTTCTCGTAGGCGGTCCCGAGGCTTGCCCACGCTTCCGCATTGCGATTGTCGACGTTGAGGGCGGCGTTGAAATCCTCGATCGCCGAATCGTATTTGCCCGTCACGGTCAGGCTTTGGCCACGCGCGAGATAGGGCGCGCCGGCGAACGGATCGCGATCGATCGCATTATCGAAATCGATAATCGCCAGCGCTTGCTCGCCTTCGCGCTGGTGGATGAGGCCTCGCGCATGGAACGCCTGCGCGCCTTCCGGATTGAGCCGAATCACCTGATTCATGTCGGCCAGGGCCTGCTGCAGGTTGCCTTGTGTCCGCAGCAGATTACCGCGGCCGAGATAAGCCGGCGCGTGATTCGGATTGGCCTGGATCGCGTGATTGAAGTCGGCCAAAGCGAGATCGTTATGATTGGTCTGGCGTTCGGCCAAGGCTCGGTTCGTGTAAGCGGCCGCATTGTTCTGATCGAGCTGGATCGCCTTGGTGAAATCGGCAATCGCATTCGAGAAATCCGCGATACGCGCATAGGCGGAGCCGCGAGTGTTATAGGCTTCCGAATCATTCGGGTTGCGCGAAATGACGTCGCTAAGGGACGCGATATTGACCGAACTTTCCTGGGTCGGCGCCGTGACCTCAGCCACCCCGCGACCAGCGGATCCGATCGAGCCGACCGTTTCACAGCCCGCAAGCCCGAGAGCCGCAGTCGAGAGCAGCATCAGAGACAGGGCGCGACATGTCGAAAGACGCACATTGCTCCCCATCGAGCCTGGAGCGATCCGGCTTCGCTCCGCGACCATCTCGACTGGACCATTCGTCATGCAACCGCTCATGTCTGGATATCGCTCGTAATCGTGATGGTCAGGAGACCCACCTGACGTCAATCAGGCCCGAATCGCTCTGCAAGAAGGCAAGATTTGGGCCCGACATCGTTAACAAAGCGTAGCCGGTCACATGAAGGAGCGGCGTTGCATCGGAGACACGGCGATCGAGGCCGAAGGCCTCGAGGATGAGCTTAGCGAGCGCCGGGGACCGGCTTCGGCTTCATCGGCAACAAGCCTTCGCGCTGCAACTTCTTCCGAGCGAGCTTGCGAGCGCGACGAACGGCCTCAGCCTTCTCACGAGCACGCTTCTCGGACGGCTTCTCGTAATGGCCGCGCAACTTCATTTCGCGAAAAATGCCTTCGCGCTGCATCTTCTTCTTCAGCGCCTTCAGGGCCTGGTCGACATTGTTGTCGCGAACGAGAACTTGCAAGCGTTTATCCTGTCGGGTGAAACGACGTCATCAGCGATGCGCGTCGATCGGTTGGTGAAATACGGAAAACCGGGCGCGCGCAGGGCCGCTCCGGTACGTCAAGGTCCGATATCAGAAGAGGGTCCGCCTGTCCACAGCCGTGCGGCGGTTTCCCATCGACAGCCGATGGTGCTCGGGCCTGAGGTCACGCACGGGACGCGAAGCTGCGCCCCGCGTCGGCGATCGATTTTGCTCCGAAAGCGATGAAGATGACGCCCACGCTTCGGGTGATAATGCCGCGATGAGCCGAGAAGAGCCGGCGCACCATCGGCAATCCGGCCCAGAAGACGATGAGGATATCGGCCAGGATGAAGCCGACGAGGGCCGCGCCGAGAAGCGGCGGTGCGTCGACCCAGCCGAGGTGGCCGGCGAACGGCAGTGCGATCGCGGTGAACATCGCGGTCGAGACCGGATAGGCCTTGGGGTTCGTCAGGCCGAACATCACGCCGGTCATCAACGGTCGGCTGGCGCCAATCGAGGTGGGTGGCGCATCTTTGCGGGTCATCACGGCCTTAATGCCGAGATAGACGAGATAGAGGCCGCAGAAGAGGCCGAGCGCGTCGAACAGCACAGGCCCCAGCTGATTGGCTCCGATGATCGCCGTCAAGGCGAGGGCGCCCCATGTCACGTCGCCGACGAGGTGGCCGATGACGAAGCGCGCCGCTGCCTGCCGTCCCTGCGTCGCCGCCAAAGCGAAGACGGCCAAGAACGCGGGGCCCGGCGAGATCACATAGGCGAAGCCGGCCACGATGGTTGCGAGGAGGAGAGCGAGCGACATGAAGATCCTCAGGATCGGCAGGATGGTGCCACGGTTCGCTCGACCATGAGCCCACGCCACGCGTGCGTCGGCTGTCTCGCGGAAGGGGCGGGTGCTAAGGAGATCTTCGTGCATGACGACCGGGGTGTCGAGTGTTGCCTGTCGCGTTCTAGCGGTCGTCTTCGCGTCGCGAAGTTGCGGGTGAAGGCGGTTTCACCGTCAACGCCGGTGAGCGTTGACGCGTCTGCTGCAAAACGGCCGTTAAAACCCTGCAGGTCTCGACCCGTCTCCGGCCGACGATCGATTCGTAACGGCTTGAGCATGATCCGGCAATCAATGCCGATCAAAACGGGAGATTGAGCATGAAGACGTTTTTTGCCGTGGTGGCCGTGGCCTGCAGCTTGGCGTCGTTCGCCCCAGCCATGGAAAGTGCACAGGCCGCAACGACGGTGACAACAACCCGCACCGTCACCCATCATCGTCCGATGCGACCGGCCTTCGGACGGCCGCACCGCTGTCGTTCTGTCACGACGACGCGCCGGTTTCATGGCCGCATGGTCCGCACGACCCGTCGCATCTGCCGCTAATCGCCAACTGGCCTGAGGCACGCTTCCGCGCGAGGCGCTCGGCCGGCGAAATGGACATTGGGGCACCCAACCCCCATGTTGCTGAAAGATTCGCCCTTCGTTCTTCTTTCACGCCGGAGCGTGCTTTTGGCCGACCAGATCCCCGCCGAGGCTGGGCCTCGCCCGCGACCGGGCGGCATTGCCGAGCGGGCTCGCGCGGCGGCGGCCCCTGCGGCAGCCTATCTCAAAAATCTCAATCTGGAGCAGCAGGCCGCCATCGAAGCGTTGGATGGGCCTGTGCTGGTCTTGGCGGGAGCCGGGACGGGCAAGACGCGTGTGCTGACGACGCGGATCGCCCATATCGTAGCGACCGGCCGGGCGCGGCCGCATGAGATTTTGGCCGTGACCTTCACCAACAAGGCCGCGCGCGAGATGAAGGAGCGGGTGGCCGCCCTCATCGGTCCGGCCGCCGAAGGCATGACGTGGCTCGGCACGTTCCATTCGATCTCGACCAAGATCATCCGCCGCCACGCCGAATTGGTCGGGCTTAAATCCAGCTTCACGATCCTCGATACCGACGATCAAATCCGGCTGATGAAGCAAGTGCTGCAGGCTGAGAATGTCGATGACAAGCGGTGGCCCGCCCGCGCCCTCTCGTTTCAGATCGATGCCTGGAAAAATCGCGGCCTCGAGCCCTCCAAGGTTCCGGCCGGCGAGGCAAGCGCCTTCGCCAACGGCAAGGGCGGACTTCTCTATGCGGCCTATCAGGCGCGGTTGAAGCAACTGAATGCAGCCGATTTTGGCGACCTGCTGCTCGAAGGCTTGCGGTTACTCCGGGACCATCCGGATGTGCTGGCGCAGTTCCAGGGTCGTTTCAAATATATGCTGGTGGACGAGTACCAGGACACCAATGTGGTGCAATATCTGTGGTTGCGTCTGCTCGCGCAGGCGACCCAGAATCTGTGCTGTGTCGGCGATGACGATCAATCGATCTATGGGTGGCGCGGTGCCGAGGTCGAAAACATTCTGCGGTTCGAGAAGGATTTTCCGGGCGCGACCGTGGTTCGGCTGGAGCGCAACTATCGTTCGACCGGCCATATTCTCGGAACGGCCGCCCATCTGATCGCACAAAACGAGGGGCGGCTCGGCAAGACCTTGTTCACCGACGACGAGTTGGGCGAGAAGCCCACCGTCACCGGCGTGTGGGATTCTGAAGAAGAAGCGCGGCAGGTCGGCGACGAGATCGAGCGATTGCAGCGCCGTGGGCAATCGCTTGACGAGATCGCGATCCTTGTCCGGGCCTCGTTTCAGATGCGAGAATTCGAGGAGCGGTTCATCACGCTCGGCCTTCCCTATAAGGTGATCGGCGGCCCGCGTTTCTACGAGCGGCTCGAAATTCGCGATGCCCTGGCTTACCTGCGCTGCGTGGCGCAGCCGGCTGACGATCTTGCGTTCGAGCGGATCGCCAACACGCCGAAGCGTGGGCTCGGCGATGCCACGCTCCAGGTGTTGCACGATTACGGTCGCCGGCAGGGCGTGCCGATGATGCAGGCCACCCGCGAACTCGTCGAGACCGAGGATCTCAAGCCCAAGCAGCGGCAGACACTGCGGGCCTTGCTTGGCGACTTCGAGCGCTGGGCGACCCTGATCCCGACGCTGCACCATAGTCGCCTGGCCGAGACCATTCTGGAGGAATCCGGCTACACCGACATGTGGACGAAAGACCGCACCGCGGAAGCGGCCGGACGGCTCGACAACCTCAAGGAACTCGTTCGCTCCATGGAGGATTTCGAGAGCCTTGCCTCGTTCCTCGAACATATTTCGCTGGTGATGGATACCGATACGGCCAACGAAGGCCCGCGCGTGTCGATCATGACGCTGCATGGAGCCAAGGGGCTCGAATTCGATACCGTGTTCCTGCCCGGCTGGGAGGAAGGGTTGTTTCCCTCCCAACGCTCGATGGACGAGAACGGGCGGGCCGGCCTTGAGGAGGAGCGCCGCCTCGCTTACGTCGGCGTCACACGGGCGAAACGGCGCGCCAAGATCTTCTTTGCCACCAATCGCCGTATTCATGGCCTGTGGCAGACCACCATTCCGTCGCGCTTCGTCGATGAATTGCCCGAGGCCCATGTCGAGGTGACCGAAGCCGCGCAAGCCACCCGCTATGGTGGCTATGGCGCCTCGCGCTTCGACACGATGAAGGGGTTTGCGTCGAGCTACGACACGCCGGGCTGGCAGCGCGCCCAGAAGGGCGCGGCGGAGCGGGCCGCCAGCGGCTTTGCCGAGCGAGGCTCCGGATTCGGCAAGATCGGACGCGGGGGACCCATGCTGATCGAAGGCGAGTTGGTGGCTAAATCCTCGGTCGCCTCGTCCTATACGGCCGGGGCGCGGGTGTTCCACCAGAAGTTCGGGCCCGGCACTGTGGCGCAGGTCGATGGCAATAAGCTGACGGTCGATTTCGACAAAGCGGGTCGCAAGATGGTGCTGGAAGGGTTCGTCAGCCCGGCGGGGTGAGGCTTATCGCTTCGAGCCATCAAGTCGTTGATCGCAGCGGATAACTCGTGACAAGAACGGTCCAAATCTAGACTCTGAATAGGAATCGTTTGACTCGTTAGTTCCAATCACGGGTAAGTCAATCCATATCGTTGCTAGGTAGTGTCTCAGTTTGAATTTACCGCTGGCTCCCGCTTCAAGATTTGCTCATTACCATTTCAATAAAGCGTAACGGAATTTCCAACAATCGCTGTGTTGCCTAACCCTCACCCCGCCACCCTGGCGCGGCGGCCGCGAGGATATCGAGAACGATCTGGGTTCGCTTTGGCGTCAGATCCTTGTCGAGACGCACGGCCGATAGCCTGGTTTCGGGGATCCGCCAATCGCGCAGAACCTCGATAGCGCGGCCCTGTCGCAGGTCCTCGCGGCCGAGCCAAGAGGGCACCCAAGCGAGGCCCATACCGGCCAACACCATTGTCCATGCGGTCGTGCCGCCGTCGACCACAAGGCGCGATGGCGGCACATGGCGGATCGTTGATAAAGCCGGCTTACGCTTTGGGTCGGCGAAGATCCACGGCTGCAACTGCCCTGTGCCGGCGTTGCGGAAGCCGATCTGCTCGTGACCGCTCAGGTCGGTCGGCGAGGTCGGAATACCGCGCAAGGCGAGATAAGCCGGCGAGGCGCAAAGCACCCAAGGGAAGGTGGTCAACGTGCGGGCCACGAGCCCGGATTGATCCTCGATGCGGCCGGATCGGAGCGCGATATCGATGTCTTCGGCGCCGAGGTCCAACGACGTGTGGTCGAAGCCGAGCTCGATGTCGATCCCGGGGTGCTCGGCTTGGAGGCGCGGCAAGATCGGCACGACGCACGCGCGGGCGAGGGCACCCGGCAGGCTGATCCGAACCCGTCCGTATGCGCCATGTTGACCCGACTCCCCGAGCGAGGCCTCCAGCCGCTCTGCCCCGCGCATGAGATCACGCGCCCCCTCCAGCAGACGCTCGCCTTCCGGCGTCATCGAGAGCGCGTGGGTGGTTCTATGCAGCAGCCGGATCCCGTGGCTCTGCTCGAATCGCGTCACGGCTTTGGACATCGCCGAGGTCGTGGTTCCGGCGCGACGCGCCGCTTCGGCGAACGAACCCGCTTCGACAATCTTCACGAAGGCGAGGAGATTGAGCAATCCGTCGAGCGATTTCGGTGTGGACAAGACGGCATTACTCAGCTGACACGGCCGAGGCCAGGGGATCGGCCGTGTCTAAGATGACATCACCACCGCATAGGCAACGTCCGGTGTCTTGGCAACGAAAAGCATGACCGAGAACTGGCCAAGCGACCCATCGTCGACGTTCCGCTTTCACGAGCCGAGTGGGTGAGACGCTGACGATGTCCCTAGCTCGCGCGGTGACCCCTTTTGGCATGCGCCGCTTCCTGGTGCGATAACCACAGGTCGAGCATCATGTGAGGCAAGGTCAGCGCCGCAAGGCCCTGGAGCGTCAACATCACAGTTCCGCGACCTTGTCGAGCATCGACCATGTTGACATGAACCGCGCGGCGAACGTCTCTCGTAGCGGACGTTGGTCTTCAAGCCGTCTTGGTCACGATGAGCTGCACAAGATCCCCCACGGTCTGCAGCGCATCGAGATCTTTCGTGGCGGCCTTGAAGCCGAACCGCTCCTCGACCGCCATGACGATGTCGATCTGCTTGAACGAGTCCCAGCCGTCGACATCCTTGGCGCTGAGGTCGGGCCGTAGCGACACCTCGCGCAAGAAAACGTCGTCGAAGATCTCGGCAAGAATCGAGTAGATCTCGGCTTGGGTCATCTGCGGCGCTCCTGCGTCAGATCGGTCGGCGTCGTGGCGCTCGGCGGCCCAACGGACTGTGCCGCAACGATCGTGATTGGCACGTCGGCGGCCGTGTTGGTCGCGAGATCGAGCATCGACAGGACGGTGCCGTCGGGCTCGGTCCGCATCGGCTTGAAACTAAGTTTAGCATAATGATCGGCCACCATGCCGTTCTTGGCGGTGGGACGATATTGCCCGATCAGGTGGGTCAGGCCGCAGCGTCGCGCGGCTTCGACCAGCACCGCGAGGGTCGCGACCTCGACCTCGCGCCCGAGCACCCGACAACTCATCAGCCACGTGTCGATCACGAGGGTCGCGCCTGTCTTTCGCCCGATCACGACCGCGACCATGCCGTTGTCGCCAAACCGGTCGGTCAGGCGCGCCTGCATCGTCAAGGCATTTGGATCATCGATCAAGGCGGCGACGGCAGCCTCGTCCAGGCGCTGGGTCATCAGGTTGAATTGATTGGTCTTGTTGATTAATTGCGTGATGCGCTGCAGACCCACCCGATCGAAGGGCGCGTGGATCAACCGCATATCGAGGCTCAGAAGATAGGCCGGCACATCGGTCGCCGAAGACCGGATCGCGATCCGGTCGAGGTTGGAGCGATATTGCGCCGTCCTGGCTCGGTCGTCCGCCGTGATCGCGAGGCTTTCGAAATAGCCCGCGTCCGAGAGACAGTTCGGCACCAGCGCCGGATCGTCGGGGACCTCCGGCACCGCAACCATCGGCAGGGCCGCCCGCACCAGATTGCGCTCGAACGGGTTGTCGTCGACGAACACCATGGCGTCGAGACCGATCGTCAGCCGCGTCGCGATCTCGCGGATGTTGTTGGCCTTATCGCCCCAGTTGGCCACGAAGCAGGCGATGTCGCTCCGCTTCAACACCATCTCGGGATGGCGGTCGAACGGTTCAAGCGCATTGGCCTCGTCGTTCTTTGAACAGACCGCCAGAATGACGCCGCGTCGAGCCAAGTCCTTCGCATAGGCCTGAACGGCCGCGAACGCCTCGCCAAGCGCGCTGCCTTGCCCAAGCACCAGGCGGTCGCTCCCATCGTCCCCCACCACGCCGCCCCAAATCGTATTGTCGAGATCGAGGACCAGACATTTGGCGGAGCGACCCTGGCGGGCGGCCAAAACCCGGGCCACGAGGTCGCCATAGACCGGCGCGGCCGGGGGCGCGACCTCCTGCTTGGCACGATGCCACAAGGCCGGGTCATGCCAACCCGATAGCCCGTCCCGCGCGGCCCGATCGTCGATCGCCACGAGATCGACGCCATGCTGGTCGGCTTTCACGCGAAGCGCCTCGTTCAAGCGCCTCAGCAGGGCGGCCCGGGAGCCAGGAAGGCGATGCTCGTTGGAACCCATCAAGACCGGATAGATCGGCAGGGGCGTCTGCATCATCACGGCGCAGCCGAACCGATCGCGCGCCAGACTCCAAAGATCCTCGATGCGGGCGATAATGTCGTGCAAAACCGCGTCGGCCTCGGTTGCAGTGAGCGAGGCATCGACCCCCGCCAGCAGGTGATGCGCGTCGAGGGCGAGCAGGATATGGGTCGGCGCGAAACCGTGTAAACGGGACGTTGGCTCGGTCAGCGCTTGCCGATATTGTCCATAATCGGCCTCTTCGGTCGTCACCCACAGGCCGCGCCGCAGGCCGCCGACGCGAATGCCAGCGGCAAGGTGGGCCGTCGTGGAAGAGCCAAGGATTGCGAGCCGCACCGGCTGCGAGCCGCCTGTTTCTTCTGGCGGCTCGGAAAAGGCCAGCTTCATTGCGGCATCGAGACCATTGGTGCGGAGAAAATCCAGGCGTGTCTGTGCGAGCGCGACAGCATCGCTCCAACAGGGTTGGTCGGTCTTGCGAAACGCCTGCAATTGGTCGCGCCACGCCTCGCTCGGCGGCAACCAGTGCAGGGTGGGCGTAAGGCTCATGCGGATCGGCTCCCGAGGCTGAGCGGCGCTTTACGTCCTGCGTCTCACGATGTCCAGAAAGCCGCCGCGACCGCGCGTTTGGGTTGACACGCCAGTGCGTTGCGCCTGTTGTTTTCGAAAGGGCAATCGCCCGCTGGTGGTTGAGGCTGGACTTTGGTCAAATCGATTTTGCGGAATGCCGGGGACGTGATCGCGGAACTCCGTCGCACACCGCGCAACATCCTGCCCCATCTCAAGACCTATACGGCCGACGTCCTTCTCGGCTTCTTCCGCGAGGATCGACGCAAGACTCAGAGGCTTATCCTCGCGATCAAACAGGCGAACGATCTCGAGCGGCAGTGGCGCCTCGATGAGGCGGCGGCGCGATGGAAAACGATCTGGACCGACAACCCGCAGGCCGCCATCTCGCATGCGGGTTACGCGGGCGCTTTGCGAAAGCTCAACCGCTGTGCGGAGTCCTCTGGCGTTTTGTCGACGGCGCGACAGGCTTTCGCGGATGACCCCAACATCTGGCTGGAATCCGCAGCAACCGCGCATCGGAGTGGCGACCATGAGGCGGCGCTGACTTTCGCCTCGCATCTCGTCGCCCATTTTCCTAAACGGCCTCATGGCTATGAGGCCATGGCGCGGGCCTATCGCGAGCAGCAGCGGTTCGATGAGGCCGATGCGATTCTGCTGCGGGGGCGCGTCTTGTTTCCGTCGGAAGCCTCGATCGCATCCGAATATGCGGCAACGGCCGATATGCGAGGCGATTGGGCCGAGGGACTGCGCCGCTGGCAGGACGTGAGGACATGTTTTCCGAAGGCGGCCTACGGCTATGCGGGGGTGGGGGCCAGCTTTCGGCGCTTGAAGCGGTTCGATGACGCTGATGCGGCGCTCGTGGCCGGCATGGCGCAATATCCGAATGACGAGAATCTTGCGATCAATCATGCCTGGGTGGCTGACGATCGAGGCGACTCGGTGGAAGCGATGCGGCGTTGGACTGCGTTACGGGCTTGCTTCCCAACCCATCCGACGATCCGGACTGGCTGGGTCGAAAGCCAGAACCGCGCCAATCTGGCTGAGGTCGATCGTCTGGTCGACCAGGCTCACGCTGCGGCGCAGTCCGCACCGCCCGAGTTGCCGACCGATCGGGAGAGCGGCCACGAACCGCAATTCCGGGACCTGTTCATGGGCTTCGAGAGTCTTGGCGAGAACTGCGAGTTTGGCTTCGTGCAGCGCCATTTCGGCGCCGAGCCGCTCGGGCTGCTGCGTTGGACCGGCATCACGTTCGACAAATTGCTGAGCGGGTTAGCGGTTGATTTCGACGGCGTCGGCACGCCCGACAGGACCGTGATGGAGCTCAACCCGAGCAACCACGAATATTACACCACCGATCGCGTCTATGGCCTTGCCATGCATACGTTCATGCCGCGAGACGAGGGCAACGAGGCGCGGATTTATCAGAAGCTCTGCCGTCGCCTGCAATATCTCCGCACCAAGCTGCTCGACGATCTTCGTGCTGCCGAGAAGATCATGGTGTTCCAGGCTGCCGCGGTGCTGACGGACGACGATCTGATCCGGCTGCATGACGCCTTGCTGCGGTATGGTCAGAACCGCCTTCTCTGTGTTCAAGCCACGCCGGGCGGCGATCGACCCGGCAGCGTGCGGCTGATCCGGCCGGGGCTGATGGCTGGATCGATCGATCGCGTCGGCTTCGATGGGAAAGCCTGGGCCGTGTCGTTCGAGATCTGGCTCCAGTTGTGCCAAGCGGCGGAAGCGGCGTCGCGTGCCACCCATTCCACATGCGTCACACGCTCGTGATTGAGGCAGCTCCCTTTGCAGAGCAGACCGGCATCGTCACCCGACGATCTTGGCCTGACAGGCGAAAGAACTTTTGATGTCCCCGGCGTCATTCGACCCACAGCCAACGCTTGCTGGCGATAGCGTCCTGCTTCGCCCGCTCCGGCGCGACGATCTTGTGGGTCTGCAGGAGGCCGCGCGCAATCCTGACACATGGGCAGGCCATCCGGTGAAGGATCGCTTCAAGCCTGAGGTGTTCGAGCCCTACTTCGATTTTCTGCTCGCAAGCCACTCGACTCTCGCGGTTATCGACAGGGCGTCGGGGCACATGATCGGGTGTTCGCGCTACTATGTGCCGCCCGACCATCCAGACGGGATCGCGATAGGCTTCACCTTTCTCGACATCAGATATTGGGGAGGCAACACCAACCTGATGCTCAAGCGCCTCATGCTCGGACATGCTTTTGCGACCTTTGATGCGGTGTGGTTTCACATCGATCCGATAAATATTCGCTCCCAGAAGGCGACCGCTAAATTCGGAGCGCGGCATATTTACGATGCCGACCTTGATCTGTCGGGAAAAGTCGCACGGTGGATGTGTTTCCGACTGGCCCGCTCGGAATGGGAGCTTCGGTTCGGGCAGGCCGGATGAACCTCGGTCGCAAGGGAGAGCCGCGTCCGTGAGACGGGCGCCACCCTCCTGTGTCTACCTACTCTTCCGTTCCGAGCAGCCGGCGCTTGCCGCCTTCGAGATGGTGGCGCAGCGCCTCGTTCGCGGCTGGGCCGTCTCCGGCTTGGAAAGCCTGCAGAATGGCGGCGTGTTCTGCCGCGACCTCGGACGCGCGAGGGCGACAGTTGACCTCTCAGCATGTTAGCCTAACGCCCTGCTGATCGCGGGGGGCGGCGTCGGTGTGATTGGCGAACCAGCACTGCACCCGGTTTAAAAAAAAAGGTGTCACGCGTGTCGTGTTTCAGCGGACCGACTATGGTTCACGCCGCAGATGGATGCAGGCGTCGCTCCCCGAGCTTGAACCACGCCTTTGCGATCATCCCGCGCTCGACCTCGTAGATGCAGAGCACATCCACCTCGCCCCGCCCCTCGGGGAAATTTCGCTGCACCGTCTCGTGATCGACGACCACGTTGCCGACGATCAGGCGGGTCAGCAGCGTGCCGTGCAGATCCGGCTCCCGGAATCGTTCGACATGCCGCTCGCGGATCGCCGCCGAACCGCTCGCCAGCAGGGTCGCCGGGAAGGCGTAATATTGGCAATCGTCGGCCCACCACACCATGAACGCGTCGATGTCGCGCGCGTTATAGGCGTCGAGCTGCCTCTGCACGGGATATGCGGGATCGTTCGCCTGTAAGCCGGTCATCATCCCTCTTTCATGAGACGTCTGCGACGCAACTCTTCGGTTGCGGTCATCCTAAAATCCGCAACAGCATCGGGGCCAGCGCCTCGGCCGCGACCGCGCAGGCGAGATTGTTTGGATGCGTCTGGTCGCTCGCATCATATTCGGGCCGATAGGCGGCGGGCGTCGATTCGGTCCGCCAGAGAGCGTCGATATCAAGCAGCAACATCCCGCTGTCGGCGGCGGCCCGCACCCTGGCGTTGGCGGCACAGCGAACCGCCTCTCCCGCAGAGTTGTCGTGGAACACGGGTGGGGCCGTGGTCAGGATCGGCACACATCCGACCCGGCGCGCCGCATCCGCCATCGCCATGGCGCGCCCGAACGCGATGTCGGCCTGGTCGGCCGTCCAGGCTTCGTTGCGGGTCCAGGCCTGGATGATGGCAATCTGCGGCCGCAGTGTCTCGATCGCCCAGAGGCCGTTGGTCGAGAAACCGAGCGAGTTGCGGCCCGGAAAGCCCTCGTTGACGTAGCTGACGGGTCGATCCAGTCGCGAGATGGCAGTGCAGGCCCTGATCCCGAAGCCGCTGACCTCGCCGCTCGTGCAGGACGAGTGGATGATGCTGTCGCCGATGCCGATCACGGTCGCGCCCGCGACCGGCGTGATGAATTGCACGCCATGGCAGGCGAAGAGCGTGTCGTCGCGCTCGAATCGTCCGGACGTCGCAGGAATCGTTTGATCGCCATCGGCCGAAAACCCGCGATGCAGCAGGCCGACCGCAGGATCGGGAAGGCCGACACTCGCGGCAAAGCGGATCGAACCATGCGAGAAGGTGCGGACGAGCAACAGCCAGCCGCTGCCCCCATCGCGGCGGGAAAGGGCGCGCAGCGGCACCCAATCCGACAACGCATGCACCGGGCGGCCGACATCGAGCCGGTTTCCCGGCAGCGTCAGGGTCGTGTCGCCGCCCTCGATCAGATCGAGCGGCTGGCTGTCGCGTCCCTTCGCCTGAAACGTCACCGGCCGCCACAGGCTCGGGTCGGGGTCACCCGCCGCGTTCAGCGGATCCACCCCGTTGCCGAGCGCCGACGTCGCAGCCACGGCCGCGCCATCGATCGTCCAGGGCTCCGGGTCGTCGTTGACATACATCAACCGGACGAACACCGGCTCGGCCTCGAGATGGACGAGGGTCGCTAGCGTCTGCGCGGGCTTTGGGCCGGCGGCATAGCGGCTGTTTTGCAGGCGGTAGGACAGGCGCTGCGACAAGGCGAGGGCCGGTGGAGGCGGCGGCCCACGTTCGGGAGGCGCGAGGGGGGCGGCCCGCCGGACCGGTCGGAGCGCCGCAACCCCTTTCGCGAGGCGACGGGTCCAGTGGGGGCGCGGCACGCGTCAGGTCCCGGCTGTCGCGGCTGTGCCGCTCAGCGGATTGTCGGCGTCCCAGGCATAGCGCAGGGTCTCGAAGCGCATCGAGCGGGTGTCCATCAGCAGAAGCCGGCCGACCAGCCCCTCGCCGAAACCGACGATTTCGCGGATCACTTCGAGCGCCATGGTGCTCCCGACGATTCCCGTCAGTGCGCCCAGCACCCCCGCCTCGGCGCAGGTCGGCACGCTGCCTTCGGGTGGCGGCTCGGGAAACAGGCAGCGATAGGTCGGGTTCGGGGTGCCGGCGGCATTGCTCTCGAACGGCCGCAGCGTCGTGACTGCGCCATCGAACGTGCCCATCGAGCCGGTGACGAGCGCCCGCCGCGCGTGGTAGCAGGCGTCGGAGACGGCGTAGCGCGTGGCAAAATTATCCGAACCGTCGACGATGATGTCGTAAGTCGCGATCAACCCTTCGGCATTGTCGGCCATGATCCGCATCGGATGCAGCACGATCGCGACATGCGGGTTGATGGCCGCCAGCGCCGCGCCGGCCCGCTCGGCCTTGGGTCGACCGATATCGGCGGTCGCGAACAAAACCTGGCGCTGCAGGTTCGACAGCGCAACGTGATCATCATCGGCGATGCCGAGCGTGCCGACTCCGGCGGCCGCGAGATATTGCAACACAGGGCCGCCGAGGCCGCCGGCCCCGATCACCAGAACGCGAGCCGCCTTCAGCTTGTTCTGGCCAGGGCCACCGATCTCGCGCAGCACGATATGCCGAGCGTAACGCTCGACCTCTTCGGACGACAAGCTCATGCGGTTGCACTCATGCGCGCAATGTCGGGGCTCGGTTTGATAAGTCAACGTCGACTTACGGCTTGACAGGCGTCGAGCAGCCCAACACATCGCATGCAACGCGCGTGAGCGGGCGCTTGCGCCCCCCGCCCTCCCAAACTTCGAGGCCATGATGACGAGCCAGGACGAGACGACAACTGGCGGCTGGACCGAGCCGAAGGCCACCGCGCTGCTGATCCTTGCGGATGGCACGATCTTCGAAGGGGTCGGTTTCGGCGCCGTCGGCACCTCGGTCGGCGAGGTCTGCTTCAACACGGCGATGACCGGCTACGAGGAAATCCTGACCGACCCGTCCTATTCCGGGCAGATCATCACCTTCACGTTCCCGCATATCGGCAATGTCGGGACCAACGAGGACGATATCGAAACCGTCAACATGGCGGCCGCCACGGGCATCCGCGGCGTGATCCTCCATGCGCCGATCACCGATCCGGCGAGCTATCGCGCAACCGGGCATCTCGGGCGTTGGCTCGAGCGACGCGGGATCGTCGGACTGGGCGGCATCGACACGCGCGCCTTGACGGCGTTGATCCGCGACAAGGGCATGCCGAATGCCGTCATCGCGCATGATCCCGACGGCAGTTTCGATCGCGAGGCCTTGAAGGCGCAGGCTGCCGCCTGGCATGGCATCGTCGGGACCGATCTCGTGCCGGAGGTGAGCACACGCCAGCGCTACGAATGGACCGAGACGGTCTGGACTCTCGGCGACGGCTATGGCCAGCAGACCGCGCCGCAGCATCGGGTCGTGGCGATCGACTATGGCGTGAAGCGCAACATCCTGCGGCTGTTGGCCGATGCCGGTTGCGCCGTGACGGTGGTGCCGGCGACGACCGGGCTCGACGAGATCATGGCTCTCAAACCGGATGGCGTGTTCTTGTCAAATGGTCCGGGAGATCCGGACGAGACGGGCAAATATGCGGTGCCGGTCATTCAAGGTCTGATCGAGAACAGCGTGCCGACCTTCGGCATCTGCCTCGGACATCAGATGCTGGCCCTAGCGGTCGGAGCCAAGACCATGAAGATGCACCAGGGCCACCATGGCGCGAACCACCCCGTTCAGGATACCGGCACCGGCAAGGTCGAGATCGTGTCGATGAACCATGGTTTCGCGGTCGATCCCGCGACCCTGCCGGCGAGTGCGCGGCAGACGCATGTCTCGTTGTTCGACGGCTCGAATTGCGGCATCGCGCTCAATGGCAAGCCGGTCTTCTCGGTGCAGCATCACCCCGAGGCGTCACCCGGCCCGCGTGACAGCCACTACCTGTTCCGTCAGTTCGTCGACCTGATGACGGCCGATAAGGCCGCCAAGACACAGCCGACGACCTGATCGTCAGCGGGCGAGCGCAATGGCCGCGACCAGGCGGCCATAATCGGGCTCGCCCCGATGCGTGGCCCGGCGGTAGCTGTAGAAGCGGCGTTCGTCCGGATAGGTGTCGAGGCCAAGCCCTACGAACCGGCCGATGCCGGCGCCCGTCAGTCGCGCCCCGATGAAGGCGGGGAGATCGAACAACGCATGGTCCTGGCGGGGGGAGGGCGCGAAGAAGCGTGCATTGGTCTGCTCGATTGAAACGAAGCGATCGACGAATTCCGGCCCCACCTCGTAGGACGCTTGGCCGATAGTCGGGCCCAGCACGGCCGTGATGGCATCGCGCCGCGCACCGGCCTGCACCATCGTCTCGACAGTGGCCTCGAGCGCGCCGGTCAGCGCGCCTTTCCAGCCCGAATGGACGGCTCCGACGACGGCTGCTTCGGCATCGGCCATGAGCACGATGCCGCAATCCGCACCCGTCACGCCGATCGCCAGACCGACCGTTCTGGTCACGAGGCCATCGACGCGCGGCCGATCGTTGGACCTGAAGGGGGCGTCGATCAGCAGCACGTCGGCCGAATGGACCTGGAACGGCACGACGAGGTCGTCCGGCGCGACCCCGAGATATTGCGCCATGCGGGCTCGGTTTTCACCGACGGCCTCGGGAGCATCGCGCGACCCGACGCCGCCATTCAGCCCTGCATAGACGCCGGTCGAAACGCCGCCTTCGCGGGTGAAGAAAGCGTGCCGGATGCCGGGAAGCGATAGAGCGTCGGCCTGGATCGGAGATAACGTCATGGCGGCTCGCACGGGAGAATGGTTCGACCCGACGTTTAACGCCGAAAGGGCGGCGATGCCCAGCCCAGACGATCGCGCGGCGTGCCCGCCGATCGGTCAAACCTTGAGGTAACTGCCCTCGAAGGCGCCGATGGTCTTCAAACGCTCGATGTCGATGATCGTCATGCGACGACCCTTGAGGATCACGGAGCCATCGATCCGCAATTCTTGTAAGGTTCGGTTGACATGCACCGTCGACAGTCCGGTCATGTCGCCCAGCTCCTCCTGCGTGAGCGGGAAATCGTAGCTGTTCTCCCCGGCAAGGCCGACCGCCTGCAAGCGAAACAGGAGATCGCAGAAGAGATGCGCGATCCGCTGCCGCGCGTCGTGGCGCGCCACATTGGCCAGCCATTCGCGCAACACGGCTTCGTCGGCCATGCACGACCACTAGAGCGCGCGGGTGAGGCGGGGGTGAGTCTCGGTCCAGCCGAGCGCGGCGCTGCGAGGAATTTCGACGATCGTGCAATCGGTGAGCGTCTTGACGCTGTAGTCGAGCGTCTTTTGCAACAAGCCACGCAGGTCGCAACTGTCGCCCGGCACCAAGATTGCGGCGATCTGGCGACGCCCGTCGGACAGCAGCTTGTAGCGGCAGGCGTAGCCCGTGAGAAGAAAATGCAGCACCGTTGAGGCTTCGCCCTGATGGACGAAATTTTCGTGAGCCTCAACTCTCCGAACCCGTCCCACCTGTTCAATCAGCTGGGGTTCCCGGCCCAAAATAACGTCCGAAAGCCTGAGCTTGGTGTAAACACGTTCGAACATGGTTTTTGTTAGACGCATCACCCGCTTCTTTGAAGCCCGACCCGAGAAGCGTCAGATAGCGTCCCAACTTTACTAAAAGGCTAGCGGGTCTGACGCATTCGCGGCTTGCTAACAATTGTTAGGGCAGTCGCCTGGGCTTCATGACATGCACGAAGGACCACTTGCTGTGATTGAGGGCGCAAGCGGCTGAGAGAGGTTCGCTCTCGCCTTAGAGCGCCTGCGCGTGACGATCGTGCGAGGCATGCCGCTCGACCAAAGAAGCCTTAGGCGCGATCGTTCCATGAAGTCGTAGGACTGACTGGGATCGAGCCCTCCGGTTGCGGAAGAGTTTTGTCGGGTCTTCATCAAAAGGACATTCGCAATCGTCTCCTGGCCGCACTCCCGGCTGACGAATTTGGCTTGCTGTCATCCAGCCTCGAACGTGTGACCTGGACACTCGGTGATCGGATCATTGAGCCAAACGAGCCTTGCGACTTTGCGTTCTTTCCCGAACAAGGCCTGATGTCGCAGATTGCGATCACGACCGAGGGGCGTCGGCTCGAGGTCGGCATCTATGGGCGCGACGGCATGGGTCCCTCCAACGTCGTTCTTGGCGTCGATCGATCCCCGTGCATGCATATCGTCCAAGGCAAAGGCTATGCCTATCGGCTTCCGGTTTCGATCATGATGGACGTCATGGAGAAGAGCATCGTGCTCCGGCCGCTGCTGCTGCGGTTCGTTCAGGTCTACATGACGCAGACGAATTACACGGCGGTCTCCAATGGGAGCAACATCATCGGCCAGCGGCTCGCGCGCTGGATTCTGATGACACATGACCGGCTCGAGATGGACGATCTCTCTCTGACCCACGAATTTCTGGGCGTCATGCTGGGGGTCCGCCGCTCCGGCGTCACCGAGGCCATCCATGTGCTCGAGGGATCGCATGTCATCAAGGCAACGCGGGGCAATATCCGTGTGATCAATCGCCCAATGCTCGAGCAGATCGCAGGCGACAGCTATGGCGTTCCGGAGGCGGAATATGAACGTTTGATCGGAACGATGCGATAAGGAGCGTCTGATCCGCTTGACGCTTGTCCAAGCCGCTGATACCAACAGGTCCTGATTTCGGCTGGCATGGAGCCATTGTGTCCAACCTCATTCTCGTAGTATCGACAGCGCCTGGAGCGGGACGAGGTTAAACCTCGCTTCCCACGTTCGGCGCTGACCCCGAAGGCCCCTTGAGGGCCTTTTTTATTGCCTGCAATTCCTCCACGCCAAAGCCAAAACGGTTCGAACGGAGCACGCTATGTCGAGACAGATGACGGGAGCCCAAATGGTCGTGGAGGCTCTGAAGGATCAGGGTGTCACGACGCTGTTCGGTTATCCCGGCGGGGCTGTCCTGCCGATCTACGACGCGATCTTCCAGCAGACCAGCGTCCGTCATATTCTGGTTCGCCACGAGCAGGGCGCCGCCCATGCGGCGGAAGGCTATGCGCGCTCCTCCGGTAAAGTCGGAGTTCTGTTGGTCACGTCCGGCCCCGGCGCCACCAACGCGGTCACCGGATTGACCGATGCGCTGCTGGACTCGATCCCGCTCGTTTGTATCACCGGACAGGTTCCGACCCACCTGATCGGCTCCGATGCGTTCCAGGAATGTGACACGACCGGCATCACGCGCCACTGCACGAAGCACAACTATCTGGTGAAGAGCATCGAGGATCTGCCGCGGATCCTGCATGAGGCTTTTTATGTCGCCTCGCATGGCCGGCCCGGCCCCGTGCTGATCGACATCCCGAAGGACGTGCAATTCGCGCTCGGAACCTACACGGGGCCGAGCAACGTGCAGCACAAGACGTATCGGCCGAAGATCAAAGGCGATCTCGACAAGATCCGTGAGGCCGTCGACCTGATGGCCCGCGCCAAGAAGCCCGTGTTCTATACAGGCGGGGGCGTCATCAACGCGGGGCCGCAAGCCTCGACGCTGCTGCGCGAATTGGTCAGCCTCACCAATTTCCCGGTCACCTCCACGCTGATGGGGCTCGGCGCCTATCCGGCCTCCGGCGCCAACTGGCTCGGCATGCTCGGCATGCACGGCACCTACGAGGCCAATCACGCCATGCATGATTGCGACCTGATGATCGCGGTCGGCTCGCGGTTCGACGATCGGATCACCGGACGGCTCGACGCATTTTCGCCCGGCTCGACGAAGATCCACATCGATATCGATCCGTCGTCGATCAACAAGGTCGTCAAGGTCGATCTCGGTATCGTCGGCGATTGCGCCTTCGTGCTCGAGGATATGGTTCGCCTGTGGCGTGGGTCGACCCAGCGTCCCGATGCTGCCGCCCTTTCGGCCTGGTGGGATGAGATCGATGGCTGGCGCGACCGCAACTCGCTTGGGTTCCGCGCCTCGAAAACGACGATCAAGCCGCAACACGCGATCAGGCGATTGTACGAACTCACCCGACATCGCGACACATACATCACGACCGAGGTCGGTCAGCATCAGATGTGGGCCGCCCAGCACTATCAATTCGAGGAACCCAACCGCTGGATGACGAGTGGCGGCCTGGGCACGATGGGCTACGGCCTGCCGGCCGCGATCGGCGTGCAGATGGCGCATCCCGAGGCGCTGGTGATCGATATCGCGGGCGAAGCGTCGATCCTGATGAACATGCAGGAGATGTCGACCGCCTTGCAGTATCGGCTGCCCGTGAAAGTGTTCATCCTCAACAACAGCTATATGGGCATGGTGCGCCAGTGGCAGGAATTGCTGCACGGCGGGCGTTACTCCGAAAGCTACTCGGAAGCGCTGCCCGATTTCGTGAAGCTCGCGGAAGCTTATGGCGGTCACGGCATTCGGTGTTCCGACCCGAATGATCTCGACGCTGCGATCCAGGAGATGATCGATAGCCCGAAAGCCGTGATCTTCGATTGCGTGGTGGACCGGATGGAGAATTGCTTTCCCATGATCCCGTCCGGCAAGGCCCATAACGAGATGATCATGGCGGACCTCGCAGACGATGCCGGCATCGAACTCGGCAGCGTCATCGACGAAAAAGGCAAGATGCTGGTGTGAGTCGGCTGTCTCGTCGCTGAGGCGACGCGCGCAGATATGTGAAGACTGGCGAGGGGCGTTGACCCTCCCAGCAACAAGGAAATGGATCGATGAACGCCCCCGTGTCGCCGCCCTCGCCTTACTCCTCCGCCCTGGTCCGCTCCAACACCGAGACGCATACGCTTTCGGTTCTGGTCGACAATGAACCCGGTGTCCTGGCACGGGTCGTCGGGCTGTTCGCCGGGCGCGGCTATAATATCGAGAGCCTCACGGTCGCCGAGGTGGCGCATGCCGAACACCTCAGCCGCATCACCATCGTGACCTCCGGCACGCCGGAGGCCATCGAGCAGATCCGTCATCAGTTGGAGCGGCTCGTTCCGGTGCAAAAAGTTACCGATATGACGATCGAGCACACGTCGATCCAGCGCGAACTCGCCATGATCAAGGTGCGGGGCAAGGGCGAGAACCGGATGGAGGCGATGCGCCTCGCCGATGCCTTCCGGGCCCGCGTCATCGATGCGACCATCGAGAGCTTCGTCTTCGAACTGACCGGCGCCCCCGCAAAAATCGACCAATTCGTCGAGTTGATGCGGCCGATCGGTCTCGTCGAAGTGTCACGCACCGGCGTCGCCGCGATTTCGCGTGGGCCGCTGGCCATCTAGGCGCCCCCATGTTGGCGCTGCTGCCGGCTCTCGCCCTGTTCGGCATCGTGATGTCGATCACGCCCGGCCCCAACAATGTCATGCTGATGGCGTCTGGCGTGAATTTCGGCTTTCGGCGAACTTTGCCGCATATGAGCGGCGTGACGATCGGCTTCGGCGTCATGGCGGCGCTGGTCGGCCTCGGACTGGCTGGACTGTTCACGGCCATGCCGGTCCTGTTCGTCATCCTGAAATGGGTCGGCGCCGTCTATCTTCTGGTTTTGGCGATCCGCATCGCGCGCTCGGCCACTATCGGCGAGGCTGCGGCGGGACGCGGGCCGATGACCTTTTTCCACGCCGCCGCCTTTCAGTGGGTCAACCCGAAGGCATGGATCATCGTGATCAGCGCCTGCGCCACCTACGCGGTTCCGGGTCACTATACCGCCAGCATCATGTTGGTGGCCCTGGTGCTTGGCACCGTCACGTTTCCCTGTGTGTCGGTCTGGGTGCTGTTCGGCGCCGGGCTGCGCCGCGCCCTGAGTGACCCCTACAAGCTCCGCTTGTTCAACTGGAGCATGGCGGGATTGTTGCTGCTGTCGCTGATCCCCGTCGTGCTGGAGTGAGCGCGCCCGCGGCGAGGTTTCGGCCGAAGTGGTCACGCTCTCTGGTCCCCGCGACCGACGCTCGTCGTCCCATGCTGCCCATTGTCGCGGGGGCAAGGCGAGGATCGTCACATCGATGCGGCGCGACCGCCGCTGTGTGGTTTTCAGATGGGCGGCGGCCTGCGTGCCGACGACCGAGGATCTCGGTTGCGCTGTTTTGAGGCTGCCGGCTCGACCATCCAAGCGTCCTCCGATCTGGCTTTTGCGGGCCAGATAAGCGAAGAGACACCAGAGTGACAAACGACCCGCATTCGGTTTTTTCAAACGCGTGGTCTGACGTTCGGCAGAAGGATCTTATCGTGCTCGACATCAAGGACGACAAAACCGACACCAAGACTTTCGAGATGCCCGGTAAATGTCCCTTTGGCGGCGACCGTATCGGCGGCGCCGAGGGCTCGCCTCCGACGCTGTCGGATTGGTATCCGCAGCGGCTGAAGGTCGAACTGCTGCATCACAACGGCCCAGGTGCCAATCCGTTGGGCGAGTTCGACTATGTCGGCGCTTTCGAGGCGCTCGACTACGACGCGCTCAAGGCCGACATCAAGACATTCCTGACGTCCTCGGTTGCCTGGTGGCCGTCCGATTACGGCAATTACGGCCCGCAGATGATCCGCATGGCGTGGCATGCGGCGGGCACCTACCGCATCGCCGACGGACGCGGCGGTGCCGGGGAGGCGCTGCAGCGCTTCGCGCCCATCGACAGTTGGTGGGACAATGGCAATACCGACAAGTCCCGCCGCCTGATTTGGCCGATCAAGCAGAAATACGGCAATGCGCTGTCCTGGGGCGACCTGATGGTCCTCACCGGCAATTGCGCCCTGGAGATCATGGGATTTCCGACCTATGGCTTCGCCGGCGGCCGCCGCGACGCATGGGAGGCTGATGTCAGCACCTATTGGGGTCCGGAAGTCTGGGATCCGAAGAACGTCACGTCCTATGACAGCATGGTGACCCGCGACAAGCGTTGGCGCGGTCAGAACGGCGACGCAGACTATGATCTCGAGAACCCGTTGGCCGCGACCCATCAGGCGTTGATCTACGTCAATCCAGAGGGTCCCTATGCGAACGGCGACCCTATGGGCTCGGCGCGCGACATTCGCATCGCCTTCACCCGCATGGCGATGAATGATGAGGAGACGGTGGCCCTGATCGCCGGTGGACATGCCTTCGGCAAGAGCCATGGCATGGTCCCCGCCGCCAAGATCGGGCCGCCGCCCGAAATCGCGCCGATCGAAGCCATGGGACTCGGCTGGCATAATCCGGAAGGGACCGGCGCTGGTCAATTCACGATGACCAATGGCATCGAAGGCAGTTGGACGCCCGACCCGACGACATGGGACAACACCTACCTCGAGCATCTGTTCAAGTTCGAATGGCGGCAGGTCAAAAGCCCCGCTGGCGCCTCGCAGTGGACCCCCATCGACCCGTCCGCGCCGACGACGCCCGATGCCCATATTCCGGGCAAGACGCATGGGCTGATGATGATGACCAGCGACATCGCGTTGAAGACAGACCCGGCCTACCGCGCGGTGTGTGAGAAGTTCCTGAACGACTTCGAGGCGTTCACGCAGGCTTTCTCCAAGGCGTGGTACAAGCTGACCCATCGCGACATGGGACCGCGCGAACGCTATCTCGGGCCGGAAAAGACGCTCGAAAACGGTTTGCTGTGGCAAGACCCGATCCCGCCCCGCGACTATGATCTGGTCGGCGAAGCGGATCTGACGGCTCTCAAGCAGGCGATCATGGCGACGGGCGTTTCGGTATCCGACCTCGTCTTCACCGCCTTTTCCGCGGCCGCGACCTACCGCAACAGCGATAAGCGCGGCGGCGCCAATGGTGGGCGCCTCGCACTCGCGCCGCAGAAGGACTGGGCCGTCAACCGCCGCACCGTTCCGGTCGTTGCGGCTTTGCAGACGGTCAAAGACAGCTTCAACGCCAAGCAGACCGGGACCGTCAAGGTGTCGCTCGCCGATCTCATCGTGCTCGGCGGTTGCGCGGCTGTCGAAAAGGCAGCGGCCGATGCCGGCGTCCCGATCGCGGTTCCGTTCACGCCGGGTCGCCGCGACACGACCCAAGACCTGACCGACATCGAGATGTTCACGTGGTTGAAGCCGGTCGCCGACGGTTTCCGCAACTACGTGGACGAGCGGTTCTCGGAGATGGCCCAGGGTGTCGCGCCCGAGCAGATGTTCCTCGACAAGGCGCAACTGCTCGCCCTCACCGCACCCGAGTGGGTTGCGCTGGTTGGTGGACTGCGGGCGATGGGTGCTAACCACGACGGTTCTGCGACCGGCATTTTCACGGATCGCGTCGGCGTCCTGACCAACGACTTCTTCACCGTGCTGACCAGCATGGATTACGACTGGAAGAAGCAGGACGAGGCCGGCATGGTCTTCTTGCTCGACGACCGCACGACCGGCCAGCCGAAGTTCAAGGCCACGCGAAGTGACCTTATTTTCGGCGCCAATAGCCAGCTTCGCGCTGTCGTCGAGGTCTATGCCAGCAGCGATGGACACGTTCGCTTCGTCAATGACTTCGTCAAGGCCTGGAACAAGGTCATGATGCTCGATCGGTTCGACGTTCGGACATGAGACCAACACCTTGAGACGGGGCGGAGTGGCCAAACGGGCCGCTCCGCCTTTTTGTTTTAGCTGCTGCCGATCAGGATGCCGGTCGCCAAGACCAAGCCTCCGCCCAGCATGACCTTGGCGGCCGCCGAGATGGGTGGCGTATCCATGTAGCGCCACTGGATCCAGGCGATGATCAGCAGTTCGATCATGACGACGACCGCCGCCACTGCGGTCGCGGTGTAGAAGTCCTTGATCAGGTAGGGCAGCGTGTGGCCGATGCCGCCCGCGATCGTCATCAGGCCGCAGACGAGGCCGCGAAGATAGGGTGTGCCGCGACCCGAGATCTTGCCGTCGTCGGCAAGCGCCTCGGCAAACCCCATGGAAATACCGGCGCCGAGCGAGGCGGCCATGCCGACCTGAAACGCGTTCCAGGAATTGTGGGTCGCGAAAGCCGCGGCGAAGACCGGCGCCAGGGTCGAGACGGACCCATCCATGAGCCCGACGAGGCCGGGCTGGATGATCTGCAATACGAAGCGTTTGCTGGCGTCGTCCTCCTCCTTTCCTTTGGCGCCGTCCGGAAGATGTTTGGCCTCGATGCTGGCGGCCGTCAGATCATGGCGCTGTTCGGCCTCGGCGAGATCTCCGAGCAGTTTTCGCACGGCCGTGTCGGTCGTGCGGCTGGCCGCCAGAAGATAAAACCGCCCGGATTCCTGTTCCATCCGGCGGACTTCCGCCCGCACCGCGCCGATGCCATGCGCCCGAACCTGCCAATGCGGCCGGCGTTGCACCCAGCCGCGGATATCCTGTCGGCGGATCAGCGGAATATGATCGCCGAATCGCCGCGCGAACATGTCGATCAGCGATCGACGGTGATGGTTTTCCTCGGCCGCCATGTCGGCGAAAACCTTCGCGCTATCGGGATACTGCTCACGGAGACTTTCTGCGAAGTCGAGATAGACACGGCCATCCTCCTCCTCGCTGCTGATCGCTAGCGCGAGCAGTTCCCGTTCATCGAGGTCGGACATGGATTTCATAAGGCAGCTCGCAATAGATTAGAATTGATCCAATCTATCTACATATGCCCGCGGAGCGCGTGAGATCAAGGCTTGTTTGGAAAGATTCTAGATTGAGCAAACCGCTCGGCGTTCATTAGGCCCTGACTGACATTTCACGGCTGTGGGATCTGCCGCGTGTTTGGTCGGACCGCCGGCCCGAAGCCCGACATGCCAGCGCGGGAGATCACGCCATCACGCGGTGTCGGCTGATGTCCGCGGCGATCTATCTGCTGGATGCTTACCGTGTGGGGTCGCCTGCCGCCTCACGGATGAAGCCGGTTCCCAAACGGTTGATGAAGTCGACCGCACGTAAAGGGGCAGACCATCCCGAGGCAAAGCGTTGGAGCGGGTGAAGGGAATCGAACCCTCGTATGCAGCTTGGGAAGCTGCCGTTCTACCATTGAACTACACCCGCACAGTCATCGACATACCGCGTTTCGACGCGCGAGGGAACCAGCCGCGCCAGAAGAATTCTGGCTTACCTCGGGCGTTACACGAAGGGGTCGCGCCTCACAGGAAGGAGGCGCGATCGAGCAGCAGATGCGAGATGGCGGTGAATCGAACGCCTTGGATCTTGGCCGTGGTGACGCGGCTATATTGCGCGAAATAGGCGATGATGCTCGGGGTTTCGTCCAGCAGCAAGGTCTGGATCTTGCCGGCCGCCAGCCGCTGGGATTTGAGGTCGCGCGCCGTGCTGTAGTCGCTCAGAAGCCCGTCATAGGTGGTGTTCTTGAAATGGGCCGCGTTCCAGGGGCCGGTGCTCTTCAGCGTCGCGTTGAGGAAGATGTCCGGGGTGCCGCGATGGCCGTAATCGGTCAGGCCGAAGGGGGAATCCAGCCAGTCCGACTTGCCGAAGGTCGCGGATCCATAATAGGCATCTTGCGATTCCACGTTGAGCGTCACCGCGATGCCGATTTGCTTGGCGAAATTCTGGATCAGCACGGCATAGTCGGGGATCTCATAGGCGCGTTCGGTCGTCAGCGTGATCGGAAAGCCGTTCGGCACGCCCGCTTCGGCCATCAGGCGCCTGGCCTCGACGAGATCCGGCTGGCGTTGCGGCACCGAAGCATCGGTTGAGGCGAAGACCGGGGCGAACGGGCTGTCGTTGCCCACAACCGCACGCCCCCGAAACAAGCCTTTGACGAGCGCTTCGCGGTTGATCGTCAAAGCCAAGGCGCGCCGCACCCGTTTGTCTTGAAACGGCGCCACGTCGGTGCGGAAATGCACCGGATCATGCGAGCTTGCCTGGACGCTCAGGATTTTGAACGCCGCATCGTTGCCGATCGAAAGGGCGATGCGCGGCGTGTAGGGGATCACATCGAGTTGACCGGCCTGCAGCGCCAACACCTGCGATTGCGGGTCGTTGTAGAATGTGATCTCGACACGATCCGGCAAGGCTGTCTCACCCCAATAATCGGGGTTGCGGACGAAACTCGCGCCAAGTTTCGGGCGAAAAGCTTCGAGCTTGAAGGGGCCGGTTCCCGGAAAGCTCTTCTCGAAATCGCCCTTATAGTCGGCCGGTAGGATCACCGCATTGACGACATCGGACGATACATAGAAGGGGAAGTTGCTGTTCGGCACATCGAGCCGGAACGTGACGGTGAGGTCGTCCGACGACGACACGGCGCCTTTGGACAGCAGCCCCTTATAGGCCGAGAGGGCCGAGGAGCCATTGGCCGGATCGATGAGCCGCTCGAAGGTCGCGACGACGTCTTTGGCCGTAACCACCCGCCCATCGTTGAACTTGACGCCGGGCCGGAGCTTGAACGTCCAGATCTTTGCGGTGTCGTCGCCGTCCCACGATAGCGCCAGGGCCGGACGCAAGCCCGTTTCGGAATCGTCGAACAGCAGGTATTCTCCGACCTGGCTCATGACCGAAATGCTGGCCGGATCGGTCACGAGCACGGGATCGATCGTCGCGGCGGGCTGGTCCAGCGCCACGCGGATCGTGCCGCCGGGCTGAGCGGCTGTCTGCGCGCGCGCCGCGCCGGGAAGACCGAAATTCTGCGCCGTCGCAAAACCCGTGAGGCCGATCAGACCGGCGTAGCGGATGAGGTCGCGGCGATTGAGTGAACCGGCGGCATACTCGTCGACCGCGACATTCCAGATGTCGCCCGAAAGGCGGCGCAGATGATCGAGTGTCGGAAGCTTTGGCATCGTGAAACCTTGCGTTGTGGGCGAGGGCGCCTCGTCAGGCGGGCAGACCGTCGAGGCGGATCTGATCCACCGCGTCGGGGTAGAAGGCGAGCAGGCCCTTGATCTTGGGGATTTCCGGGATCGGATCGCGATAATCCCAGACGACATCGGGGCGGATCGACCCATCCCTCATGCGGACGGACCAATAGGACGCCGTGCCTTTGTACGGGCAGCGGGTGAGCGTCTCGGAACGGACGAGCCGCTCCATCCTGACATCGTCCGGTGGAATGTAGAACCGGGTCGGGAGGTGTGTTTCGAAGACCAGCACGGCCCGCCGCGTCTCGGCCAGGATCTCGCCACCGAGCACCACCTCGATGTGGGCGGAGGATTGCAGCGCGTCGACCCGCACATAAGGGTCGCGGGCATGAACGAAGACCTCTTCGTCCTCCTCGTACCAAGCATCCATGGCATGCCAATCGAACGCGATCCGGTTTTCCAGCGGCGCAAGATGATCGCGCCTCGGCGCGGCGAACGACCAGGCGGCGTCGGTGAAGCGGCGTCCCTTCACGTCCAGTGCGTAGAGCGCGGTCGGGTCACCACTCCGATGGCGGCCGGTTCGGCCCGACGCAATGAGCACACCGGGCCGCACCGCCTCGATCGGGAAAAAATAGACCGGCAGAAAGTGGTTTGATCGCAGCATCAGAACGTCGCGGCTGTCCACGATCGTCTCGCCGTTGAGCACGACGCGCACGCGTTTCGGGCTCTGCAGCAGATTGACGACGCTCGGAATGGTTTCGCGATGCGGTTGCGTGGCAAGCGGCATGAGGACCTCGGGTCAAGACGCGACGGGCGCGTGGGCCCGTGCGGTGGCGAAGCGGTTCTCCGGGCGGGGCAGCGCTAAACGATCCCGGAGAGTTCCAGGTTCATAGTCCTGCCGAAACAGGCCGCGCCGCTGTAGGTCGGGCACGACCTGCTCGGCAAAATTGACCCAATCTTCCGGCAGCAGCGGAAACATCAGATTATACCCATCCGCCGCCCCGGCCAGGAACCAAGCTTCGAGATGATCGGCGACTTGGCGGGGCGTGCCGGCGACGGTTGGGATCGAGCCGGAATTGGCGATCGTTCGCGCAATCTCCCGGATCGAACGGTTTTGACTGGCCAAAGCCTTGACCCGGTTCAGCGCGGTCCGCCCACCATCGAACGTGGCCTCCTCGGGAAGCGGCGGCAAAGGGCCTTCTGGCGGATAAGCCGAGAGGTCGATGCCGGCCCAACTCGACAGAAGATCGATGCCGACCGCATCCGGCATCAGGGTTTCGAGATAGGCTTGTCGCTCCTCCGCTTCCGACGCCGATGCGGCGACGATCGGGAGAATCCCCGGTAGAATCTTGAAACTGTCCGAAGTGCGGCCGAACTTGGCCAAACGCTGATCGAACTCGGCTCGGTAGGACTGGCCCTCCTCGATGCTGCGAGTGACGGCGAAATGAACATCCGCGTATCGGGCCGCGAGATCCTTGCCGGCCTCGGACGATCCAGCCTGGAAGATGACGGGATGTCCCTGCGGCGGACGCGGCACGTTGAGCGGCCCGCGCACGCGAAAATGCGGACCAGCATGGTCGATCCGGTGCACGCGCGCGGGATCGGCGAAAAATCCGCTCTGTTTGTCGATGAGGACGGCGCCGTCTTCCCACGAGTCCCACAAAGCCGTGACGACATCGAGATATTCCGCGGCGCGATCGTAGCGATTTGCGTGTTCGATCGTGCGATCGCGGCCGAAATTTAGGGCTTCCTCGTCCATCGCGGACGTCACGACGTTCCAGCCGGCGCGACCCTTGCTGATGTGATCGAGCGACGCAAAGGATCGTGCCAAATTATAGGGTTCGCTGTAGGAGCTCGATGCCGTCCCGATCAAGCCGATATGGCGGGTGACGGCGGCGAGGGCCGACAGCAGCGTCAGGGGTTCGAGACGCGCATTGGCGTAATGAGCGAGGCCGCTCGGCAGCGAGTCCCAGATCGCGACGTGGTCGGCCACGAACAGCGTGTCGAGCTTGGCTCGCTCTGCCGTTTCCGCAAGTCCGCGATAGAAATCGAAATCGAACACCTCGCCGTCCGGCGCGCGCGGGTGTCGCCACGACATCCGATGATCACCCTGCGGATTAAAGAAAAACGCGCTGAGGATCATGTGCCGACGGGACATGGCGAACTCCGGAACGGCCGACCGATACCCGGCAAATGGGGTGCCGGCTGACAATCGCTAGACCCACACCGTAACGTCGCCGACGCATTAATCCATCAGTTTTGTAGACAATCAGAGTGGATGATGGACGCCAGGGCGGCGAGATGGCAATGCGATGACGTCGCAACCCCTGCATGATGCCAGAACTCGATCGATCGTCGGCGCTCTCGAAGAAAGCTGGTCCCGCGTTAGCGCGAAAATATACCGTCGGCCACGTTGCGGGCGCCGATCATCACCGGCTCGAGCACGGGGGTATATTCGTTGGCGACGCCCCATCCCTCATTGGCATAGACAAGCCGGACGACCCCGACGCGCTTGCCGTCCCGGCGAAAGCGCAACTGGTCTTCGCTGGTGCTGGCGAGCGCGTCCATAATGGCGCGCTCGTCGCGGCTGTGGCGCAGCATCGTCTCTTCGCCGTTGAACACGTCGAGCGCATAGCCCTCTCCCACCGCGTCGCTGATGATGCGCGTGATGATGGCGCGGTGGAGTTCTTTCATGACGCTCGGTGCTCCGGGGCCGTCCGCTGCGAGGCCCCAAGGTTCTTTAGAGCACGATTGTCGGTCGCCGGTTGGCTTTTTGTCGTCCGAGGAGAGAGCCGGTCAGATCAGCGGGAAGTGACAGGCCGCATAACGGTCGTGGCCCATCGGCCGCAGTGGCGGCGGCTCGACGCGGCACCGATCCCCCGCCTTGGGGCAGCGGGTGTGGAAGCGGCACCCGGAGGGCGGATTCATCGGGCTCGGCACGTCGCCGCGCAGAATGATGGTTTCGCGCCGAGGCGCTTGGACGTCGGCCTGCGGCACCGCCGAGATCAGCGCGCCCGTGTAGGGGTGGGCGGGTGTCTGAAACACGACGTCGGTCGGGCCGGTTTCGACCAGGGCGCCAAGATACATGACGGCGGTGCGCTGGGACACCTGCCGGATGACGCTGAGATCATGCGCGATGAACACATAGGTGATGCCGAGCCGGTCCTGCAGATCCATGAACAGGTTGACGACCTGCGCCTGCACCGAGACGTCGAGCGCCGAGACGGATTCGTCCGCTACGATCAGCGAGGGTTCGAGCGCGAGCGCCCGCGCGATACCGATCCGCTGGCGCTGACCACCGGAAAATTCATGCGGAAAGCGATCGAGATGTTCGCGCGAGAGGCCGACGAGATCCATCAGCTCATGCAGGCGATCCCGAATCGCGGCGTCCGAGCGGTTTTTGCCATCCGGACCAGGATGAACCCGTAATGGTTCGGCTACGAGTTGGCCGACGCGGCGGCGTGGGTTCAGCGACGCATAGGGATCCTGGAACACCATCTGCATGCGCGGCCGCAAGGCGCGTAACTCGCGCGTGCTCGCTTGCGTGATGTCCGTGCCTTCGAACAAGATTGTGCCACTCGAGGGGTTGTAGAGGCGGAGTAGGCAGCGGCCGAGCGTCGACTTGCCACAGCCGGACTCGCCGACCAGACCGAGCGTTTCGCCGCGCCGGACCGTCAGCGACACATCATCGACGGCCCGCAGCGTGCGCCGGCCGCCTGCCGTGAACCGGCCGCCGAGGTGGAAATGCTTCGAGAGATGCCGTGCTTCGAGGAGGATGTCGTCGCTCATGCGCCGACCTCCGCCGTGACTGCGGTGGCGGCCGTGGTTTCGGCCAGATAGCAGGCGATGTCCTGCTGGCCGCGCCGGAACAGCGGCGGGTCGACGACGCAGGGCGCATAACGGTGCATGCAGCGTGGCGAGAAGCGGCAGCCGATCGGACGATCGGCGATCGAGGGCGGCACGCCGGGAATGGCAGTCAAGCGGCGTGGCTTGATGCCGGACATGGGCGGAATCGATTGCAGCAGGCCTGTCGTATAGGGGTGGCCGGGCTCGATGAAGACCGGCAGCTTGGGGCCCTGTTCGACGATGCGGCCCGAATACATCACCATGACGCGGTCGGCCACCTCGGCCACCACGCCCATGTCATGAGTGATCAGGATGATCGACGAGGCGTGATCGTGGCGCAGTTGCTCGATCAGGCGGAGGATTTGAGCCTGCACGGTCACGTCGAGCGCGGTCGTGGGTTCATCCGCGATCAGCAGCGAGGGATGACATGACAGCGCCATCGCGATCATGGCGCGCTGTCGCATGCCGCCCGACAATTGATGCGGGAACCGGTCGACCGCGACGCCCGGGTTGGGGATGCCCATGTCGCCGAGCAGCTCGATCGCGCGGGCATGGGCCTGCTTGCGGGTGAGGCTCTGATGCGCGCGGATCTGCTCGGCGATCTGCCAGCCGATCGTATAGACCGGCGTCATCGCGGTCATGGGGTCTTGGAAGATCATGGCGATCTCGTCGCCTCGGACGGCGCGGAGCGCTTGGCGCGACAGGCCGATGAGTTCGCGGCCCTTGTAGCGGATCGACCCGGTCACGATCGCGTTGGGGTCGTTGATCAGCCCCATCACGGCCAGTGATGTGAGCGATTTGCCGGAACCGGATTCGCCGACGATTGAGACGAGCTCCCCGGGCGCGACCGTGAACGAGACGCCGTCGACCCCCTTCATGGGACCCTGCTCGGTTCGGAACGTCACCGACAGATTCTCGACCCGAAGCACGGGTTCGGCAGTGTCCGGGCTTGTCACGGGATCAAGCACGGCCAGCCCTCACGCGCGGATCGAGGGAGGCATAGACGATATCGACCACGGCATTGGCCGCGACCACGAAGAAAGAGGCATACATGACGGTCGCCATAATCATCGGCAGGTCGAGATTGCCGAGTGCATTGAAGGTCAGGAATCCGACGCCCTGCAGGCCGAATACGATCTCGGTCAACAAGGTGCCGCCCCCCACGAGCACGCCGAAATCCAGCCCGAACAACGACACGAAAGTGATGAGCGAGGTTCGCAGCGCGTGGCGAAATAGAATGCGGCTTTCACTGAGGCCTTTGGCCCGCGCCGTGCGGATGAAGTCTTCTTGGTAGGCTTCGATCAGGCTGGCGCGCAGCACGCGTCCGTAGAGCCCGATATAGAGGATCGCGAGCGTGAACCAAGGAATCACCAGCGCCTTGAACCAGCCGACCGGATCATCGACCAGCGGCACGTAGCCGAGCGCCGGCACCCACGAGAAGAGCCAGGTGTCGTGATAGCGGCTCTGGGTGATGAGATTGGCGACCTCGCCGACCCAGAAGACCGGCATGGAGATCCCGATGAGGCCGAGGATCATCAAGCCCTTGTCGAGCGCGCTGCCGCGCGTGACGGCGGCCAGCACGCCGATCAGGATCGAGAACACGACCCAGATGATTGCGGCGCCGATCAGCAGCGACATCGTGACCGGCACCGCATGCATGATCGACGGGATGACCTTTTGGCCGCGATTGACGAAGGATGTCAGATCGCCGGTGATGAAGAGCCGCTTCATCAAAAGTAGATATTGCACCCAAAGCGGCCGATCGAAGCCGAAATCGTGCCGCACGGCTTCCAGCACCTCGGGGGAGGCGTTGCGGCCCGCGATCCGCGCGGCTGGGTCGGTGCCGGGCGTCGCAAAAAAGATCAGGAAGACCAGGATCGAAATCCCGACCATGACGAAGAGCATGTCGCCGAGCCGGCGCAGCAACACGAAGCCCATCAGTCTCTCACCCGCAGCTTGGCGCGCGGATCGAGCGCATCGCGAACCCCATCGCCGAACACGTTGAGGGCCAGAACCGTGAGCACGATCGCGACGCCGGGCGCGATGGCGACGAGCGGGCGGGTGTAGAGCAGGCCCTGACCGTCCTCGATGATGGTGCCCCAGGAGGCAGCCGGCGATTGCACGCCGATCGACAGGAACGACAGCGCGCTTTCGATGATCATGTTGAGCGCAATCGTCAGCGGCGCGAAGACGATCAGGGTCGACATGACGTTGGGCAGGATATCGACCCAGAGAATGCGCCAGGGCGGCACGCCAAGCCCAGTCGCGGCCAGCACGAACTCGCTCTGCTTCAATTGCAGCACCTGTCCACGGATCGGCCGCGCCACATAGGGCACGTAGATGATGCCGATGATCGCGATGGGCAGCAGCAGACTGTCGGATGCGATCGAGACAGGGCCGATCGACAGGCCATGACCGATCGTCACGATCGAAAGCGAGATCGCGAGGAGATAGACCGGAAAGGCCCAGAGGACGTCGAGCAATCGCGACAGGACGACATCGGTCCAGCCGCCGAAGAAGCCGGCCACGATCCCAACGATTGCGGCCAGCACCAGGGTCAGCACGGTCGCGCTGCCGGCGATGATGAGCGAATTTTGACCGCCGTAAAGCAGCCGGGCCATGACGTCGCGCCCTTGCGAGTCGGCACCAAGAAAATATTGGCCCGTCCAGGTCGGGCCGAGCGGGGTGGTGCCGAGCCCGAGACCCTCGGTTTCGGCCGCCATGATCGGCACATCCTGGCCGTTGATCGTGATCGATCCGCTCAAGTTCGACGCGAAGGGGTCGGTATGCGCGACGCCATTGGCGTAGAGCGGGGCCGCGACGCAAACCAGGATGATGAGGACCAGGGCCGCGAACGCCGTCATGGCGGCATGATCGCGGCGAAGTTTCCGCATCGCGGTTGCCCAGGGGCCCCGATGAACGGTCTGGCGGGTGGACGTCGCGGCCGGAGCCGCAACGTCGCCGGATGCGAGGGTCAAGGCTCGGTCGCCCTTACTTGACCCAGGCGGCCGAGAACAACATGTGGAATTGGTCGGTATAGACGAAATTCCCGACCCGCTTCGAAATGACGTCGATCTCTTTGGGCTGGAACAACGCCGCGGCAGGCGCCGCGTCGGTAATTTCCTTGTCGATCTTGGCCCACATCTTGTTGGCGGCGGCGTCATCCGTGACGGCCGTCAGCATCGCCTGCTTCATCTCGGCATCGACGCCCTTGTCGCACCAGCCCGACATGTTGATCGAGGAATCCGATCCGGGATGGAACGAGTCGCAACCGAACAACACGTTGAGGAAGTCCGAGGGGGCGGGATAATCCTGGTACCAATCGCTGACGCCGATCTGCACATTGTTGTTGGTGTTTTGCAGATAGGTGAACTGGATGTTGTGCGACACGACCTTGAGGCTGGCGTCATAGCCGATATCGCGCAACACGCCCTGTACATAGGTCGCGATGGCCTTCGGCACGGCTTTGTCGTCGCCGATCAACGTGACCTTTTGGCCCTTGGTGCCGCTTTCTTCGACCAGTTGCTTGGCCTTTTCGAGATCAGGCGCGGTCCATTTGGAGCCGGGGTTGAGCGTATAGGGGCAGTAATCCTCATGACCCGACATGCCGACCGGCAGTTGTTGGCAGAGCGGTGAGGCGAGGTTCGGGCCGCCCCACAGGCCGACGACGGCCTTGCGGTCGATCGCGTAAGCGACTGCCTGACGCGCCTTGAGGTTGTTGAAAGGCGCGAGGTTGGTGTTCATCGGCAAGTAGTAATAGGCGAGCAGCGGATGGATGCGGACCTGCTTGGCATATTTGCTGCCGAGCTCGCCCAACCGGTCGCTGGGCGGCGGATCGAAGGTCCAATCCGCTTGGTCGTTCAGCACCGCCGTGAGACCGGCCTGATCGTCGAGCCCGAAATTATAATCCATCTCGTCGACGTAGCCGTCGGGCTGGGCGTCGACGCTGAATTCCTTGAAGTAGGGGTTGCGGACGATCTTCATCCCGTGATCCGGATCGTAGCTCGCGATCATGTAAGGACCGGTCGCGACGGGCGGTGTGGTGCCGAGATCCTTGGCGACCGTGTCGGCCGGCAAGATGGTGGCATGCGGGACGGAAAGTTTATAGAAGAACTCGGCATCCGGCTGGGTCAGGTGAAACGTGATGGTGCGGGCCTTGTCGTCGGCCACGACGCCGTCTTTCAACGTGCAGGTAGCAGCGTCCTTCAAGCAGGCATCGGCCCCAACGATACCATTATAGAACGATCCGGCCGTCGGGCTCGATACCTTGAAGATGCGCTGGAACGAGGCGACGACGTCGGCGGGCGTGATGTCCTTGCCGTTCGAGAACTTCAAGCCGTCGCGCAGCTTGAACACATAGGTCTTGCCGCCGTCTTCCGGCTTCGGCAGCGCCTCGGCAAGGTCCGGCACGACCGTGTTGCTCTCCTTGCCCTCGACCTTCTTGAAACCGAGCAGCCCGTCGTTGGTGACGTAGAAGATCGTCCAGAATTGCGTCTCGTAATTGATCTGCGGATCGATCGTTCCGGCCGAGCCGTGGGCGTTCAGCTTGAGCGTCCCGCCACGATGTTGGGTCATGAGATCGGCGCGCGTGTCGGCGGCGAGGACGGGTGTGGCGGCCAGAACACCGAGCGACAGAATAGTGGCGGAGAGAAGCGAAGTCAGGGTCATGAACGGTCCTTGTTGAACGAAGAAGCGGCCGATTGCCTCAAGGTTAGTCATGGGCAGCCAGGAAAGCGCCGACGGTCGCCATGCAGGCGGCGCGCTCCTCGACATGCGGCATGTGGGAGGATTGCTCGAAGATGGTCCACCGCACGTCGGGGATGCGGTCGGCAAAGGGTTGAACGGTCGCCGGCGTGGCTTCGTCGAAGCGGCCGGAGATCAGCAGGGTCGGGGCGACGATCCGATCGAGCCGGTCGATCACGGTCCAGTCGCGGAGCGTGCCGATGACGTGGAACTCGTTCGGGCCGTTCATGGTGGAATAGACAGTCGGGTCCGACACCATCGCCTCGAAGGTGCGGACCACCTCGGCCGGCCACGGGTCCAGGCGACACACGTGGCGCACATAGAACGCCTGGGTGGCGGTCACGTAATCGGGATGATCTGTGGTCAAGTCCTGCTCGTGCCGCAGCAGCGTGGCCTGCAGCTCCGGCGGCAATTCGGTGCGGAGCCGGTTTGCCTCGCTGACCCAAAGCGCCATCGAGGCGGGCGAGTTGGCGATCACCAGAGCCTTGAGACCAGCCGGTCGGCGCACCGCATGTTCGGCCGCCAGCATACCACCCCAGGATTGGCCCAGCAGGTGATAGCGATGCGAAAGACCGAGTTGCGTCAGAAGGTTGTCGAGTTCGGCCAGGAAGAAATCCACGGTCCAGAAATCGGCGCCGTGGTCGCGCAGATGGGTCGATCGGCCATTGCCGATCTGATCGTAATGGATCACCGCGCGGCCGGTCGAGGCCAGATCCTTGTAGCTATCGACATAATCGTGTGTGCAGCCCGGCCCCCCATGAGCCACCACTAGCGGGGTCCTGCCGCTCGCGAGATCGCCGGTCACCCGATACCACGTCGAAAACCCGCGGAAGGGCAGTTCGCCTTCGACTACCTGCATGTCACATCCATCATCATCGCGACTGATCGGTAGCAATCAACATGCCACACCGACCGTTTTTGAGACCGTTGAGGATGGGCGTTTAAGGCTTGGCGGGCGGCGTGACGCTGATCTCGATGGCGGAATAATAGGCCGCGAGATCGGCGATATCGACGTCGGTCAGCTTCTCCGCGATGACCGACATGATCTCGTTCTTGCGGGCGCCGCTCCGATATGCCGTCAGGGACGTGATGAGATAAGGGTCGACCTGTCCGGCGAGATTGGGCGCTTCGGGCAGCTTGGATATGCCGTCGCGACCGTGGCAACTGATACATTGCAGCGTCTTGATCTTCAGGGCTCCTGCTTTCGCGTCGCCATCGGCCCGGGCCGGCGCTGATAACGATAGCAGGCCGACCACCAGACCGAGTGTCATTTGCCGCAGCGTGCGAGCCCTCATGCCATTGTCCCTTCAGATCGAAAAACGGGGCCGGGCAGCCTCCCTTGGGAGAACGGCCCGGCTCCTGATGGGTTGATGACGCTTTGTCGTGCGCCTGCGCCGATTAGGGCGTTTCGTAGGTGATCCGGTAGACCGCGCCGGCAAGGTCGTCCGAAACCAGAAGCGAACCGTCCCGCATCTGTGCGACGTCGACCGGGCGGCCGGTATATTCACCATCCTCGTCGAGCCAACCCTCCGCGAACGGCTTTGAGCCCTCCGGCGCGGCGCCGTCCGCCGTGACTTTGGTGACCATCACGCGTGCGCCGACCGGCTCCGTGCGGTTCCACGACCCGTGTTGAGCCGAGAAGATCGCGCCCTGATACTCCTTCGGGAACATCTTGCCGGTGTAGACCATCATGCCGAGGTCGGCCGCATGCGCCACTTCCTCGGCGACCGGGAAGACCACATCGGCGGGGGGCGTCTCGTCTTTATATTCGACCGTCCGGGTGTGGCCGCCACCGTACCAGGGAAAGCCGAAGTTTTCGCCGGCCTTGGTGATGTGGTTGATCTCGCCCGCGGGCTGGTCATCGCCCATGCCATCGACCTGGTTGTCGGTGAACCAGAGGGTCTTGTCTTTCGGGTTGAAGTCCATCCCGACCGAGTTGCGGATGCCGTGGGCATAGACTTCGCGATTGCTGCCGTCGCGATCCATTCGGATGATGCCGCCCATCCCGGCCTTGTAGTAGATGTCGTATTTGTCCTTGGCATAGACGTTATAGGGCTGCCCAAGCGCGATATAGAGCTTGTTGTCCGGTCCGATGCGGCACACCCGTGCCGAATGGTTGAAGCTTTCTTCGGTGGACGGGATCAGGTCGCCCTGCTTGACCACAGTCGCGACCGCGACATCGGGGCTTTCGTAGAAGAACTCGGCCGCCGGGAAGGCCAGCACGCGGTTCTGCTCGACGATGTGCAGAATGCCATCCTTCGAGAAACAGAGGCCGTTCGGGATCTTCATCTCGACCGTGGGCGCGAATTCCTTGACGTCGTCCGCCATGCCGGTCTTCGCCCGATCAGTGAGGGCGTAGACCTTGGTTTTGCGCGTGCTGACGAATGTCACGACGCCTTGCGGGCCGACCGCGATCATGCGCGCGTCTGGGACCTGGGCGTAGAGACTGATCTTGAAGCCTGGCGGCAGCTTGATGGTCGCGAGCGTCTTCTTGATCGCGTCGGCCTTGGCACCACCCTGCGGCACGACCGGAATCGTCTTGGCCCCGGTCGAATGGAAATCTTCGAGCTTCTTCATGCCGGCCGAATCCGCGCCATTGCTGGTCGGCGCGGCTGGGGTCGATGGATCGGCGGATTGAGCATAAGCGGTGGTGGCAGCCAGCAGGGCTCCCGCGGCAGTGGCCGCAAGCCAGATCGACTTCATGTGTGTCCTCCCTCGTTCGGCACTTGATGGCCGTCACGTGGCTCGGTGGCGCCGAGCTGAAGTCAGGTTACGTCGAACGCACCGGATGTACAGCGCCGATTCGCAGCCGCAGGCTCTCCAGCCCGTGAAAATGGTAGCGGTCATCATAAACCGGCGGCGCCGCCAGTTTCACCGCCGGCAGGCGCTCGAACAGGATCGGCAATGCCACCTGCAATTCCAGGCGAGCCAATGGCGCGCCGATGCAGAAATGAAGGCCGGCTCCGAACGCCACATGCGGCACGGTGGCGCGGTCTGGATCGAGCCGTTCCGGGCTGGGATAGATGGTCGGATCGTGGTTGGCGGCGCCGATCAACAGGCCGATCCGGTCGCCGAGTTTCAGGTCGACCCCGGCCACCGTCATCGGCTCTAACGCGTAACGCGAGAACATGTGAAGCGGCGGATCCAGCCGTAGCAATTCCTCGACGGTCGCGTTGGTTCGCTCCGGGTTGCGGAACAGATGCTTCGGATCGAGGGCCGAGCGCAGAATGGCGGCGACACCGTTGCCGATCGCATGAACGGTCGCCTCATGCCCCGCATTCAGCAGCAGGATCGCGGTGGTGACGAGTTCGTCCTCGCTCAATCGGTCGCCGTCGGCTTCGGCGGCCAGCAGCAGCGTGAGGATGTCGTCGCCGGGCTTGCCGCGCCGCGCCGCCACATGCTCGCGCATAAAGGAACTGAACGCCAGCGTCGCCGCCACGGCACGGTCCTCGATGGCTCGCGTGCGGCCAAAGGCATACATCGCCACCATCTCGTGCGACCACCTCAGCAATTGCGGCGCGGCCTCGACCGGAACGCCGAGCATCTCGGCGATGATCGTCACCGGGATTGGCTCGGCAAAGGCCGGAAGAAGGTCGATGATGTCGCCCGAGAAGGCGTCGATCAGGCGGTGCGTCAGCGCTGCCACGCGCGGACGGAGCCGCTCGACCGTCCGGGACACGAAAGCCCGGTTGACCAGCGCCCGCAGCCGGGTATGGACGGGCGGCTCGCGCTCCAGCATCGAGTTGAACTCGAAGGCATAGAAGGGCTCGACGTGATCGGGGTGGTCCGGCCAACCCAGCGCAGAGCGGCTCGCCACATGGGTGATCTCGCGGCCGAAACGCCGGTCGCGGAACAAGGCGCCGACCGCGCCATGGCCGGTGAAGCACCACTGACCGTAATCCTCCCAGAAGAAGACCGGGCAGGCTGCGCGGATCGCCGCATAGGCGGGGTAGGGGTCGCGAAAAAAGCCGGGATCGGACGGCGACAGCCAGACCCGCCGTGCCGCGGCATCGATCCGGAGACTGGCAGGCAGATCGGCCGGGCTTGGGATCTGCGGACCGCCCATCAGCCGATCATCTCGTCCTGAAGGATGACATGCTGGTCATCGATCACGGCCCGCCACACCTGCCGGCCGCAGCGCACCGTAAGCCGATGGGTGCCGGCATCGTCTCCCTCGCCTGCCTCGACGAGACTCGTGACCTGACCAATACGATTTTTCTGCCGGAACCGCTCGAGCGGTAGCCCGAATTTGGCCGCCAGCATTGCCGGATCGATCAGATAATCGCCGTCCGGGCCCCGTTCCACCTGCATGTCTCGTCTCGATCCGTTAGCCTCATCGCGCGGCCCACCATCCGCCCCGCGTCCGACCAGCAAAACACGACGCGCGATCCCAGGCGCCGCGAACGACGTGCCGGGATGCGACCAGATGTCGTCAATGGCATGCCGGGTCCAGGTCCGGCAACCATTGGGGCACTCTTGTGGGCGGTGGCTTGGCGCGGTAAGGCGAGCGATACGAAGAACGGTCGTCTATGCGGCAGCGGAGGGGCAAGCTTGAAGGTCTCGTTGTTCATCAGCTGCTTCAACGACATGCTGTTTCCGCAGACCGGCCGAGCCGTCGTGTCGGTCCTCGAACGTCTCGGCCACGAGGTCGCGTTTCCGCTCGAACAGACCTGTTGCGGGCAGATGCACAACAACAGCGGCTATGGCCCCGAAGCGACCGCGCTGATGCGGCGTTTCGCCGATGTCTTCGCCGATGCCGAAACCATCGTGTGCCCCTCGTCCTCCTGCGTCGTGACGGTGCGCGTGGCCTATCCCCGGCTCGCGGCCGCCACGGGCGACCAGCAGCTGATCGCGCGGATCGCCGATCTCGGCGCACGAACCTTCGAGTTCGCCGAATTTTTGGTCAAAAAGCTCGGCATCGAGGATGTCGGCGCTTACTACCCGCATCGCGTGACCTATCATTCCACCTGCAACTCGTTGCGGGGCCTCGGCCTCGGTGATGCGGCGACCCGGCTGCTGTCGCATGTTCGAGGTCTCGATTTCGTGGAACTGCCCCGTGCGGACGAATGTTGCGGCTTCGGCGGCACCTTCGCGATCAAGAATGCCGATACGTCGATCGCGATGCTGACCGACAAGCTCGCCGCGATCCGCGGCACACAAGCCGAGATCTGCACGGCGGTCGACAATTCCTGCCTGATGCATATCGCGGGTGGGTTGTCGCGCGAGCGGTCCGGCCGTCGCACGCTGCATCTCGCCGAAATCCTCGCATCGGTCGAAGGAGGCGTCGCCGCATGAGTGTCGACAGCCCCGGCATCATCGTCGAGCGGGCGTTTCCGGCCGCTGCGCGCGACGCGCTGCGCGACAGCCAACTCCGCCGCAACATCGGCAAGGCCACCAACACGATCCGGGCCAAACGCAAGGCGGTGGTGGCCGAAATGCCGGATTGGCAGGACCTGCGCGACGCCGGCTACGCCATCAAGCGCGACACCTTGCGCCACCTCGACCGCCACCTGCTGACGCTGGAAGCCAGTGTCACGGCGGCGGGCGGCACGGTTCATTGGGCGCGCGATGGCGAAGAGGCGAACCGCATCGTCGGCGACATCCTGGCCGGGCATCAGGCCAAGGAGGTGCTGAAGATCAAGTCGTTGACGACCGACGAGATCGGCCTCAACGGCGCTCTATCGGCGCGCGGCATCGAGCCGATCGAGACCGATCTCGCCGAGGTCATCGTCCAGAAGGGGCATGATCGCTCGTCCCACATCCTGGTTCCGGCCATCCATCGCAACCGCGCCGAGATCCGCGAGATCTTCAAGCGGGAGTTGCCCGATACCGAGCATCTGACCGACGAGCCGCGCGATCTCGCCGACGCGGCCCGGCGCTACCTCCGGCAGAAATTCCTGACCGTGCCTTACGCGATCAGCGGCGCCAATTTCGCCGTGGCCGAGACCGGCTCGGTCGCGATCTTCGAATCCGAGGGCAACGGCCGCATGTGCCTGACCCTGCCGCGCGTGCTGATCTCGATCATGGGCATCGAAAAGGTCATCCCGCGCTGGGCCGATATGTCGGCTTTTCTGCAGTTGTTGCCGCGTTCCTCCACGGCCGAGCGGATGAACCCCTATAATTCGGTCTGGTCCGGAACTCGCGCCGGCGAGGGGCCGGAGGAGTTCCACCTCGTTCTGCTCGACAATGGTCGCAGCGACGTCTTGGCAGACGAGCCGGCGCGCGACACGCTGAATTGCATCCGCTGCTCGGCCTGCCTCAACATCTGTCCGGTCTATGAGCGGACCGGCGGTCGTGCCTATGGATCGACCTATCCCGGCCCGATCGGTGCGATCCTGACGCCGCAGATGAATGCGCCGCCGAGCCCGGCCGATAGTCTGCCGTTCGCCTCATCGCTCTGCGGGGCATGTTACGAGGTCTGCCCGGTCAAGATCGACATTCCCCGTATCCTCGTACACTTGCGCGGCAAGGTGGTGGCGGCGCGGCGCGCCAAGACCGCGCTCGATGGCGAAGCCTTGGTGATGGCCGCCATGGCGCGCGTTTTCGAGAGCCCGCGTCTCTACGCGCTCGCCCACAAGGCGGCCGCGATCGGGCAGGTGCCATTCATGCGCGACGGGGCCATCAAGTCCTTGCCGGGGCCGCTAGCGGGGTGGACCGCGATGCGGGATCTGACGCCCATCGCCAAGCAGTCGTTCCGCGAATGGTGGAAGGCGCGCGATCGATGACGAGCGCCAAAGACGCCATTCTAGGCCGCATCCGGCAGGCTCTGGTCGATGTTCCCGAAATCGAAACCGACCCAGAGGCGTGGCGCTTTCGCCAGCGATCCACCGAACACCATTCGGCGCTGCTGGACCGCTTCACGGAGCGGGCGCGTGGCTATAAGGTGAGGGTCGAACGCGCGACTCGCGCCGAAGCCCCCGCGCGGGCGGCCCGCATCCTTGCCGAAGCCGGTCTCGTCCGCCTCGCTCTGCCGGCGGATTTTCCGGTCGATCTCGCGCCCGAAGGGTTCGATCTGCTCCGTGACGACGGGCTCGACAATGCCACGATCGCGGCCTGCGACGGCGTGTTGACGACCTGCGCCTGCGCGATCGCCGAAACCGGAACCTTGGTGCTCGACCATGGCGTCGGCCAGGGCCGCCGCAAGCTGACGTTGTTGCCCGACTATCATCTCTGTTTCGTCGAGGCGTCGGCGATCCTCGGGCTGGTTCCCGAAGCGGTCGAACGGATGCAGCCGTCGGTCGCGGCGGGCCGACCACTGACCTTCATCTCGGGGCCGTCCGCGACATCGGATATCGAGCTCAACCGGGTCGAGGGCGTCCATGGGCCGCGCACGCTCGTGGTCGTGATCCTCGACGAGGCGTTTCCCAACGAGACCGAAACCCACTAGGGTTTCGGCTGCAGCCGATCCCTTAGCCGCGTGACCCACTCTTGCCCGATCCCTCGGACCCTCATCGCGACATCGAGCTGTTCGAGCCGGTTTATCGGCCGGACGTGCAGGTGCTGCCACATCTGAGTGCGCCGATCGACGAGGGGCAGTTTTTTCCGAACCCGCCCCTGCGGTTCGGCGATATCCTGAAACGGGTCTTGATGGTCGCGGCCGTGATCCTGGCGGGATTCATGCTGATCTTTGCGCGGGGCATTCTCTTTCACTGAGCAGGCCGTCGGCCAGCGGGCATATCGCGGCGCAGCGCTGGAACCCAGGCACGAGATAACGTCGACAGCAGACGCGACGCGCTTGCACGGCCCCGACTTGGCGCATGTCGCGTTTCATGTGTGCGATGAGCGCGCGACCACCATCCGGCCAGGACGGGTCTGCCAGGAGCGCGTCAATCTCGTCCTGTCGCTCCGGCGCGCGGCGGACGGCCTCGCCCAAAGCCCAGAACAGAGACCAGCCGGCATTTTCCCAGAGCAGGCGGCGCGATAATCCGGTGACGCCGCGCAGAGCGTCGATCAGAGGGGCGACATGCCCCTCGAGCATCGGCGCCAGGGTCGCGCGGACAGTCGGGGTTGCTTTGCCATCTGCGGTACGATCCATCCGGAACCGCAGTGGAACGCCACTCTCCGGGCAGAGATCCAGCCGAAGGCCATCGATCCGCAACGGCAGCACCCGGTCGAGCGCCATGCCGGCCATGACCGTGGGGACGATCAGGCCGCCAAAATAGAATTGGCTCCAAAGCGACGCGGCCGCCGAGCGTTCCGCAGCGCCGTGGTGGCGCTGAAAGCGATCGATGCAGGAGCCGAGTCTATCGGGGTCGAGCATCTCGGCGGCGGGCGTCCCGGCTGGTCCGATGACGAAGCGCTCCGCCAACCAGGCGAGGTCGCCAACAAAGACGTCGTCGAGGCTGGTCATGTCTCGTCTCTCATCCACATCGGCTCGCCTATCGCGCCGTGAAGCGAACCGGAACGGTCAGATTGACCCGGCCGCCCATCTCTGTCGGCGGGGGCGGCACCGGGCTGGCCCGCCGCACCATGGTGAGCGCCGCCTCGTCGAGGGCGCTGTCGCCCGACCCGCCCGCGAGGCTGGCCGACAGCACGCGACCGTTGCGGTCGACCGAGAAGGCGATCCGCACGGTCCCGCTGCCGCCGGGGGACGGGGGTTTGTAGGCGTTGAGATGCGCCACGACCTCGCCGCGCCAGGATGACACCGAGGCACCGGACGACGCGCTGCTGGCCGATGCGGCCTGGGTCGCTTGTCCTCCGCTCTCCCGCGCCTCCGCTTGGTGTTGAGCCCGGGCTTGCTCGCGCGCCTGCGCCCTCGCCTTGCGAACCGCCTCGCGCCGCTTGGTCGCGACCTCGCGGGCCGCTGCCGCTTCGGCCAGCTTGCGCGGATCTGGTTTCGGTTTGGGTTGCGGTGCGGGTTTCGGTTTGGGCTGAGGCGGCGTCAGCACGGCGTCGCTTTTCTGTTCCTGGACCGGCAGACTGAGGGGCGGTGTCTCGATGGGCGGCTGTTCGACCGATGGCGTCTCCAATGGTTTGGGAGCCTCCATCGGGGGATCGGGAGTTTGAACCGCAGGCGGCGGCTCGGTGGGCGGCGGCTCCGGCGGTGCGATCGGCGCTGGCGCGACGGGCTCGGGAGTTACTGCCGGCCGCGGAGTTGGCTCGGGTGCTGGTTCGGGCTGTGCCGCCTCTTGCGGCGTCGCGGTCTCGCCCGACGCCAGACTGGCACTCGGCAGCGGCGCGCTTTGCGACACCGACACGGGCTCGAGGTCGATCATGATGCCAAGGGGTGCATCCGGCGGCTCGCTTCGCACGATCTGATGGGTCAGCGCCCAATAGCCGGCCCCCGCATGCAATCCCGCCACCAGCACGATCGCGCCGCCCCAACGCAGCGCCCCAGCGAAACGGCTCGATCCCTCCAGGCCATCCGGGTTCACGGCGTCGCCGCCTTGGGCGCTAGGGCGGCCGGGGCGGGAGCCTGGGTAGCCGGCGTTGCACCGGTATCCTCGAGCCCGACGAGTGCGACTTTGAGATAGCCGGCGCCGCGCAGCAGGTTCATGACCCCCATCAGATCGCCGTAGGAGATGGCCTGATCGGCGCGCACGAAAATGCGCCGCTCCCGGTCGCGACCCGTCTCGTTGTCGAGCCGGAGTTGGATTGCGCCGCGCGGCACAGTGTCGTCGCCGAGCGCCAGGGACAAATCTTGTCGGACCGTGACGAACAGGGGCTTGTCGGGGCGCGGCTGGGGCTGCGCGTTGGAGGTTGGCAGATCCACCGCGACATCCACGGTCGAGAGTGGCGCCGCCACCATGAAGATGATGAGCAGCACGAGGGTGACGTCGATGAACGGCGTGACGTTGATGTCGGCGATTTCGCCGATCTCGTCACCCGGATCGCTGAGACGGACCGCCACGGGTCTACTCCGCCGCCAAGGGCCGGCGACCCGAGTCGTGGGCCTCGCGCCGGTCGAGGTCGCGCGAGAGGTGACGCAGCACTTCGGCCGACGCATCCGCGAGGATCGCTTTATAGCCCGCGATCCCGCGCGCAAAACTGTTGAAGATGATGACGGCCGGGATAGCGGCCACGAGGCCGATCGCGGTGGCCAGCAGAGCTTCGGCGATGCCGGGCGCCACCACGGCAAGGTTTGTCGTATGGGCCTGACTGATGCCCACGAAGGCATTCATGATGCCCCAGACGGTGCCGAACAACCCGACGAACGGGGCGGTTGCGCCGATCGTCGCGATCAGCCCGGTGCCCTTGTTCATCGCCCGGCCTGCGCGGGCCTCGACGCGCGACAGCGCGATCGCGACCCGCTCCTTGATGCCGTCGGGCGGCAGATCGGCCGAGCGATCCCGCTCGTGCTGGGCCGCATGGACCAGGGCCGCCACGGGTCCGCCGCGCAAGCTGCCGCTCTCCCGCTCGGTCGCGAGATCGGCAAGGCTGCGGGCTTGCAGCAGCGCACGTACGGCCCGGGTCGCGCGGTGGCGGGCTGCCGCCAAGGCGAGGCTCTTGGCGATCCAGATCGTCCAGGTCGCCAGCGACGCGAGAGCGAGCCCCACCATGATGGCTTTGACCACGATGTCGGCGTTCAGGAACATGGTCCAGGGCGACAGATCATGCGGCAAGCCGCCGATTCCCATCGTTGTGGGAGGCGTGGCTATGGGCGTTTGAGTCTCGATCGGGATCGCGGGCGCGGTCGGGACGGTCGGCAGCGTCGGCGATGACTGGGCCGGCACGGCGGCCTCGGCGGGTGCGGGCTGCGTCTGCGCCATTACGATCCCGTCGCACGCGCCGCCGATCAGCAATCCAGCCAGCACGACGATCTTGAAACGTGTCTGCCAGACCGAACGCATCGGCGGTGCCGTGAGCGTCGGATGTCCGGTTGCGCTGTTGGCTGTCGGGTGAGGAGGGGTGTTGCTCATGGTCGAAGGTCGTCCTGTGAAAAGTCGTGTGCTGCGGTTTCAGCTCGTGCGGTCCCGAAGCGACGTGTCATGTCGAGGGCACTCGCCGCAGCAAGGTGATGGCCAGGTAAGGGATCCCGATGAGGGCGGCCGCGAGGCCGGCCGGCACCTCGAACGGCGCGATCACGACGCGGCCGAGCCAATCGGCCAGCACCATGACCAAGCCGCCCGTCAGCGCCGAACCCGTCAGATGCGTGACGGCGCGGCGACATCCGAGGCGAAGCGCGAGATGCGGCCCCATGAGGCCGACGAAGGTCAACGGGCCGACCGCAAGCACTGAGGCCGAGGTCAGCACCGAGGCCAAGGCCAGAATGCCGAAGCGAGCCGGGCCGGGGGCCGCCCCCAACGACTGCGCGACACCATCCCCAAGGGGCAGCAGATCGAGGCTTCGGGCGAACAACAGCGCGAGTGGCATGAGGATCGCGGCGAGCAGCAGGGTGACGCCGGCCGATGCGGTGTCGGCCGACGCCGACGAGCCGGCCATCCAGCCGAGCAGAATGGCGGAGCGGGGATCATTTGCGGCGAGCGCGATCGCAATGATCGATTGCAGGGCAGCCGCCAGCGACAGCCCCGTCAGCACCAGATGGCCGGGCGAGAACCCGGTCCGGCTGCCGCGCCAGATCAGGATCGCGGTCAAGGCGAAGGCTGCGGCCGAGCCGGCGACGAGAAGAAACAGGCGGGATGGGGCGGCGCTGACCACCAGCGCCACCGCGAGGCCGGCCACCACGGCGGCCCCGATGCCGAGAACTTCAGGGCTTGCCATCGGATTGCCGGTCGAGCGTTGCAGCAACGCGCCGGCGGTCGCCAGCATGGCGCCTGCCGCGAAGACCTCGATCGTGCGGGGCAGCCGCCAGGGCGCGAGCGCCGCCCAATCGGCCGATGAGGCAATCGACCAGCCGGATCCGACACGACCGACCAGGGTCGAGAAAGCGATGGCGGCCAGCACCACGACCGTGAGAACCAGCAGGACCCTGATTGCGGAGGTCTTGGTACGACCGCTCATGCCGATCTGCACCGCCGCCTCGGGCTCCGGCTTCAAGCGGGAGAGCAGGAGCAGCAAGAGCGGCGCGGCCAGCAGCGCCGTCACGGCCCCGGTCGGCAGGCTGATCCCGCCGAAACGGTCGAAGGCCTGCACGGCTTCGTCGACCAGCACCAGCAGGGCCGCGCCGATCAAGGCCGACAGGATCATGCGATGTCCGAGCGTTCGGGCGCCGGCCAGCCGCGCGATGAATGGCGCCGCGATTTCGACGAACCCGATCAGGCCCACGGCGGCCGTGACGCTGGCCGCAAGACAGACCGCGACGCTCAGGCAAAGGGTGCGAAAAAACGCCAGGGAGACGCCAAGGCCGCGCGCGCTGTCATCCGCCAAGCCAAGGAGGCGCATCGGCCGGAGCATGAAGGTTGCCGCAAGTGTAAAAACGAGAAGGCGCGGCCAGAGCGCGGCGGCGACCGACCAGTCCTGCTGGGCGAGCGACCCCCCGTCCCACAAAAAGATCGCGCCGATCTCCTCCTGATGGAAAAGCTTGAGCAGACCCCCGACCGCGCCGCAGAACAAGCCGACGAGAAGCCCCGCTAGAATCAAGCCGAGCGAGGAGAAGCGCTGCCGCGCCGCGATGCCGAATGCGGTTGCGGTCGCGAGGCCGGCTCCGACAAGTGCCACCACCTCGTGCTGGTCGGCCAGCCATGCCGGTGCCAGCACCGTCGCGGCCAGGAGCGCCAGTTGCGCGCCGGCCGAGACGCCGAGCAGGGTCGGCGAAGCCAACGGATTGCCGAGCACGTGTTGGAACATGGCGCCCGACAGCGCGAGGGCGGCCCCGCACATGGCGGCGACCGCCAGCCGGGGCAAGCTGCTGAAGTGGAACACCAAGGCGTCGGCATTGCCGGCTGACGGGTGGATTGCGGCCACGATCCACGCCGCGGGGGCCAGTTGGTGGGAGAAGCGCAAGGCGACAAGCACGAGGGCCGCGAGGCAGAGCGCGGCCGTGAGAGCGTCGGCCCGCCAAGACGTCCGATCAACCCGCATGGGCGCCTCCGATCGGCGCGAACGCGTCGGCGAGGAGATCGGCGCAACGCGCCGCCGCCGTCATATCCCCGAAAGCCCAGACGGGAGGGACGCTGATGACGCGATTGCGGCCGGCCGCGATCAGGCTCGTCCAAAGCCCGGGCCGATCGAGGGACGCGCGGGCCGAGGGCGGGGTCGGCTCGATCACCAGGATGTCGCAATCGACGCAATCCAGCATCGCTTCGATGCCGACAGTCGCAAAACCCCACGGGTTGGTGTCGCGCATCCATGCGGGCGTGAGCCCGACCCGTCGCGTCACATCCTCGAACAGGCTGCCGGCGCCGTAGACGCGAAGGTGGCGTGCGTCCACGAAGCTGACCGGCAGGATGGGGCGGCGACGACCTGTGCTGGCGAGCCGCCTGCGTGCGGCCTCGAATCGCGTGTCCGCATGGGCGAGCATCGCCACGGCTTGGTCGGCGCGATCGAGGAGGGCTCCGAGAGCGCGCGTGGTCGCGATGGCGCGCTCGATCGGCCGATGCTGGGGCGTATAGATCATATTCGAAAAGCAGGGCGCGATGGTCTCGAGACGCGGCCGCTCGCCCTCGTTGAGGGCATTGATCAGGATCAGGCCGGGTCGCAGCGCCGTCAGCATTTCCAGATTGGGCGCGGTGCGGAGGCCGAGCTCGGCGACCTCGGGCGGTAGCGCGGGTGCGCCGACCCATCGCCGATAGGCCCCCCGCTCGGCAACGCCGACGAGATCGGCCTCGAGCGCGACGGCGGTTGCGGCGAGCGCCCAATCCAGCGCCACGACGGTCGGGGTGGGATGCGACGCATCCGCCCGGCCTGGGCCGGTCGCGCCAAGGCTCGTCAGGGCGGCGATGCCGCCGCCGATCGCTGCCCTCCGGCTCACGGATCGAGACCCACGCATCAGGTCGGCATGCCGAACGTCGCGCCGCTGGCCGGGTCGGTCAGGACCCGCATCGGGATGTCGTAGATGCTTTGCAGCACATCCGGCCGCATGATCGCGGAAGGGGCGCCTTGGACCGCGACGGTGCCGGCCCGCAGCGCCACGATCTCGTCGCAGAACCGCGCCGCCATGTTGATGTCGTGCAGCACCAGGATCACGCCCGCATTGCGGATGGCGCAGAGCGAGCGCAGCACGCCCAGCACCTCGATCTGATGGGCGAGATCGAGCGCCGCGATCGGTTCGTCGAGCAGCAGGAAGCCGCTCTCCTGCGCGATCAGCATGGCGATCCAGACGCGTTGGCGCTCCCCGCCCGACAGGTGATCGATGAGGCGATCGGCGAAGGACGCGGTGCCGGACAGGCGCACGGCCTCGGCGATGGCGGCATGGCCGGAGGCGCCAATGCGGCCGAGTGGGCCGTGCCACGCGTAGCGGCCGAACGCCACGAGTTCACGGCCGGTCAGCCCGGTCTGCATCGGAATGGCTTGAGGCAGGTAGGCGACTTGCCGGGCGAAGGCCCGCGCGCCTAAGCCGGGAAGCGCCGCGTCACCGAGCATGATCCGGCCGACGGTCGGCTGGATCTGGCGCGCCAACAGTTTCAGCAGCGTCGACTTGCCCGAGCCATTATGCCCGATGATGCCGACCATCCGGCCGCGCGGAAACGCGAGATCGACGGACGATAAAATTGAGCGCCCCTCGATCGTCAGGCCCGCACCGTCGGCGCGCAGCAGCGGCGCAGGGGCGTCCAACGCCTCGCCCCGCACCGCGACCGGGCCGCGCAGCGCGCGAGCTACCATCACCAACGATAGGCCAGCGACGCCGTGATCTTGCGGCGATCGCCATAGAAGCAGGCCGATGTGCTGGAGCACGACCCCACATAGGTCTCGTCTGTAAAGTTCGAGACGTTGAGGGCGGCACGCCAATGATCGCGATCGTAGTGGATCGCCGCATCGCCGAGCAGATAGGACGGCACCTGGAACAGGTTGGCGGCATCCGCATACGAGCGGCCGACGTAACGCGCGCCAGCACCGAAGCCGAGGCCGCGGAAATTGCCGTCCTGCAGGGTATAGTCGAGCCACAGTGAGCCGAATTGCTCGGGCGTGTTGGTCGGCAGCTTGCCGATATTGGCCGGGTTCAGGTCGCGGGTGATCGACAGGTCGTAGACCGTATAGGCGCCGATCAGGCTGAGGCCGTCCGCCAATGTTGCGGTGGCGTCGAGTTCGAGTCCGCGCGAGCGCTGCTGTCCGGTCTGCACCGAATTCAGGACGTTGTTCGGGTCCGTCGTCAGCACGTTGTCGCGGGTCAGGTTGAAGAAGGCGATGCTGGCCGTCACCGGCAGGACCGGCGACTGATACTTTAGGCCCACTTCCTCCTGCTCGCCATGTTCGGGGCTATAGGGCTTGCTGGTGGCCGTATTGGTGCCGACGATCGGGCTGAAGGATGTCGAGTAGCTGACGTAGGGCGCGAGGCCGAAATCGAGATTGTAGATCGCGCCGACCTTGCCCGAAAAGGCGCTTTCGTTGCTGTCTGTGCTGCTGGCGAGCGCCAGCTTGTTGGTGAAATTGGTGTTGACGTAATCCTGCCGCCCGGAGAGCACGAGAGTCAGGCGATCGAGCTTGATCTGATCCTGCGCGTAGAGCCCGACCTGATCCTGGATCGTATTCGAGGCGATGTAGCGCGAGCTCGGCGGCGTCGAAGCCGCATAGACCGGGTTGAGCAGGTTGAGCGGAGTGCCGAAGACGAACCCTTGGGTGTCCTTCAGGTCGTAGTGTTTCAGATCGAGGCCGAACAGCGCGATATGCTGCAACGCATAGGTGTTGAAGCGCACCTCGGTTTGGTTGTCGGCCTCTGCCATATCGACGCTGGGCCGCGTCACGAAATTATAGCGCTGCAGTTCGGCGCTCGTCGCGGTCGGGGTGCTGGCGTAGCCGCCGCCGTAAACCGATTGAAAGTTCACGTCGAGATGGCTGTAGCGCACGTTCTGACGGAACGTGACATTCGGGTTGAAGATATGCTCGAACTCGTAGCCGAGCATCGTCTGGTCGCGCGTGAACCGATCGGAACTTGGATCGCCGGTGAAGAGATGCGTCGGGATGCGGCCGAACGGCGCCGCGACCACGGTACCCTGATAGGGCAGGAAGTTCTGGCTGTTGGTATAATCGTGCTGATACTGCGCCAGCAGTGTCAACGTGGTGCCGTCGCCGGTCCGATAGGTCAGGCTGGGCGCCACGAAGGCGCGGTCGTTGCTGGTATGGTCGGTTTGCGTGTCGCCGATCCGGCCGATGCTGTTGAAGCGATAGGACCATTGGCCCTTGTCGCCCGCGACGCCGCCGAGATCCACCGCGCCATAGACGTTGCCATATTGATTGATTCCGCCCTCGACAGTGCCGAACGTCGTGAAGGTGGGTCGCTTGCTCACCGCGTTGATGAGGCCGCCCGGATCGCCGCCGCCATAGAGGGTCGCGGCCGGACCGCGCACGATCTCGATCCGCTCGAGGTTCCAGGGCTCCAGCTTCCAGGTCGCAAAGGCCGACGAATAAAGCTGCAGCCCATCAAGATAATAGCCGGTCGTCTGTTCGGTAAAGCCCCGGATCAGAAACCAATCGTTTCGGCTATCCGACCCGAAGGTCTGAGAGTGGATACCGGGCGAATAGCGGGTCGCCTCATCGATGCTGGTGGCCCGCTGATCGCGGATTTGCGTGGCGCCGACGACCGCGATGGCTTGCGGTGTTTCGATCAAGGCCGTCGAGGTCTTGGTGCCGGCGGCACTTTGGGTCGCCACATAACCGTCGATCGGGCCCGTTGCGCTTTGGACTGCTTTGCCTTTGACCTCGACGGTGTCGAGTTCGACGGTTCTACCGACAGCCGTCTGGGGTTGCGGGACGGCCGTCTGGGCCGAGACTGCGGTCGAGCCGAGCACGAGCATGACGGCGACGGGTCGCCCCCAGAGTGTCGCGGAGGCACGGCCCCTCGGCAGCGTCGATCGTCCATTTTTTCGCTTCGCGGCCGTCATGGAAATTCCCAGTTTTGATCGACTATAAATTGTCGTAGATCTTCAGTCGGGAATGTTACTTTCAACAATGAGGCTAGAAATCAATCTATAATTCGGGAAAAATCAGCGATCGTCTTACGAAGACGCAATAAGAGCACAAGGTTTAATTCGAGTAATTCCAAAGCGATATTGTTCTAGTTCTAAGCTGGCCGGGCGTGCTCATGCCGGAGCATCTTGATGACAGCGATCAGGGATCGCTCAATCGAGGGACGACAACGTCGGCGACATGAGCAAAGGCTGCAGTTCGTGATGAGCACGGGTCGGCGTTGGTCTCTGTGACCCGGCAGCGTGGGCGCAGGCCCGTTGCGCGGCCATGATTGTCATGCGGTCTGTCAAGAGAGCTTCATGCAACCCTGCTATCCAGTCTGGCTCGGCCGATTGTGTTGACAGGCTCGGCGGCTTTCCCTAGAAGACGGTCATCGACGGCGGGGCCAACGAGGTTTGGTTCTGCGGCGGCGATGATCCATCTTCTGCATTCTTTTGTGGGGGTATCGACCGGGTAGGGCCCTGGGGTGTTGGATTTTGTCGTTTGGGTATTTTGGTCTGTTGGCTGGGGTACTTTTCGTCTTGAGTTTCGCTGTTTGACATTTGAATCGGAAGAAAGAGAAACGTAGGCGGCGTCTGATATCCTTGCGGATCGAGCAATCGATCGAATGGGATAATCTGGCGGTCTACGTTACATCTGGGTTTCTTAGGATCTGGCTTAGTTTTGCTAAGGTTGGGTTGTGAGAGATCTGGGTTACTCGTCAAGAGAGACCTCTGTGAAGGGGTGTAATGATGACTTAGCCGGAGCAAATTCTCGATGGTTTCTTTATTGAAGCCTACAACTTGAGAGTTTGATCCTGGCTCAGAACGAACGCTGGCGGCAGGCTTAACACATGCAAGTCGAACGCACCGCAAGGTGAGTGGCAGACGGGTGAGTAACACGTGGGAACATACCCTTCGGTTCGGAATAACTTGGGGAAACTTAAGCTAATACCGAATACGGCCTGAGGGCGAATGATTTATCGCCGAAGGAATGGCCCGCGTCCGATTAGCTAGTTGGTGTTGGTAACGGCTCACCAAGGCGACGATCGGTAGCTGGTCTGAGAGGATGACCAGCCACATTGGGACTGAGACACGGCCCAAACTCCTACGGGAGGCAGCAGTGGGGAATATTGGACAATGGGCGCAAGCCTGATCCAGCCATGCCGCGTGAGTGATGAAGGCCTTAGGGTTGTAAAGCTCTTTCGCACGCGACGATAATGACGGTAGCGTGAGAAGAAGCCCCGGCTAACTTCGTGCCAGCAGCCGCGGTAATACGAAGGGGGCTAGCGTTGTTCGGATTAACTGGGCGTAAAGGGCGCGTAGGCGGGTTTTTAAGTCAGAGGTGAAATCCCAAGGCTCAACCTTGGAACTGCCTTTGATACTGGAAGTCTTGAGTCCGGGAGAGGTGAGTGGAACTGCGAGTGTAGAGGTGAAATTCGTAGATATTCGCAAGAACACCAGTGGCGAAGGCGGCTCACTGGCCCGGTACTGACGCTGAGGCGCGAAAGCGTGGGGAGCAAACAGGATTAGATACCCTGGTAGTCCACGCCTTAAACGATGGGTGCTAGCCGTTAGGCTGCTTGCAGCTTAGTGGCGCAGTTAACACTTTAAGCACCCCGCCTGGGGAGTACGGTCGCAAGATTAAAACTCAAAGGAATTGACGGGGGCCCGCACAAGCGGTGGAGCATGTGGTTTAATTCGAAGCAACGCGCAGAACCTTACCAGCTTTTGACATGTCCAGTATGGTTTTCAGAGATGAGATCCTTCCCGCAAGGGGCTGGAACACAGGTGCTGCATGGCTGTCGTCAGCTCGTGTCGTGAGATGTTGGGTTAAGTCCCGCAACGAGCGCAACCCACGTCCTTAGTTGCCATCATTCAGTTGGGCACTCTAGGGAGACTGCCGGTGATAAGCCGAGAGGAAGGTGTGGATGACGTCAAGTCCTCATGGCCCTTACAGGCTGGGCTACACACGTGCTACAATGGCGGTGACAATGGGATGCTACGGGGCGACCCCGCGCAAATCTCAAAAAGCCGTCTCAGTTCGGATTGCACTCTGCAACTCGAGTGCATGAAGTTGGAATCGCTAGTAATCGTGGATCAGCACGCCACGGTGAATACGTTCCCGGGCCTTGTACACACCGCCCGTCACACCATGGGAGTTGGTTTTACCCGAAGGCGTTTCGCTAACCGCAAGGGGGCAGGCGACCACGGTAGGGTCAGCGACTGGGGTGAAGTCGTAACAAGGTAGCCGTAGGGGAACCTGCGGCTGGATCACCTCCTTTCTAAGGATGGCTGTTCAGACGATCCTGGTTTTCGGACCGGGTGGCGCTCTTCGGCTGTTTTAGAATCAACGACCAGTCATGGTCGGCAATGCGGGATGTCGGCGCCGTCTAACGTTTCTCTTTCTTCCATTGATATGCGGGACCGCTGGTCCGGTTTGAGGCCTCTGTCGCAAGGGAGGGTGTTTCGCTGGGGTGGCGGGGATCAGGTTCGGGCTTGTAGCTCAGTTGGTTAGAGCGCGCGCTTGATAAGCGTGAGGTCGGAAGTTCAAGTCTTCCCAGGCCCACCATGTTGACGTTGAGGCCGGGCGGTTTGGCTGTTGGCTTTGATGGAACGGAACGGGGCCTTAGCTCAGCTGGGAGAGCGCCTGCTTTGCAAGCAGGATGTCGTCGGTTCGATCCCGTCAGGCTCCACCATTCGCTTTGGCGGCCCGTTGGGGTGGGCCGAGGCTGAGCGATCCGCATATCGGAAAAAGTTTTGCTTGGAGCGTGATCCTTTGGGGTCTGCTGCAGGCGGGTTGTTTAACATTGTGAAGAGGGAATGCATCCGAACGTTCGGGGCGCATGCTGATCGTGGTGGGGTTTTGACCCTGGGCGAGAGGCGGATATGCGTGTCGAACCGACGGCCTTTGGGCCGTGTCCTATCAGCTTGACCGCAGGTGGGGATGTTGGATGTGTTTGAAGCAAAAAATGGTCTTTAAAGACGGATCGATGCTTTGACGGGGTTGGTGGATCGTCCGCAAGGATGGATTGGCCGATCTGGTGACGCATGCGTGTTGTGAGGGGTCTGCCGAGGCTCTGTTCGTGACGGCTCTTGAGTGAGCGACGCTGTAACCCACGCGATAAACAGCTGTGCTTTGGCGCAGGCGGGGTGAGCATTGATAATGAGAGCGATCAAGTGCCTTAAGGGTATCTGGTGGATGCCTTGGCGCTGAGAGGCGATGAAGGACGTGGTACGCTGCGATAAGGTTTGGGGAGCCGCGAACGGGCTTTGATCCAGACATGTCCGAATGGGGAAACCCACCTTCGACCTTGTAACTCTAAGCTGTTGTCTGATCCT